>JBMOQZ010000244.1:0-107111 GCA_049322475.1 Myxococcota bacterium | reverse complement strand
CGATGTCCAGTGAGGGCACGTGGAGGCTATCGGAGCGCGCCGGCGCCTGTCAACAAAAAACCAAATGACCCGATTTAACGCGAACCCGAACGAAAGCGTCGGATGGCCCGAAATAACACGATATTCTCTGGTATGGTTCTCACAGGCACCAGCCGGACACCAACCAGGCATCAGGGAGGCACCAAATGAAAACCCTCGCCGTGTACAACAACAAGGGCGGCGTCGGAAAGACGACGCTCGCGGCGCACGTCGTCTACGCCGCGGACGCGCTCGGCGTCCGCACCATCGCCGTCGCGATGGACCGCCAGGGCGACCTCCCCAAGTGGCTCTCGCGCGGCGACGCCGGCCACCGTGACGGCGCGGTCTTCGACTTCAGCAAGAGCGTCACGGTCGTGTACTCGCCCGACGCGCCGCCGACAGGTCTGCGCGGCGCCGAGCTGGTGGTCGTCGACACCCCGGCCTCCATCGAGATCGCCTCGCGCGTGAAGGCCGACCTCTGGATCGCGCCGTGCGACGGCCGCATGGCCATCGAGGATCTCACGAACGTGCTGCCGTCGATGCTCGGGGAGTCGAGCCAGGTGCTCCTCGTCTTCAACCGGGCCGATGCGGGTGGCCAGCGCACGCTCGCGGCGATGCAGAAGGCGGCGAGCCGCGTGCGCGGTCTCTCGGTGTGGGGCAAGGTCGTGCCGGACAGCGCCGCGATCAAGCGCGCCGGCGAGTTCTACGCGCCCGCCTGGGAGGTCCCGTACGGCGCGGGCACGAACGGCGTGCAGGTCTTGCAGGAGCTCGCGTCGGACGTGCTCGCGCGCCTCGGCTTTGCCCGGCGGAGCGTGCGGCGCGTGGCAGAAAGGGGGTAGGCGTGGGCCGGAAGCGTTTCTCGCTCGACTACGAGCCCGAGCCCTACGCGGGGGCCTACGCGCCAACGGGAGCGTCCGCGGACGCGCGCAGCGCGCTCGCTGAGCGCGGGCTCGCCGAGGCGCCCCGCATCGCCGCACACGAGGCCCGGCCTGAACCGCCTCCGCCTCCTCCGGTTACCGACCAGGCGCCGCCGCGCGTCGTGGAGCACCCCAAGGCCGCGCCCCCGCGGCGGGAGTCGCCGCCGCCCGCGATGGCGGCGGCTTCGCCGCCGCGCCCGCTGCACGCTCCGCGCTCCGAGCCCCTTCCCCGTCGGCATGCCCGCTCACCGGATGATCAGGCGCCCGGCACGTCCACCACCGCGCCCTCGCCAGACGGCCGCTTCCAGCGCACCATGCGCTTCACCGAGCTCGTCGACGGGAAGCTCAAGGACCTGTCCCGCGCGTGGGGCGTCGACCTCAACGCGGCCGTCTCGGTCGCCGTCGCCGAGGCGTGGGAGCGGGTGTGCGCGAAGTGGTACCCCCCGGGGGTCCAGCCGCGCTCGGAGGGTCGCTGAGCGCCGGCACGAATCCGCGGACGTAGATCACACGGGGCTCGAAGGTCCCATTCGACGTCATCACGAGCGCGGGGCGCCCGTCGAGGTCCAGCGGCGAACCCCACTGGTCGGGGACGCCGATGTGGTGCACGAACTGGCAACCGCCTACCGGCATGCGAAGCAGGATGCCGCGGTCGCAGAGGTACTGCAGGTCCTCGGCCGCCTCCGCCTCCTCGCGGCCACTTCGCACGCCGAGCTCGTCGAGCCACCACTCTCAGGAGGAGACGAACCCCATGCGGTACTCCTCGTCCTCGAGGTCGTAGACGAGCGACGCGACGCGCATGACGAGGTCCCGCGCGCGCGTCGGCACCTCCTCCCGCGCGAGCGCGTCCTCCACGTCGCCAGGGACGACGTAGGCGCCGGCCGCGCAGTGACGCGCCTCGACGAAACGGTGTGTGGAGGAAGCGAAGCCCCTCACGCGCGAGCATCCGTGGGCGGATCGCCTACCCGAAGTTGCGGACCGACCGTCATGGAGACCTCGGAGGCCGAACCTACGACGCGGGAGCGCGCCGGGCATCCGTACCTATAGCGTGGGGCGCGTCTGTAATTCAAGCCCCTGCCTTCTGGAGCCGCACCCGATTCGCTGCTGCACTTCGGGTCTCGGAGGAGCGGCACGTTGGAGACCTCGGACTTCCTGCGCAGCCTCGGCACGGCCATCGCCTCGCAGCGGCGGACACGGAAGCTGACGCAGGAGAAGCTTGCCGAGGCGCTCTGCACGTCGCCGGAGTGGATCAGCCAGGTCGAGCGCGGCGTCGGCAAGCCGTCGGTCGACATGCTGCTGACGGTCGCGCAGGCGCTCGAGGTGTCGCCCGCGGCGCTCGTCGACGCGGCGTGCGCCGGCGAAGGCCCGGGCGTGCCCGAGGCCGCCGAGCTCCTCCTCCTCGTGCGCCGCCTCGACGCGCGGGCGGCGCGCGTGCTGCTGGACGCGGCGCGGGCGGTGGAGCGGGAGTACGGTGGAAGTGGTGCGGACTAACGCTCCGCGTCCTCGTCGACGCAATCAGCCGTGCCGTCCAGGTCGGTGTCCTCGGCGCCCTCATCGACGAGGCCGTCGTAGTCATTGTCGATCCCGTCGCAGTCCTTGCCGTAGGTCCCGTCGTCGTAGGTCGAGGCGACCTCATCGGGAACGCAGTTGACCTCGTCCAGGGGCACGAACACATCGAGAGGCGACCCCTCCCAGTCGTCAGCGTGGAAGAAGGCGCTGCCACCCCAGGACTCCTGAATGCCTTCCGAGTTCTCCCCGCCAGACGCGCTTTCCAAGCAAACCCAACCGTAGGCGCCCTCGCCGATGGTCCGCCCGGGATCCTCCTCCTCCGTGGGGTACCGCCCGAACCCCCCCGCTCCGTCCGGAAGCACGACGAAAACGGGCGGATACCACAGGCCAGGCAAATCCACGCGAACGCTCAGGTCCAGCGTCGGGTCCCCGCTCGTTCGCGTATGCCACGAATCGACACCCGACCGGGTGCAGGTCATCTCGTAGGGCGGATCCTCCGCGATGTCCAGCGAAACACTTGCCACCGTGCCCGCGTCCTCCTGCCTCAACCAGAAGCTCGCCTCGATGTAACGATCCGCGCCGTCCACAATCTGTGTTTCGGGCACGTACTCGCAGCCCCAGCTCATGACACCCCGCTCCGGGGGCGTGTCCGGACAGGTCCCACTTTCATTGAACTCGGCCAGCTGGGGCGCGACTGCGTCGGTCCACTCGTCATCGCCGGACGACGCTGGGCACTCGTTGCAGCCGGCGAGGAAGTAGGTGAGGGGCAAGGCCGTCATGTCATTCCCGTGGCAAGTCGTGCGGACGTCAGAATGCAGACAGGCGCAGGATTTGAATCACCGTCGGCACGCTCGACTGTGATTTCCAAACGGCGGAACCTCCCCATTCCATACTCCCGGACTGTCGCGGTGCTGAATGCCCCCACGAGCCAGGTGACGGTTTCGCCCGTGGGGAAATTCACATCATCCGTGTCGGGGCTGGTGGTGTCGGGGTATGCAACCTTCGGGACGGTTGCGACCCGCGTATAGGAGGCATCCTCAGAAAGATCCAGCGTAAATTCGAGGCGCGTACCCTCGGATGCTTGCTGATCAACCCAAGCAAGGTACGCGTAGCGGTAGCTATCGTGAATCGAGCTCCGGAATGCGTCGGCAGCTCGAAGGCGGAGCAGCATGGCATTTCCGTCATTCACAAGCACCGAAATCGTCGACGTTTCTTGCAGTAGCCATACGAGGCGGCGGAAGGCGTACCAAGAGGGCCTCCTAAACGCATGCCTCTCTCGGTCGAAGTTGTTGTTTTCGGTGTCGATCGCGTCTACACGCACTCCCATCGCAGCGAAGATGGTCCAGCCCTCAATTTCCGTACCCGACGCGAGGCCCCGCTCTGCGATGCGTGACATAAAGGTGTGCCACAGAAGCATCTCGGGTCCCCGCGAGAGGATGCTGACGACGTAACGGAAGAGCATGCCGGCCTGCATCTCCGGGGTCGCGTGCGTGTTCCACCGCGCCGTCGGATCGCCTCCCGCATCAACTTCAGCGCGGGAGGCGACCATCACCTCCTCTGGCGGCTTCTCTGCATGAAAGCCGACCTCGGAGACATCCCACGTCAGCGTCAGCCCGAACTCACGCGTGAGTCGTTCGACCACCTCTTCAACGAAGTCGTCGCAATGCGCCAGCAGGTCCGCTTGAGGTAGATACCCCTGGCTGTCGTCGAGACCGTCATCCCATGAGTGATACCAGTGGAATCCCACCTGATGGACAAGCTTCTTTGCGCTGAACGAGAGTGACGAGTCAAGCGGCGGCCAGTAGTAATCTGCCTCAAAACACGACTTCAGCCACCAGTAGTTGACACCCTTCTGCGGCTCCGACCGGTCACCGTCGTACTCCTCGACAGTGAAACAGTACTCATCGAACTCACCCGCGTCCACGAGGCAATCGATGTCACTCCCCAGCCCATTCCAGAAGCTCACAACCTCGGAGAGGCCCGTGCCCATGGCGAAGTACATCCACTCCTTGCGCCGGCACCACTCCTCCTCCGAGGTCGCGCTTGCCAGACCAGCCGCTCGGAACCGCGCACTCGGGCACGCAAGCCGCACAGGGCCGGCCAACATGGCGTGGAACGTCGCGAGCTCCCGGGCCCCATAGTAAAGGTCATCGTCTGCGTAGAAAAGACCCGAACACGCATCTGGTTCGGTGGTACAGCTCGCGTCCATCGCGCTACTTGGAGTGCCGTCGTCGGGCTCCTTTGTCAACCAGCAAACCTCCATCTCGTTCCCGCACTCGATGTAGGGGATGACGTCCGTGAAGTCCAACCCCAGTATCGCGAGCACTTTTTCCAGCTCGGCGAAGTAAGTTCCGATCCCGGCTCCGAATGCGGCGAGTGCAAGACTCTTCCTCCGGGCGCAGCTCTTGTTGTATTCGCCCATGAAATATTCCGTCTGGCCGTCAGCGTAGACGTTCAGGGCGAATTGTTGATACAACTTCTGTGCTTCCTTGTCCCGCCGCTCGGAGATTTTTTCCGGTTCGACCCCAACCTCATCAGGGTCCCAGTAGAAGGAACTCCAACCCTTAATTGTGGGAACCGCAGCTTTCACCTCGTGGTTCGGACTTGCGCTCTGCAGTGCGTCGGTGATGGCTGTCGCGTTCTCCACGCCCTCGAACGCCTTTGTAGGGTCGTCGTTGGCATCCGACCCGCCTCCCAGCATGAAGAGCGTGGGAACGATCTGCACGTCAAGCACCGCGCAACCGAGCAACAGCAGCGTAAAGCTTGCCAGATCTTCAAAGTCGCCACTAGTGAGCCGCGACTCGATCGTCTTAGGGCTGGGGATTACGTCGTCAGGATAGATTTCGCTCCAGAGCAAGTCGCAATTCTCCACTTGGCGGATGATGCCTCCCCCTGCGCGAGCGACGTCCGCCAGTATCTCGAGCGCTCGGCCAAAAGTGTCGACGTTGTCCTCGTCTCGATGCGGGTACCTGCCTTTGTTGATTCCGAGGAAACGGCAAGGCGCCACCCTAGATTCACCCAGGAGGACTTGCGACACGTTAACGCCGGCACCGACGCGCATGTCATCTGGCCCCACCAGATTCGCCCGTGCTTCGTCACGTTCGTCCAAGTAGGCTACTCCCGGCTCGGAGGTCAAGACGAGTGAGGCCGCGCGCGCATCCAGTTGGAGTCCGAGCGTCTCGTCCTCCTTGTCACCGAACGGATGAGGGGCAATTCCGTGAGAGCGGAACAGCGATGGGATATTCCGGACCGGGAAGCCCCGCGGACCTACGACGTGACCCCGAATCGCCTCATCCCATCGAACCCGCGGAACGAGCCTCGGCGTGCTTAGGCGGGAGGGACACTCGCGGCCTACATGCGCTGGACCGATGCGGCTGGGTCGAACGGGAAAATCCTCCCATCGCCCCAACCGCATGTTGAAAACGCGCAGAATGCCTCGATCTTCCTCGCGGTCCTTCACACCCTCACCTCCCGCAACGCCGGCCGCCGACGCGTCCCCTCAACAACAAAAGAGGCGGCAAGAGACAGCGAGCGAGAGGTCCGCCCGCGCGCCAGAGGTTCCGCCCGTCTTGGTGCGGTACATCGCCAGGAGGCGGATGCGGTAGGCGTTCAGGCGGCTGCGGTCCGCGAACAGAACGGGCGCCGGGTAGCCGTCGGCAGTCTGCTCGGTGAGAATCGTGTCGCCCGCCCCGATGTTCGCGGGAGCCGGGAGCCAGTCGCCGTCCAGGAACTTCCTCTGGATGGCGATCTTGAGGCCGAAGAGGCCCGCGAGGTTGCGGATCTCGGCGTTGAGCGTCAGGTCTTGGATCGAGGGGCCGAGCTCCTCGAGCTCGTCGCAAGGGATGGGCATGCTGTCCCAGTTGGAGTCGCCCACGAGGATGCCGACGAGCGGGTGCCGTTCGAGCAAAGGGATGGTGATGACCCCTCCGGCACTCCGGGTGACACCCTTGCTGGAGCCCTTGAGGAACGACGTGGAGTTGCAGCCCATGAGTGACCTCCGGTGCGGCAGGATAGCACGGGTGCGCCCGCCTGCGAGCGCGTGCACTCTCGCCGCGCGTGAGGACCTGTCATCTTGATCCGAGGGGAGTTACCTGTAGGCGTGCAGACGTGCGCCAACCTTCTCGGGATGCGCCCCGTCGACCTCATCGGTCTCCTGGCGGACCGCAGCGTGGGCTGTACGCCGACGGAAGCCCGCCAGGTCCTCTCCCGCGTGATCTCCGACGGCTCGGACGACCCTACCCCGCGCCGCGCCCCCCGCCGGGCGCTCGTCGACGCGCTGAAGGTGCACACGACGTGGCGGCGCCTTGAAGTCGTCGAGCGCGTGCCCGACGACGAGGGCAAGAGCGTGCGCTACCTCTTCCGGTCGCCGGACGGCGCGCTCTCCGAGGCGGTGCGGATCGGGCTGCACAAGCCGGATCACTTCACCGTGTGCCTGTCGTCCCAGGTCGGGTGCGCGATGGCGTGCGCCTTCTGCGCGACGGGGCGCCTGGGGCTGACGCGGAACCTCGAGTCGTGGGAGATCGTCTCGGCCTTCCTCACGGTGCGCGACGAGGCGCCGGGGCGCGTGAGCGGCGCCGTTTTCATGGGGCAGGGCGAGCCGCTCCACTCGTTCGACGCCGTCATCCAGGCCGCGCGCGTGCTCTCCGACCCCTGCGGGGGCCGCATCGCGAAGGAGAACATCACGATCTCCACGGTCGGCCTCGTCCCCCAGATCCGCCGGTACACGCGCGAGCGCCACCCCTACAAGCTGATCGTGTCGCTGACCTCGGCGATCCCCGAACGCCGGGCGGCGCTCCTCCCGGTGGCCGGGCGGACGGAGCTCGCCGAGCTCGTCGACGCGCTCCGCGAGTACGCGGCCAGCGCGCCCGGCCGGGTCACGGTCGCGTGGGTCGTGATGGGCGGCGTGAACACGGGCGACGACGAGGTCGCCGCGCTGAAGGACCTGCTCGGGGACCTCCCCCTCCGCGTGAACCTCATCGACGTGAACGACCCTCGCCCCGACGGCTTCCGGCGCGCAACGCCGGCGGAGCTCCGCTCCTTCCTCGACCGGCTGCAGGTCCTCCACGTCCCCGTGGTGCGCCGGTACTCGGTCGGGCAGGAGCAGCACTCCGCCTGCGGGATGCTCGCCGCTCGGGCGACCGGCGCCGCCTGACGCGCCAGCGCCCCGCGTCAACACGGACGCCAAGGCCGCGCGGGCCATGACGTTCGCGTCCTCGATGCCCTTCGCGACGCGCCGCACGTCGTCGGCGGGCGCCTCGTCGAGCCATGCGCGCGCGTTGAAGAGCGATTCCGCGACTCGATCGCGGGCTTCCTGAACGCGACCAAGCGCGCGCGACCGTTCCATCCGCTCGCCCGCGGCGGCGAACCAGTCTTCCCGCTCCCTCGCCGCCCGAGGAACGGGGGTCGGTGCCGGCTCCTCGGCACGCGCCCGTTCAAGGTGCTGCTCCACGGCGTCGAGCTCGGCAAGCAGCCCGGCAGCCTTCTCGACACCGACCTCGACAGCAGCGCGAGCCTCGCGCGTCTCGGCCTCCGTTGCCCTGCGGCATGCATCCCGTTCTTCCGCCTCGGCTCGTGCCAGGCGCTCGGCGTGAAGCTCGTCCACACGCCGCTCGGCGACACAGACGAGGGCCTCGGCCAGTTCGATCTCGCAGAGGTTCCCGCCAGCGAGGACGCCAACCGCACGCTCTGCGTCGGCGAGGTCCTCGCGGAGCCCCGCCTCCTCCGCGCCGCCTCGCCCCAGAAGCGCCTCCGCCCGCTCCCGCACGCTCGGCCACCGCGCGAGAAGCGACTCGGCCGCGTTCCGGGCATCGAGGTCGGCGCGTGCGCGGACGAGGTCCTCGTGGCGCCGCCCCTCCTTGACCGCCTCGGCGACGACGTCCTGCACAATCGCCGGCCCCCATGAGCCCCGGATGCCCACGCGGCGCAGCGCGTCGCTCACAGCCACCGCGAGTATCGGCGCGACCCGGCGCGGCTCCTCCGCCGCGAGCTCCCAGCCGCCCGGAAGCCCGTATCGCTCGGGCTCGTCGAGCATCGTCGCGATGACGTGCCAGAGGCTGTCGCACCACCAGTCCGCCCCCGACCCGCGGCTGGCGTAGAGCTTCCGCCGATCGACACCCGGCTTGTCTGGATCGAGATTTCCACAGGCTCGTCCCGCAGAAAAGCGATCCGATCCTAGTGATCTCTTAACAGGAGAGGAGGGGCCGCCCGAAGGGTGTCCCTGCTTAGGAGGGACACCCTCGCGGACGACGGGCGCGGAGTTGTCCACAGGCGGGTCGCTGTCCTCCGCTGGGGCGCGGCCGCGCGCGGCCTCGCCTTCCGGAGCCTGGCCGCCGAGGAGAAGGCGGAAAGGCCGGACCTCGCCGCGCGCGTCCTCGCCGTCTTCGATCCAGCCCGCCGGGTCGCCCAAGTGGTAGCGGTTGCAGCCGGGCCGTCCCTCGTCCTCGAGCACGAGGACGATCTTCCGGGCGCGGAAGCGCCGCACCAGCTTGCGCGCGCCCTCGAAGGAGAGCCCCGCGTACTCGGCGATCTCGGAGTAGGTCGCGGGCAGGCCGTCCTCGACGGCCTCGCCGTCCGGTCCGTACACGCCCATCTTCACGAAGACCAGGAAGCGCCGCTCCGCGCGCGTGAAGTCCCGGTCGGCGATGGCGAGCTCGACCTTCTCGGGGCAACGCGCGAACGAGCCGAACCGCGATACGGCCGGGCGACGAGCCGCCGGTCTCACGCCACCCTCTGCCGCTCACGCGCCCGCTTCGGTACGGGAATTTCGGCCTTCAGGCCGAACAGCACGCCGTAGTGGAGCCCTGACTCGTCTCGGGTGTCCGGTGAACGGCCCGGCGATCGCGGCGGCTGGCGAGGGGCTGGCAGCCGCGTGGTTCACCGGCGCGGCGGACGGCCAGCGCGTTCGGGCCGCCTTCGTGGGGAAGCGCGGCGAGCTCGGCGAGCCGGTCGACGTCGCCGTCGCCTCGACCGACACGCGCCCGGTGGGGCGCGTGGACATCGCCGGCGACCTCGACGGGACCGCGATCGTTTTATGGCTCTCCGCGGAAGGCGAGGACGGCCGCGTGCGGGTGCGGCGGGTCGCCGCGGACGGGCGCGTGGGCGCGCCGGTCGCCCTCGGCCCCACGGGGACCGCGCGGGCGGCTGGCTTCCCGCGGCTCGTGCGCACAAAGGACGGCTTCGTCGCGGCCTGGGCGGGGGACGCCGGCATCGTCGCCGTACGATTCCCGAGCGCGGCCGTCCCGCCGGTCGAGGCCTCGCCCGTCGCCGCCGCGACTGCTCCACCCCCGACGAAGACGCTCCCGCCGTTCGACCTGGCCGACCTCGCGGGCCAGCGCGTGCGGGCGGTCGACCTCCTGCGGCGCCCGGTCCTGCTCAGCGTCTGGGCGACGTGGTGCGGCCCGTGCCGCGAGGAGCTGCCCGAGCTGGTCCGGCTCCAGACCGCCCACCCGGACGTCGCCGTGGTCGCCTTGTCGGTGGACGGCACCGAAGCGGGCGACGCCGTCCGGAAGATGACCGAGCGCCTCGCGCCCGGGCTCCGGGTGCTCCACCCGGACGACGGCGGCATCGCCGCGAGGCTCGGCGTGAGCGCGCTCCCGCGCACGTTCCTGTTCGATGGGAAGGGCCAGCTGTGCTGGGGGTCGACGGGGGCGGTGGCGGCCGCGGACCCGGCGCTGACCGAGGCGATCGCGGCCTGCGCGCGCCGCTAGCGCTCGACGCGCACCCGCAGCCCGCCCTCGGGTACGTGGACGATGCCCCGGGGGACGGTGCGCGGCTCCTGTGCGCGCACCGGAGCGAGGGGAGGCCCAGAACACAGCGTCGCCACGACCCCACGCATCTCCATCCGGGCGAACTCCGCGCCGATGCAGCGGCGGTGCGCGCCGCCGAAGGGCGCGAACTCGTGCGACGCGAACGACCGCTCGAGGAAGCGCTCGGGCCGGAAGGCGTCGGGGTCGCCCCAGGTGGGCGGGTGCGCGTGCAGGAGCGACAGCGCGACGGCGACGTTGTCGCCCGCGGGCACCTCGCGGTCGAGAAGGCGAAAGGGCACGGCGGCGCGACGCAGAATCACCGGCACGACGGGGTGCCGCCGCAGCGCCTCGTCGCAGAGCGCCCCGAGGTAGGGTCGGTCCCCGCCGCCCGCGAGCTCGGACCGCAGGCGCGCGCCGACCTCGTCCCTGTGCACGGCGGCGTGCACCGCCCGAGCGATCCCCACTGCAGACGTCTCGTGGCCCGCGACGAGCAGCGTGCGGACCTAGTCTTTCACTTCGTCGCGGGGCAGGGGCGCCCCGCGCTCGTCGCGAACGGCGAGAAGGAGCCCCAACACGTCCTCGGCGTCGGGGGAGTGACGCGCGATCGCGACGTCGAGCACCGCGTCGAAGGCCTCCCACGCCCGGCGGAAGCGCGCCCAGGGCCCGATTCCGGCCACCGACCGCCGCAGGGCCGGCACGAAGAAGATCGGGCGGGTGTACGGGCGCATCCAGGCCCGGGCAGCGGCGCGCAGCCCGTCCCTTTCGGTCGCGGACCGCGCGCCGAGGACGACCTCCAGCATGACGTCGAGGGTGATCGCCCGTGCGCGCTCCACGAGGTCGACGACCTGGACCGGTCGCCACCCGTCTCGCTCGCGCTCGGCAGCCGAGCGCACGATCTGCTCGGCCTTCCGCAGGCGCTCGCCCGCGAAGGCGGGCACGAGGAGGCGACGCCCGCGCGCGTGCCGATCGCCCGCGACCACGATGAGCGACGCGGGTCCGAGGAGCGGCTCGATGGGGTTCGGACGCACGGGCGAGAACACGTCGCGCGACGCGCCCAGCACGGTCCGCGCCCCTTCGGGGAGGCCGGTGAGCCACGTGCGGACGGCGCCCGGCAGCCGGACGACGAAGGGATCGCCCTGGCGGGCGGCCTCGCGCGCGAAGAACGCCTCCGGATCGAACGCCAGCGCTGCGGCCGCGAGGAGCGGCGGTCGGGGGCCCGCGGTCAGGCCTGCTCCAGGAACGGTGCGAAGGGCGGGAGCTCCTCGACGGAAATCGTCACGTCGACGACGCCGGGCCGGGGCGGGCCGTCCCACCAGTCCCGGAGCGCCTCGTGGAGCCCGTCCTCGTCGCCGACCGAGGCAGCGAAGAGATCCTGCGGCGAACCGAGCCCGCGCGCGACCGCGGCGAGGTCCGCCCGCGGATACTCCGCGGCGACGAGCCGGCCGCCGAACCAGAGCTGCTGGCGTACCGCGCACATGCCGTGCATGTGGTTGTCGAAGACGACGAACAGGATCGGCAGCCGCAGGGCGACCGCGGCGTGGACCTCGAGGCCCGTGATCAGGAAGGCGCCGTCCCCGCACGCGACGACGGTGCGTGTTCCCTCCGGGCTCCCGAGCTGAGCGCCGATCGCGGCCGGGATCGCGTAGCCCATGCCCCCCATCCCGAGCGCGATGGTGGTCGAGACGCCCGGTCGCACGCGCAGGCCATGCAGCGCGGCGGCGGCACAGTCGCCCGCGTCGAACAGGACGTGGCCCGCGGTCGGGAGGTGCTCCTGCAGCGCGGCCACGACGCGGCTGGCAGAGAGCGCGCCCCCGCCCGGCCGCGGGGGGAGCCCCGACGCGCGCGACGGGTGGCGCCGGAAGCGGTATCCGTCCGGCTCGGGTGCGCGGAACGGGCGGGTCTCCCAGCGTGCGCGGAGCTCGGCGGCTACACGTGCCGCGTCGCCGGCCACGAGGCGAGCGCGGGGAAGGAACGCGTGCACCCGCTCGGGTTCGACGTCTACGACGTACACGTCCGCGCGACCGAGCGCGGCCTCGATCGGGCCGCGGGCCATCGCGTCGAGCCCCGTGCCCACGGCCACGACCACGTCGGCGTGCGCCTCGATCCACGCGTGCGCCGACGGGTGGCCGGCGGCGCCCACCATGCCGAGCCAGCGCGGGTGGTCGTGGGGGAAGCCGCCCAGGCTCGACATCGTCGTGACGACGGGGATGCAGGCCTCGTCGAGGAAGGCCCGCACGGTGTCCGGGGCTCCGCACCGCTCCACCCCGGGACCCAGGATCGCGACGGGCGCGCGGGCGCCGCGCAGCGCGGAGAACAGCGCGTCGACCGCGTCCCCGCCGGGCTCGGGCACCGACCGGAGGTCGTCGAGCGCCCGCGGGAGCGTGACCTCGCCGGTCTCCTCGGACCACACGTCCCGCGGCACCAGCAGCACGACGGGGCCGGGCCGTCCGGAGAGCGCGATGGAGACGGCCTCGAGCAGCGAGGGCACGAACGAGGGCCCGTCGACGATGCGGAAGGTGGCCTTCGTCATCGCCGCCCACATCGCGCGTGCGTCCACGGTGCGGCCGAAGCCCGACGAGTCCTGGAAGGCGCCCCGACCCCACAGCGCGCGCGGCGCCTGCCCCACGATCGCCAGCATCGGGACCGACTCGGCGTACGCCTCCGCGACCGCGGGGGCGAGGTTCATCATGCCGCCCCCGGACGTCGTGCAGACCACGCCGAGGGTACGGTGGACCCGCGCCCGCGCGTCGGCCATGAAGCCGGCACCGGCCTCGCTCCGCGCGAGCACGGCCTCGAGGCGCGACCCGCCGAGACGGTGGATCGCGTCGTGGAGGTGCTCGATGTTCGCCCCGCTCACGCCGAAGACGTAGCGGACGCCCCAGTCCCGCAGCGCGACGGCGAGCGTGTCCGCGACGGTCACGCGCCCGCCCGCCAGTGTACGACCGCCGCGGCCGCGAGGTCCCCCGCGTGCGCGAAGCCTCCCATCGCGAGAAACATGCCGGGACGCAGCCGCCCGATTTGCTCCGCCCGCCCGATCGCCACGGGGATCGCCGCGCCGAAGAGGTTCCCGTGCTCGGGGAACGTGTGGACGTGCGAGGCCTCGTGCAGCTCCATGGCCTCGCGCCAGTTGCGGAGGAAGAGCGGGTTGGGCTGGTTCGTCACGAGGCAGCCGACGTCGCGCGGCGCGATACCCGCCTCCCGGCAGGCCGCGTGAAGCACCTCCGGCACGAGCCGGTTCCCCCGGGTCATGACCGCGAGGATCTTCTCGGGCGTGAACTCGAGGCGGCCCGGGTCCGGGCTCGGCGCCCACCAGTCCGAGCCGTCGTCGCGCACGATCCGCATGTCGGCGGCGTACCCGACGTTGTCGCGGCGGACGATCGCGCGGACGGGCGACGCGTCGCCCTCGACGACGTACCCGACCCCCGCGCCGTCCCCCGGCACGATCGCCTCGGGCCGGCGGCGGTTCTTCGGGTGGGCGTAGATGCGCCCGGCCGCGTTGCCCACCGCGCAGAGGAGGGCCGAGCGGGCGAGCCCGGCGGCGATGAGCGCCCGCGCGACGTCGAGCATGACCACGAACGAGACGCAACCGCCGTTGTGGAGGTCGAGGACCTGGCGCGGCGCCATGCCGAGCGCGTGGGCGACCTCGGCCCCGCAGCCCGTACACGGGTTGTCCGGCACGGTGACGTTCGTGAGCACGGCGTCCACGTCGCGCGCGAGGTCGAGCGAGAGCCGCTCCGCGAGACGGCGGGCCGCGGCAGCGATCATCCCGGTGGCGGTCTCGTGAGGGCGCGCGTGGCGGCGTTGCACGGCCCCGCGGAACATCCGCGAGGGCGGGGCCTCGGGGTCGCCGAAGAACGCGTTCGGTACGACGTCCTCGGGCAGGTACGCCGCAGCCCCGAGCAGGCTGATCATCGGACCTCCCAGGGGCGCATCGGCAGTCCGTGGCGGTGCCGGTGCTCGAGGATGTGCTTGAGGTTCTGCAGCTCGACGTGGTGCCCCGCGGGGAAGTAGGGCCACAAGTCGCCGACCCACACGCGCCGGTCCGGCGGCGCCTGCTCGGGGAACGGGTTGTGATCGTAGAAGGGGTGCCGGCAATTGGTCCAGAGCACCACGCTCCCGGGCCGCGCGAGCACCCGCTCGGCCGGGACCACGCGCATCAGGTAGACCATCCAGAGCGTGCGCCCCTGGTCCCATGCGCAGTGGTAGTCGACGGTGCCCGCGCCGTGGTGGGCCTCCGCGCGGCACCAGATGCGGGTCGCCCCTCCGATGCGATCCACGGCGACGACGGTTCCGTCGATGTCCGGTTCGGTGAGGTCGCGAAGGCTGTAGGTCCACTCGCCGAGGCAGCGTACGTCGGCGAGGTAGCGCCACACCTCGTCCGGCGGGCAGTCCACCCACTCCTCGAGCGTGCAGTACTGCCCGTAGATCTCGTCGTGCGCGTACACCGAGTGCGTGAGCTCGGCGCAGAGGAGGTCCATCTCCCCGCCCGAGAGGTTTTCGATGCGCCGGAGGCCGGGGAGGAGGTCGAGGTCGCTCATGGTTCTGCCGGAATCTCGGGCAACACTTCGGCCACCGCGGCGAGGAGCCGGTCGTTGTCCTCCTCACGCCCGACGCTGACGCGCAGGTGCCCGGGGAGTCCGTACGCGTCGAGCGGCCGGACGCCGACGCCCGCACCGAGGAGCGCGGCGGCCACGCGCGCTGCCGGCCGGTTCGTCCCCACGAGGAGGAAGCTCGCGGCACACGGCGCCACGTCGAGGCCCAGGTCCGCGAGCGCGCGGCCAATGCGGGCGCGCTCGCCCTCGACAAAGCGGCGTGTCCTCGCGAGGTGCGCACGGTCCGACAGCGCCGCGAGCGCGGCCGCCGCGGCGATGCGGGTGACACAGAATGGCTCGCGTAGTTCGGCCATGGCGGCGATCTCGCGCGACCCGCCCACCGCGTACCCGACCCGCAGGCCCGCGAGGCCGTGCGCCTTGGAGAAGGTGCGGAGCACCACGAGGCGCTCGCGCTGCGCGCGCAGGTGCATGCCCGGGGCCGGTTCGGGCGCGAAGTCGGCGTAGGCCTCGTCGAGGACGACGACGACTTCGGGAGGCACGCGTCGGAGGAACCGCGCGAGGTCCGGCGCAGCGCACCACGCCCCCGTGGGGTTGCCGGGGTTCGCGAGGAAGATCACCCGCGTCCGGGGCCCGCAGGCGTCCGCGAGCGCGTCCAGATCGGTCGAGAAGCGCGAGCCCAGCTCTGCCTCGTGATGGACTCGGCCGGCCAGCCGGGCGGCCTCCCCGAACCACGCGAACGAGGCCCGCGGCGTCAGCACCTCGTCGCCGGGCCGGCCGAACGCGCGCGCGGCCATCGCGATGAGGGCAGTCGCGCCCGCGCCCGTCGTCACCTCGTCCCCGGAGACCCCGTGGTGGTTCGCGAGAGCGGAGCGGAACGCGGCCCCGTCCCGGTCGGGGTAGCGCTGGGGATGCGCGCACGCGTCTCCGACGGCCCGCAGCACGCAGGCGCTGCACCCGAGGGGGTTCTCGTTGCTCCCGAGCTGGCTGAACAGCAGGGTCAAGGCGGGTATCTACACACCGCTCGCGCGCGGGCCAGCTCGACGGTCTACCACCCGAGGAACACGTAGACCCGCCCGCGACGTCGCCCGGCCCTCTTGGCCCGTGGTCCAATGCCGGTCCGATCCTCAGGTCGGCCCGTCCGGTCCTCCGCTCAGCGCGCGACCGCCTCCACGAGGGAGTACACGCCGTCGACCGGCACGATCCGCTCGCGCGCGAAGCCGCCGGCGCCGAGGAGCGCGTCGAGATCCGAGGCGGAGCGCTGTCGGCCGCTCACGAGGCAGAGCATCAGCACGTCGGTGAAGTGCACGATCGGGTCGTGCTCGACGGGGTGGACGAGCATCTCCACCACGAGCAGCCGCGCCCCGGGCCGGGCCGCGCGGCGGACCGAGGCGAGGATGCGCGCGGCTGCTGCGTCGTCCCAGTCGTGCAGGATGTCCTTCAGGACGTAGGCGTCCGCCGACGGGACTTCCGTGAACATGTCCCCGGGAACCAGCGTGCAGTGGTCCGCCACGTTCATCCGGGCGAGGACGGGGCGGGCGCCCGCGAGCACCTCCGCGCGATCGAGCAGGACCCCCCGCGCGCCCGGGTGCCGCCTCAGGATCGCCCCCAGCAGGAGCCCTCGCCCGCCGGCGACGTCGCACACCACCGGGAAGCGCCCGAAGTCCCCGGCCGAGACGATGGCGCTCGCGGAGAGCGCGGTCGCGCTCTGCATCCCCGCGGCGAAGGCCTCCCGCTCCGCGGGATGGTCCCCGAGCCAGTCCCAGACCGGCCGGCCGTTCGCGTGCTCGAAGCCGTTCTGGCCGGTCGCGACAACGTGGTCGATGGCCGCCCACGCCCGGACGTTGCACGCGTCCCCGGAGAACGCCGCCATCCACGGGCCGCCGCCGGGCGTGGATGCGAGGAGCCCGCGAGAGAGGCGGTTGTTGCGGTACCGGCCTTCCGCGTCGCGCGCGAACACGCCGTGGGCGACGAGCGCGCGCAGGATGCGGTCGAGCGCGTCCGCGTCGACGTCGAGGTCGGCCGCGAGGGTCGGCGCGGTCGCGGGGCCTCGCTCGAGCATCCCGGCGAGGTCGAGCCGCGCGGCGACGTGGAGAAGCATCGTCTGCGCGATGCCCATGGACCGCTCGAGCAGCGCGACCGGCGCGGGGACGAGCTGGTCGTGGAGCGCCCGCAGCGCCGCGCGGACGGCGAGGACCGGCGAGAGGATCCAGCGCGGGGGGACCAACGGAAGCGCCGGATCGGGAATCATCTGGCTATCTAACGGGATTTTGTCTCGAGGCACCCGGTGAACAGGTAGACCGGCGTAGTCGCGGACAAGCGGTCGATCGGATGCAGCCCCTGGAAACGCGGCACCGAACGCGAGGTCTGCCGCGCCGTCGGCGAGCGCCTTCGTCCGGTCAAGCCCCCGCCGGCGACGACCCCATGCTCGACCTACTCCCGCGCAGCCGCCCGCAGTTGCAGCGCCACCACACCTTCTCCTGGTGCACCTTGAAGCCGATGGTCGCCGGGGACACGCCGAGGCGGCCGTTGAGCTCTTCGACCCACTGGCGGTCGAGCAGGTCCGTTGAGCCGAGCTCCGTACAGGCGTCGGCAAGCGTCTTTGTAATCGGCCGCCCCGGTCGGGAGCGTCGGTGCCGCGCCGTCATGGGGAAGAACGTACCCGCGCGCGAAGACCTGGACCCGCCGGTCGCCTCGGCGGAGGGATGACAGGCCACGCCCCTTGCGACTAGAACGCCGGATGCCCTCTCTTCGACGCCGCGTCCTCCTGTCCACCGGGCTCCTCTTCGGAGTGCCCGCCCTGTGCACCGTCCTCGCCGTCGGGAGCTGGCGGGAGGTGCTCGGCGCGGCGGAGCGCGAGCAGGTGCTGGCGGAGCAGCGGGCCGCCGTCGCGGCCCTCGGAGAGGCCGCCCGCGAGCAGTACGTCCATCAGGCGCACACGTTCATCGAGGGCGGCGCGGGTCACCTCGCGCACCACGAGGAGACCGAGAGCGCGGTCCGAGAGGGGCTCGAGGCGGTCGGGCGGGTCGGCGTCGCGGAAGGTGCGCTCACGATCCTCCGCGAGGACATCGAGCGTTTCCAGCATCACTTCCGGGAGCACGTGGTCCCGGAAGCCCACGCCGGAACACTCGACCGGGCCCGTGCCGCGAGGCTCCACGCCGAGACCGAGCAGCTCGCGGTCGCCATTGCGCGCCGCGTGGGCGAGATCCAGGCTGCGATCGACGTGGCCCAGGGAGAAGAGCGGGCCCGCGCCGCGACCGCGACCGCCCGTGCCTGGCAGGCGACCGCCGCGCTGACGTTCGTGGGGGTGGCGCTCTCCGTGCTGGTGGCCCGGCGGATGGTGTCGGCGGTGCTCGGGCCGGTCGAAGCGCTGCGCGTCGCCGCGCACGCCGTGGGCCGGGGGGAGTCGTCCGCGCGCGCGCCCGTGGTGGGGGACGACGAGCTCGTGGAGGTGGCGCACGCGTTCAACGCGATGGTCGACAGCGTGGGTCGGGCGGAGGAGCGCCGCGTTCGATCCGAGCGTCTCGCCGCGCTCGGGGAGATGAGCGCGGCCGTGGCCCACGAGCTGCTCAACCCCCTGACAGTCATCCTCGGCGACCCGGCCCTGCGGACGCCCGAGCTCGCGTCCGCGCGGCAGGAGGCCGAGCACGCCCGGCGGATCGTCGAGGGGATGTTGGGCTTCGCCCGCCCGGGGGCCGACCCGCCTACACGCGTCGACCTCGCTCGTGCCGCGCAGGACGCCGCGGACCGGGTGGCGCTCCACGCGGACGCGCGAGAGGTGCGCGTGGACGTGCGCGCGCGCCCGGTCGAGGTGACGGCCTCGCCGTCGGCGGTGCGGCAGGTGCTCGACAACCTCCTGCGCAACGCGGTGGAGGCGTCGCCGGACGGGGGCGTTGTCGAGGTCGAGGTGCTCCCCGACCCGGCCGTGCGCGTGTTGGATCGTGGGCCGGGCATCCCGCCGCACGTGCGGGGGCGGCTGTACGAACCGTTCGCGACCGGGCGGGCCGGCGGCACGGGGCTGGGGCTCGCGGTGTGTCACCGCATCGTCCGCGCCCAGGGCGGCGAGCTGACGCATCGGGACCGCGAGGGCGGCGGAACGGTCGCGACCTGGGAGATCGGGGGGGTGTGAGGTCCCGCGCCTGTCAGCGCGCCGGCTGGGCGGCGCCCCGTACCCGTCTGACCACCCCGTTCCCCATGTCGGCGACGAAGAGGTCCCCCGTAGCGTCGAAGAGCAACGCGCGCGGCGCGGACAGCGACGCGTCGACGGCGGGACCGCCGTCGCCGTCGTACGCGGGGTCGCCGGTGCCGACCACGGTGGCGATCGTTCCGTCGGGATCGACGCGCCGCACGACATGGTTGTCGGTGTCCACGATCCACAGCGCCCCATCCGGCCCCACGGCGCCGCCGCGCGGCGCGCTCAGCCCGGCGAGCGTCGCCGATCCGCCGTCGCCGGCAAAGCCCGGAGTGCCCGTCCCGGCCACGGTCGTCAAGGTCTCGGTCGCCAGGTCGATCCGTCGGACGGCGTGGTTGAGGGTGTCCGCGACGTACAACACACCCTCGCCGAGCCACAGGCCCGCGGGGCACCTGAAGGTGGCGTCCCGCGCCGGGCCGCCGTCGCCGCCGTACCCGGGCGCGCCGGTCCCGGCGAAGGTCTCGATCGTCCCGTCTCCCGCAACCTCCCGCACGACGTGGTTCTCGCTGTCGGCGATCCAGACCCGACCGTCCTCGCCGACGGCGATCGCCGACGGCCGCGAGAGCTCGGCCCGCTGTGCCGCGCCGCCGTCCCCCGCGTAGCCGTAGATCCCGTTCCCCGCGTAGGCACGCAGCGTGCCGTCGGTCTCCACGACGCGGACGCGCGACTCGTGCCACGACCCAATGAGGATGCGCCCGTCCTCCGTCACGTCCATCGCGAGCGGGTTGTCCATCGGGCTCTCCGTCGCGGGGACGCCGACGATGGAGGCCGCGTGCATGCCGTTCCCGGCGAGGGTCCCGAGGGTGAAGTCGGGCTCGATGGTCCGCAGCAGGTGGGTGTTGAAGTCGAGGATGAGGAGGCGTCCGTCCGGGTGCCAACCGAGCGAGGCAGGCCAGTAGAGCATGCTCTCTGCCGCGGGGTCTCCATCCGGGGCGAGGCCGAGCTCGCCCGTACCGGCCACGGTGCAGATGACGCCGGGCTCGTCGCAGGCGTTCGACGGCGCGCCGGGTGGTGGCGCGCAGGCCACGGTCAGGAGGGCGACGAGCGAGAGGAACATCCGTGGGTAGGTTGCCACCCGCTCGGCAGGTGGGCAAGACCGGCCGAATGTGACAGAGAGGGTCACAGTTGGGCGCGCGATGCCGTCGAGGGATTGCGCGCGCACGTTTCCGTGGGAGGGGACATGTGGGTCTGGATGATGCTCTGGTTGCTCGGCGTGCCCGACGTGGAGGCTCGGAAGGTGCCCGGCGTGGTCCCTTCCGCCGACGTGTCCGATCACGAAGCGCACGCGCTCGAGGCGGCGCTCGACGCATACGAGGAGGCGCGCGCGATGCTGGCGCGGGACGAGTTCCTCCCGCTCGACGAGCCTGCCCGCCGCGTGATCGCGCGGCTCGACGAGGCGCGAGACGGCCTCGGGCCGCACCACCTGCTGCGCAAGCCGATCGCGGCGGCGATGACCGCCGCGGACAAGCTCACGATGGCCCGGCGGATCGAGCTCGCGCGCGAGCACTTCTCCGAGCTGAGCCGGAGCCTCGTCACCATCGCGCGGAAGGAGCCCCGACTCCGGGAAGGTCGCGGTTTGTTCTACTGCCCGATGGTCAAGGGATACCCCTACTGGATCCAGATCGGGGAGACCGTGGAGAACCCGTACATGGGCGCGTCGATGCGCACGTGCGGGCGGCGTGTGGGCTGGGACGAGCCCGAGATCACCACCCCCTCGTAGACCTGCTGGGAGAGCCGACACGCGATCGAGGCGCGTACGTCAGCCCGCGCGCGTGCCCGAGTAGTACGCGAGCGTACCGTAAACGGTGCGCTCACGCGCGAACTCGTCGGCGTCCGTGAACCCCGCCTCCTGCATGAGCGCGGGGAGCCGCCCCTCCACGTTGTCGCGCGTCGTCGCGAAGCCGTCGAGCGCCTGCACCATCAGGAAGGCCGCGCGCATGGCCACGTCGTGAGGGCGTCCCCAGTCCGCGATCAGGAGCTTGCCGCCGGGTCGGAGGAGCCGGTGGCAGGCCCGGAGCGTCCGGAGCTTGGCCTCGCCGTCGAGGTGGTGGAGCATCAGGGTCGTGAACACGCGGTCGAAGGTGCACTCCGGCCACGGCGGATCCCAGGCGAGCCCCTCCCGGAAGTCGACGCGGACGCCGGCTTCCTCGGCCTTCCGGCGCGCGATGGCGAGGATGGTGGGGTCGCCGTCGAGGCCGTGAACCTCGGCGTCGGGCGCGGAGCGCGCGGCCATGACGGCGAGCGTGCCGGTCCCGCATCCGACGTCGAGCACGCGCGACCCGGTCGTCAGGCCGGCGGCCTCGATCAGTCGGACCCGCAGCCGCTCTTCCGGGAGCGTGGCGCGGAGGAGTGGGTCGTACAGGCGCGTGAGTGCGTCGAATCGGAGGGCGGGAATGTAGGCCATGTCCGCCGAGTAGCGTGAGGCCGGCGCTCGTGCCGCTGTGATGGCGGATGTCACAGCGGACGGACCGGCGGGTGTGCGTACGTTCGAGGACGGGCCGAAAGCCCGAGGAGGTCGATTTGCACGCGGATCAGCTGTTGCGCAGCCACCCGAAGTTCAAGGAAGTGAAGCGCGCCGGGGTGGTCGATTGCATCAACGCCTGTCTCGACTGTGCCCAGGCGTGTGTCACGTGCGCGGACGCCTGCCTGGCGGAGAACAAGGGGGAGGTCCTCACCCGTTGCATCCGCCTGAACCAGGACTGCGCCGACGTTTGCGCGGCCACGGCGGCCGTCCTCTCCCGCGCGACGGCTACGGACTGGAAGGTCGTGGAGGCGCTCGTCCGCGCCTGTGAAGCCGCCTGCGCGGCGTGCGCGACCGAGTGTGAGAGACACGCGACGATGGAGCACTGCAAGCTGTGCGCCCAGTCCTGTCGCGCCGCCGAGCGCGCGTGCCAGGCCTTCTCGCGCGCGCCGGCGATCGCGAAATAGCGACCGCCCTCGCTACCGCGTCAGCGTGAAGCTGCACCCGCCGTCGCGGCAGGTGCCGCTGATCGTATCGGGATCCTCGAGGGTCCCGACGCAGCTCCGGACCGAGTCGCCGTTCTCGAAGACCACCTGGTCGCCGGAGATCGTCGCCGCGTAGGGCATGCCCATGGTCATGCCCGAGCTGTAGTCGATGGTGACGTTGCACCCATCGACCACGATCTCGCACGGCGTCGTCATCTGGGGGCACTCGCCCTGCCACGCCCAGTCCTCGCCGGAGGACATCGGGTCGCAGGCCGAGCCGGTAGTGTCGGTGTCGGCCTCGGTGTCGGTGTCGGTGTCGGCGTCGGTGTCGGTGTCGGCAGAATCTTTGGTCGAACCGTCGTCGCCGGGCGTGCCACAGGCGACGAGGAGCAGGAGAGTGAACAAAGGCGGCCTCGGGAGCGAGCCAACACTACGATTGGCGGGACTTCGACGCCAGTGTGACCACCCATGTCACTACGCCGCCGACCTCCGCCGGAGCTCCCGCTCGCAAAGGGCCGCGATCGCGGCCATCGCCGGCAGCGGAGCTGACCGTGGGCGAGGAGGACGCCATCGCTACTCCGCGAACGCCATCTCGAACGCCAGCCCGTCGTCCTCGCACACGCCCGAGACGGTGGTCTCCGTCGCCGTCCCCAGGCAGCTCCGCCAGTAGGAATTGAGACCGTCCAGCGTGACCTGGTCGCCGTCGACCGCGCCGCCCGCGGGTAGGTCGTCCATCACCATGTCCCACTCGCCCAGCGTGAAGGTGCACGACTCCGCGTCCATCGCGACGTCTCCGTCCATCGGGTTGTCCCCCATGCCCCAGGCCGGACCGGTGAAGGTCCAGGTCCCGGTCGTCAGCGCGGTGCACGTCTCACCACCCTTCAGCGGCTCGGAGTCCGCGGTCCCGCCGGGGCAGGCGGCGAGCAGCGCGAGGAGCGTGAAACGCGACATGGCTGACCTCCGGACGATCGGTTGCTACCGTAACCCGGTAGGGGTATCGTCACGCCCCACGGGGTCGTGTCCATGCTGGTCCTGCTCCTGTTCGCGCTCGCGCCGTCCCGGGCGGTCGCCGCCGACGGCACCCCGGGCGCCAGCGCGGTGGCGAACGCTCCGGTCCCCGCGGCTTGGCTCGACGCGTACGACGCTACCCGCGAGGCGCTCGTCGAGGACCGTCACGCCGACGCTGCGGCCAGCGCGCGCCTGCTCGCCGGTCTTGCCGACCCGGAGATCGCCCTCCTCGCGGGCAAGGTCGCCGGCGCGACGGACGAGGCCGCTCGCCGCGCCGCGTTCGGAGAGCTGTCCCGCGCGCTCGTGCTGCGAATCTCCGCCGCCGGGGGCCCGAAGGTGTACGCGTACCACTGCCCGATGATCACGACCGGCTACGCCTACTGGATCCAGAGCGCGACCGGCATCGGCAACCCGTACATGGGCCGGTCGATGCCCGAGTGCGGGGAGGGGACCTCCATGAAGGCGGCCGTGAAGGCCGCGACACCGAAGTGACGCGCCTCCGCGGGACCCGTGGCGCCGAGCGCGTCGCGCGCCTCGGCGTGACGCCCGACGACGCCGACGCGATCGTCGCCCGCGCGATCGCGCTGGCGCGGGAGCGCCTCGGCGTGGTGTGCGAGGTGGTGGAGGCCCCACGGGGGTCGCGCGCGCGCCCCGGGGCCCGCGGGCGACACGTGGCCGGGTTGGTGACCCTCTTCCCGGCCGCCTTCGCCGACCCGCTCACGCTCGCCTGGACCTCGCTGCACGAGCTTGCCCACGCCGCGGGGCTCGACGAGGACGGAGCGAACGCGTTCGCGGCCGGGGTGCTCGCTTGATCGCGCTGACGTTGGCGCTCTCGGGCGAGGCCGCGGCACAGGCCTGCGTGTGCGCCCGGAACGTGGCGCTCCCCACCGGCGCCGTCACGCGGCCGGGCGAGGGGGTGTTCAGCCTCGACTATGGGATCGGCCTGTCCGGAGACACCACCGGGTGGCGCGGCTTCTCGGTCACCGATCTCCACGGCGACAGCATGGCGGGCATGTACATGCCACCGCACGTCGTGAACTCGGCCACGCTGAACGCGAGCGTGGGCCTCCCTGCCGGGTTCTCCATCACGGGCGCCTTGCCGTGGATCGACATCCGCCACGCCGCACCGTCGGAGATGCCCGGCGACGTCGACTCCAGCTCGCTCGCGGACGCGAGCGTGGGCGTCCGGTGGGGCTGGGTCGGCAAGGACAAGCGCACCTTCGTCGGCGCGCAGGTCGGCGCCACGCTGCCGACCGGCAAGGTCGTCGAGGACACGCCGGTGCGCGCGGGCAAGGGCGCCGTCGGCGGCCTGCTCGGGCTCCAGGCCTCGCGGAAGGTCAGCGCGCGCACGGCCCTGCTCGCCGCGGCGGGGGCGACCCCGACGTTGTTCGTGCCCCCGGACGGCTACGTCGTCGGTTCGGGCGGCAACATCGCGATCGGCGCGCGCTGGTCCCCCAGGGAGAACGGGCGCGTGTCGTTCACCGGCCTCGGGCTCCTCCAGGTGCAGGGGACCGACCGCCAGGACGCGCTGGTCTACAGGAACACGGGGTCCACCGCGATCGACGCCTCGCTCGGCGCGGGGTGGAACGTGTGGGGCAAGGGCGACCGCTCCGTCACCCTCGTCGCGCGTGTCCAGGTGCCGGTGTGGCAGGTGGTCGGGGACCCGATGTACGCGGAGAATGTGTCGATGACGACGGGTGTGAACGTCGTCGCGTTCTGAGGCTACCGGGCGGGGACTTCCTCGGCGTCGGCGATCAACTCGCCGGTCTCGGGGTCCCGCGGCGGCGCGGGGGGCGGCGTGGTCGCCCGCGCCACCGACCGTCCCGCACGCTTCCCGAGCGACCAGGCGCCGAGCGCGGCCACGAGCGTCGCGAGGCCGCCGAACACCTTGACGGCGACGCGGCCCGTCACCGGACCTCCGCGACGTCGTAGCCGGCGTCCTCCACGGCCCCGCGGAGCGCGCCGAGGCCGGGGAACGCCTCGTCCACCCGCACCTCCACCCGGCCCGACCCGAGGTCCACGACGACCTCCTTCACGCCGGGGACGACGCCGACCGCCTTCCGGACGCTCCGCACGCACGCCTCGCAGGTCATCCCCTTCACGACGATCGTGTGCTCGGCCATCACGCCTCCACGACTTCGTACCCGAGCCGCACGATGCGCTCGCGCACGACCTCGAGCCCGCCGAACCCCTCGCCCCAGCGCACCTGCACGCGCCCGTTGGCGAGGTCCACGTCGACCTCCTGCACGCCGGCGAGCTCGCCGACCTTCCGGCGGACCTTCCCGACACACGCGTCGCAGGTCATGCCACGAACGCGCAGGATCGCCTCGCCGACGCTCTCCACCGGCAGGACCTCCCGCGCGATCGGCACCGACGCGGGCATCGGCGGGCGCGGCGCCTCGCCGACCCGCGCGCGCACGAGGCGGTAGCGCCCGCGCACCACGACGGCCCAGCACACCACCGGGAGGATGACCCCCGTGGCCACGGTCACCCCGACCGCCGTGCGGCCCATGACGGCCATCATCGCCCCGATCATCCCCGAGGGCATGCCGCCCATCATCCCGGCCATGAGCGCCATCGCGGCGACCATCACCGGGTTGTCGTGGTCGGGGTGGCCCCGGTGCTCGTCGAGCAGCCCGGCGATCCAGCCGCCGAGGAGCCCGCCAAGCATGGTGCCGAACATGCCGTACATCATCGGCGCCATCATCACGGGGTGGCCGAGGTCGCGGCCCATCATCAGCGCCATGATCAGCGTGAGCGCGAGCAGGAGCCCGAACGCGACGGTGAGGAGCACGCCGAGGCGATCGCGCATGCGCAGCGGCTGGCGCTCGGGCGGCTCGCCGACGAGGGCCCCGCGCGCGTCGAGGTGTGGCGCGCGCACGAGGGACAGCGGCAGCACCTTGCCGAGGACGGCGTGGACGAGCGCGACGCCGACGCAGAGGCCGAAGATCAGGCGCCAGTCCATCTGTAGTGCGAGCCCCGGCACGGCCGTGCCGACGAGGCCCGCGGAGAGCGTGCCGAGGATGGAGCCCATCGACGAGGTGACGCCCATGTCGAGCTCGCCGCAAGCCTCCTCTTCCATCGCTGCGCCGATGTACCCGCCGACGCGCGCGCCCAGCAGGCAGCTCCAGGCGCCGTAGAACACGAGCTGCAGGAGCACCATGTCCATCGGCACGTGCTCGAAGGCGAAGCCCGCGACCCCCGCGCCCGCGAGCGAGAGCGCGGACGCGACGAAGAAGGTGTCGCGCGCCACACGGCGTGTCCGGTGCTGCAGCATCAGCCCGCCACCGGCACCGGGGTGGGGGTCGGCGCGACGGGCTCGGTCCCGGTCTCGGCGCCCGGTTCGAACCCGCGCAGGCGCAGCGCGTTCGTGACGACCGACACCGAGGAGAGCGCCATCGCCCCCGACGCGATCATCGGCGAGAGGAGCCCCAGCGCGGCGACCGGGATGCCGACGGTGTTGTAGGCGAACGCCCAGAAGAGGTTCTGCTTGATGATGCGGATGGTCGCCGTCGACAGCTCGATGGCGGTCGCCACCTTTGCGATGTCGCCCTTGATGAGGGTCAGCGAGGCGGCCTCCATCGCGATGTCCGTGCCGGTGCCGATCGCGAACGAGACGTCCGCCGCGGCGAGGGCGGGCGCGTCGTTGATGCCGTCGCCGACCATGCCGACCACGGCGCCTTGGGCCTGGAGCTTCTTGATCAGCGCGACCTTCTCGGCCGGCGACGCCTCGGCGAGCACGTGGTCGATTCCGACGGCCCGCGCGATCGCCTCGCCGGTGCGCGGGTTGTCGCCCGTCGCCATGATCAGCTTCACGCCCATCTGGTGCAGGCGCCGGACCGCGTCGGCGGAGGTCTCCTTGAGCGTGTCGGCGACGCCGATGACCGCGAGCGGAGCCCCGTCCGCGGCGGCGAGGATGGCGGTACGGCCGGAGCCCTCGACGACGCGGGCGGCGAGCTCGAAGGCGGCGACGTCGATGCCCTGCGCCTCCATCAGCTTCCGGTTGCCCACGACGAGCTGGTGGTGGACCTCGTGGGTGTGGTGGATCTTCGCGACCACGCCCTGGCCCGTGACGGACTCGAAGTCGTGCGCCTCGGGCACGTGCAGGCCCAGGCCGCGCGCGTGCGCGACGATCGCCTCGCCGAGCGGGTGCTCGGAGTAGCGCTCTGCCGCGGCGACCAGCGCGAGCACCTCTTCCCCGGCACGGCTGGGGACGAGCACCTCGACGTCGGTGACGGCCGGCTCGCCCTTCGTGAGCGTGCCGGTCTTGTCGAACACGAGCACGTCGATCTTCTGCGCGCGCTCCAACGCCTCGGCGTTGCGCACGAGTATGCCGTTCTCGGCCGCCTTGCCGGTGCCGACCATGATGGCGGTCGGCGTCGCCAGGCCCAGCGCGCACGGGCACGCGATGACGAGCACGGCCACCGTCGGCAGCAGCGTCCCGGCCACGCCGGCGCCGGCGAGCGCCCAGCCCACCACGGTGACGCCCGCCACGGCGAGCACGCCGGGCACGAAACGGGCGCTGACCTCGTCCGCCATGCGCTGGATCGGCGCCTTGCTGCCCTGCGCCTCCTCGACCATGCGGATGATGTGCGCCAGCGCGGTGTCCTCGCCGACCCGCGTGGCCTCCATCACGAGGCGGCCGTTGCGGTTGACGGTCGCCCCGATGACCGGATCGCCGGGGCCGCGCGAGACGGCGAGGCTCTCGCCGGTGATCATCGACTCGTCGACCGCGGAGTGCCCCTCGACCACGCGGCCGTCGACGGGCACGCGCTCGCCGGGCCGGACGACGAGCCGATCGCCGACGAGGACCTCCTCGATCGGGATCTCGAGCTCCTCGTCGCCGCGCAGCACGTGGGCGGTCCGCGGCTGGAGGCCGCCGAGCTTGCGGATGGCGTCGTTCGCCTGTGTCTTCGCGCGGTCCTCGAGGTACTTCCCGAGGAGGATGAGCGAGACGATCGTCCCGGCGACCTCGAAGTAGTACATCATCCCGCCGGTCACCAGCGAGTAGACGCTGTAGGCGTACGCGGCGCCGGTGCCGATGGCGATGAGCGTGTCCATGTTCGCCGTCCGCCCGCGCGCGAGCTTCCACGCGACGACGAAGAACTCGCGGCCGGCCCAGAACACCACCGGAGTCGTGAGGACGAGCTGCACGATCCCCGCGCCGGGGAACATGAGGTCGAACATCGCGATGCCGAGGACCGGCACGGTGAGGACGGCCGCGCCGATCAGCCTTCGTCGCAGGGACTCGAGGTGCGCCTGCTCGCGGGCGCGGACCTCGTCGGGACGTTCGACCGTCGCGATGGGTACGAGCTCGTACCCAGCGGCCTCGACCGCCATGATCAGCGCGGCGTCGAGCGCCTTCCCGTGCACGACAGCCTTGTGGGACGCGAGGTTGACCGTCGCCTGCTCGACGCCGGGAACCCTGGCGAGCGCCTTCTCGATGCGCCCGGCACAGGAGGCGCACGTCATGCCCTCGACGCGGAACGTGCGGTGGTGGCTGGCGGAGGGACGTGGATCATGTGCCTTGTACCCGGCCTTCTCCACGGCGGAGAAGAGCGCGCCCCAGGTGGCTTCGCCCTCGACGGTCGCCTTCGCCGTCGCGAGGTTGACCGTCGCGGAGCGCACCCCCGGGGTGCGCGCGAGCACCTTCTCGATGCGCTGCGCGCACGACGCGCACGTCATCCCCTCGACCGGGAACGTCGCCTTGCCGGGGATGCGCTCGTCGAGCGCGGGCGTGGTCTCCAGCCAGTCGACGAGCCGCCGGGCCCGCGCGACGAGGCCGGAGAGACCGCTCACGATGCGCGCGAGCCGGTCGAGCAGCGTGGTCAGCGGGCGCACCAGCGGGTCGAAGCGCACGACCAGCGAGCCCGTGGCCTCCTGCGCGGCGGCCGCGAGCACACCGGGCTCGTCGACGAGGGCCTCGACGAGCGCACGGCAGGCATCCGCGGAGCCCTTGAGCCGCGGGACGTGTACGCGGAGGCGGGTGGAGAGGGCGTGCTCGACGGTGAACATGGTGGACCTCACACCTGGGGGATGGCCCGGATCTGTCGTCGGTGGGTCCAGATGCCGAAGCCGATGAGGAGCCACGCCCACCAGTACCGGAACGGGTCCATCAGCCAGTGGTTCAGCGCCCACCAGTGCGCCCACACGAGCGCACCGAGGTAAACGGCCTGCACGATCTTGCCGACGATGCGATCGCGGCGCGCCTCGCGCTGCTCGACCAGCGCCGCTGTGAAGGCCTCCGGCTCCATCCGCGCGAGCTGCGGCGTAGCCTGCCGGTCGATCTCGAGGAGCGCCGGGCGGTCATCGGTGAGCCAGGGGTCGTAGAACACGGCGAGGCGGGCCCGCGCGCGGTCGATCACCACGCGCCGGATACCGCGGAGCGCGAGGAGCGCCTTCTCCAGCTTCGTCGCGAGCGCGGGCGCGTAGAGCAGCGGCGGCAGGTGCAGCCGCAGGTACCCGGACGCGCGCTTCAGCACGAGGATCTCGCGGGGCCACGTCCCCGCCTCGGTCATGGCGGTCACAGGCCCTCCGGGCGCGGCGGCGCTTCCTCGATGGCGCGGGCGAGCGGCACGGGCGCCTCGTCGGGGAGCACGTCGCGGACGCTGTCGTAGAGCCGCAGGGCACGGCGTGTCGCGCCCTTGACGAGCCAGCGTCCGATCTCGTCCTGCGGGATGCCGCGCTTGTGGGCGACGTACCCGACCGCCACGCCGGCGCCGAACAGCCCGGCGGTGATGCCCACGGCCCACTTCCAGTTCATCGCTCGACCTCCACCTCGACGTCGCCGGTCACCTGGGCGAAGCACCCGAGCCGCTCGAACGGCAGGAATCTGCGGCGCGCCCGCTCCTTCACCTCTACGGCGTCCGGCGGCGTGAGCCCGCCTTCGCCATCGAGCACCGCCACCTTGCAGAGCCCGCACGGCGGGGCCATGCCGCAGCACGACACGTCCGTCTCGTGCGCCGCGATGGCGGCCTGCAGGATCGACGTGCCCTCGTCGACGTCGAGGGTCGTCCCCGAGGGCTGGAACGTCACCCGGGGCACTCAGCTCCCCTTCTGGACGAGGTCCATGTTGCACGTCGGGCACTTCCCCGGCGTGTCCTGCACGATCTCGGGGTGCATCGGGCAGAAGTACTTCCCGGCGGGCACGTTCGCGCCGGAGGGGCCGTTGGGATCCATCGGGTCGGCGGCCGCCTTGTCGATGGCCTCGCGCGCCGGGTTGCCGCCCCCGCCGCAGGCGAGGATGAGGACGAGGAGGGTCGTCATGCGGGCGCCGGGGAGAGGGGCGTGACGGGCTCGGCCGAGGGTTCGGCGAGGCTCTCGCCGATCACCGCGCCCGCGATCCCGCCCGCGAGGGCGGCGGGCACGAGGCCGGCGGGCCCCGCGATCGCGAAGCCAGTCGCGGCGCCGACCTGCTGCCCGACCAGCATGCCCGCGGACAGGCCGATCGCTGCGCGGTGCTTGCGGGGGCCGTACTTCGCGTAGAGCCAGGCGCCGCCGAGCACGGCGGCGGTGCCGAGGAGCAGGCTTCCGAGGGCGTACCGCATGGGACCTCCTACGCCGGCTTGGGTTCGGGGGGCGGCGCCGGCGGCGTGGGGGGGCCGGCCTTCGCCCTCGCCTCCTCCTCCTCGCGGATCTCGGCGATGAGGTCGGAGAACTTCTCGCTCTTCTCCCAGTACATGTCGCGCGTCTTCTGCGCGATGTTGCTGCCCTGGCGCACGGCCCCCTTGAGCAGCGGCGCGCCGACCTCCTTGATCTTCGGCCAGTTCTTGTGGATGAGCACCCCGGCGGCCACGCCGAGCGCGAAGGGGACGAGGAAGCGGCTGAGGTTCATACGGACGGCTCCGGTGGTCGCGGCCCGCTATCGCGTGCCCTTCGTGGTCTCCCAGTCGAACAGCGTCAGGACCTCGCGTACCTTCTCCTCGCGCTCTTCCGCGCTCCCGCCACAGAAGGTGTCCTGCACGCAGGTCTCGAGGTAGGCCTGCAGGATGTTGCGCTCGACGCGGCGGAGCGCCGCGTGAACGGCGCGGGTCTGCGTGAGGATGTCCACGCAGTAGCGGCCCTCCGTCACCATGCCCTTGATGCCGCGGATCTGCCCCTCGATGCGCGAGAGCGATTCCAGCTCGGCGTCGTGGCGGGGGATGGGGCGCTTGGGCATGCGGCGGGGCTCCTGCCTGACGTGGACGAATATACCCGCCCCGGGGTAGGGTAGCAACCGATGGCCGGGACCCCTTCCGGGACGTTGTTCGAAGGCGGGCACTTCACGCTCGCTGCGCGTGCGGGCGTCGGGGAACCGGTGTCGCTGCCGGACGGCGGTGCCGCGTGCGCCCTCACCACGGACACGACACGCTGCTGTTTCGCGACAGCGGTCGACGCGGCCCTCGCGGCGCGCGCGCGGGGGGAGCGCGCCGGCATCGGGCTCATGGTCGGGGACCTCGCGCTGACGTCGCGACATCCCGGTGGCGCGTGGGCGGTGCCGCCGAGCTACCGCGCCGTGCTCGCCGACGCGGGCCTCGCGGAGGCGGACGTCGTGGTCTGGGGCGAGGCCTACGCGCGCAACCAGGGGAAGCGGCGCCTGCTCGACGCGGCGCGGACGCGGGACCCGCACGAGTCCTACGCGCGCCAGGGGTGGGCGCTCTTCGTCGGAGGGGACGGCGCCACCCACCTCGTCTCCGACGCGTCGCTCGAGTGGGGCGACGACACGCGCGGGGCCGTGCTCGCGCGGGGCGCGACCCCGCTCTGCCCGCTGGTCTTCGCGGGGCTCAAGCGCGCCGTGTTCCAGGCGGGCTGGTCCGCGCACGTGGCCGTCTACTCGCTCGCCGACGATCCGTGGATCGACGTGAAGCTGCGCGCGGGGGCCTTCGCCGTCGCCCAGCTGCGCGGTGGGCGCGTCGGCGGTCAGCAGGACTGGCTGATCGGCGCCGCCGCCGCGCCGCGAGTTCGTTGTTGGGTGGCCGAGGAGCTGGTCGCCCCCGGTGAGCGCGGCTGGGACGCGTTCATCGCCGAGGTTGCCCACGCCCACCCCGGGCTCGTGCCTTTGGAGGACACATGGAGAGCGTCGCCGACCCCGCCGTGCGGAGCGACGAGCGCGACTTCCCGCTGCTCCGGGTGATCGACGGGGTCCGGGAGCACGAGGGCCGGATCGTCGCGCGCGTCGAGGCGCGCCGCGCCGAGCTCGCCGAGGAGACCGGGCTGGGAGGCCGCGCCCTCGCCGACGCGCTGGCCCGCGATCTGGTCGACGACTACGCGCTGACGTCCGCGGCGATCGGGGGTGGCACCGCGGCGCCCCTCTCCCTGCCGTTGCTGGGCCCCTGGGTCAGCTTCGCCCTCGCGGTGTTCGGGGGTGCCCTCTGGCAGATCGCGAACGAGGTCGAGCTCTGCTACGCCGTCGCGGCGGCCTACCGCGTGAACCTGCCGTCGCCGAAGCTGCGCATGGTGTCCTTCTGGCTCGTGCGCCTGTCCAACTACGACGACCTGCAGTCGATGGCGCTCACGATGGGCGTTCGCATCACCGTGCGCAAGCTCGTCGAGAAGCTCGTCGCGGTGGGGCTCGCCCGCGCAGTGGCGACGACGACGAGCCACGTGATGATGGGCCGCGCGATCGCGACGTCGGGCGCCGGGGCCCCCTGGTACGTGCGCGCCACGGCGTGGCTCGGCGTGCCGGTGCTGGCCATCCTCGGGTGGCGCAGCGCGCAGGGCGTTGGCGAGCGGGCGATCGCGTACTTCTCGGAGACCTAGATCAGGCCGGCCGCCTCCCGTGCCACCAGGCGTCCATCAGGCAGAAGATCGCGAGGAGGAAGAGCCCGATGGCATCGTAGAAGAGGTGGGTCTGGTCCATGCCGAGGATCGTCCCCCCCGCGATCTGGGTGGCCCACGCTCCGAGCAGGGCGAGCACGCCGAGGAACGCGGCAATTCGACCGACGGTGATCCAGCCGTTCATGAGCGCCTCCACCGCGAAGGTACGGCCGCGCCCGACGTTGGAAACTGTGGCAGCGGCCGCCACAGCGGGGCTGCTACGGCTCCACCGTCATGAGCCCGGCCATGCCGTCCTCGGCGTGCTCGAGGATGTGGCAATGCACCATCCACTCGCCTGGGTTGTCCAGCGCGCTCACCACGGTGACCGTGCTCTGGGGCGCCACGTCCCAGGTGTCCTTCCAGCCGACCGGCGTGGTCGGCGCGACGCCGTCGATGGCGACGATCTGGAACCGGTTGCCGTGGATGTGGAAGGGGTGGTGCATCTCCGAGTCGTTGAAGACCTCGAACGTGGTGTCGGTGTTGCCCGCGACGGAGACCATCGGCACGTCCGGCCAGGTCTCCCCGTCCAGCGTCACGGTGCCACCCATCATGTCCTCCTGCAGCACCCACTGGTGGCCGAAGGCGTCCGCGGCGCGGTCCCACGCGGGCACGTCCGGCGTGGGCTGGACCCACGGCGTCCCCTCCACGCTGCCGTCGCCGTACACGAGCGACAACACGGGGTTCTCGCCGTCACCCATCGGGTCGACCTCCACCATGTCGGACTCATGTTCGTCGTGGAGCTGGAACCGCGCGTTGAGGAGCCGGTACTCCTCGCCCGGCTCGCCGGTCGCCTCCACGGCCACGACGTAGCGCTCGCCCGGGACCAGCAGGAGGTGGTCGACCTCCCAGGGCTCGGCGACGAAGCCGCCGTCCGTCGCGACGACTTTCATCGTGTGTCCCTCGAGGCGGAGGTCCCAGAAGCGCGCGTTCGCGCTGTTGACGAGGCGCAGGAGCAGGGTCTGCCCCTTCGTCACCGCGATACGCCGGTCGGTCCTCCCGTTGGCGAGAAGCTTGTTCCCGAGACGGCCCATGAGCTGCATCATGTCGGTGTCGGGCGGCTCGATCTGCCACGTGTCCTCGTCGAGCAGCACGTCGTCCAGCACGAGGGGGAGCTCGCAGTCCGCGCGGCCCTCGCCCGGCTCGCGGACGATGATGTTCCCGTACAGCCCGCGCTCCAACACGGTGTCGCCGGACATGTGCGGGTGGTACCAGTAGTAGCCGCTGTCCTGGAGCGCGAGCTCGTAGGTGAAGGTCTCGCCGGGCTGGACCGGGTCCATCATCTGCATCACGCCGTCCATCTCGGGCGAGACCCGCAGGCCGTGCCAGTGGATCGTGAGCTCGAGATCCGTGTCGTTCGTGAAGTTGACCCGCAACGTGTCGCCGCGGGTCGCCTCCAGCAGTGGCCCGGGGACCTGCTCGTCGAAGGCGAGGCCCGCCTCCAGCGGCACGCCCGTGCCGGGGTCCCAGGCGTACGAGGAGGCGCGGAGATCGACCTCCACGACGTCGTCGGCCGGGTCGAGGTCTTCGGCAGCGGTGTAGCCGCAGGCCTCCGGGGCGGGGAGCGTGCCGGTGTCACCCGCGTCGGTCCCGCCGGGCTCGTCCTTCGACGGAGCGGCCGGATTGCAGGCGAGGAGGAGGACGAGGACGGGGAGGCGCATGCGCTCCTGTACCCGATGGGGACAGGAACGTCTGTGATCCCGGCTGTCACAGCCCGAAGGGCGGACTGGCCTCCTCGGCGAGGGTGGCCATGTTGTCGGCCTCGGGCATGCCCGAGCCGTGACAGGAGGTGACATGGCGGACGTGAAGTCGAAGGTGAAGGACCCGGTCTGCGGGATGGACATCGACCCCGACCGGGCGGTGGGCACGCGCGAGCACGCCGGCCGGACGTTCCAGTTCTGTTCGAATGGCTGCATCCAGGCCTTCGATCGGGACCCCCCGAGGTACGCCGCGAAGGCGGGCGCGACCTCCGGGAGGCCCTGACCGGGCGGCCGTCAGCCCACGAGCGTCCTCGCCAGCGCCTCGATCGGCTTGAGCCCGCTCCCGAAGCGGGCCATCGCCGCGCGGTTCCTGTCGAGCTCGCCGTAGGGCAGGTACCGGACGTGGAGGTGCCCGACGGCGCGGAACGCGGGTCGTGAGATTTGGGCGCGCACCTCCTCCTCCCGTGCGTCCGGGGCGACGAGGAAAAGGCCCCGTACGGCCTGCTCCGGGGCGCCGAGCGCGAGGTCGAGGAGCCGCACGATGCCCGAGTAGATCGAGGTGGTGTGCTCGACCTCGAACGCGGCGGCCACGCGGTCGGCGCCCCGCTCGAGCCAGAGGACGTCGATGAGGCGCACCGCGTCGGCGCCGGGCATGCGCGCGAGCGCGGCGGGCAGCTCCGCGACGCAGCCGTCCCCGAGCTTGCCGTCCGCCCAGGGGCGGCTCCGGTCGTTCGCGGCGACCCACACGTCGAACCCGAGCGCGTGCCCGAGATCCCGGAGCCAGGCCTGCACCTCGGTGTGAGTCCGGTCACTCTCACGCTCGGCGAGGGCACGCTTTCGTTCGCGGTCCCCCTCCTCCCGGACACACGCGAGGTCGCGCTCCCACGCCGCCCGCGCGCCCGCGTCGTCGTCGTGCGGGGGGGCCGGGTAACGCCCGCTCCCGACGTCGAAGCAGAAGCCCGCGACGGCGCCGAGGTCGTTCGACAGGAGCCCTCGGTGCTCCGTGTTCATGCGGAGCATCCCCGCCCGCATCGCGAGGTACTCCTCCCAGGACCCGAGCTTCACCCGCGCGCCGGTGAGCGCGTTGTAACCGTTCACGATCGCGGTGTTGAAGGGCGGGACGTGGGTCGGGTGGAGGAAGTACAGCAGGTTCGACGCCGCCGGTCCGAGGCCCTTGATCCGGCGCGTGTCGAGCGCGCGGATCGCCGCCAGGAGCCCCGCTTCGCCGTCGCAGCAGACGCAGGCGTCGAGGAAGCGGCCGAAGGCGCGCTGATTGTCCGCGGACTCGTAGATGTCCGGGATGCGGAGCTTCGGCTTCCACAGGAAGGCGTGGTCCGCCCCCTTGAACATCTGGCGCTGCTCCGCGATGGACCCCACCACGATCTCCAGGGAGGATCCGCGGTAGGCGGTGCCGAAGCGTCCGGCGCCGATCTCCTCGACGACGAGCTGCACGCCGCGCCGGATGGACCGGAAGTTCTTGAGCCGCTCCTCCCAGAGGAACCAGGTGCGATAGGTCGAGCCGGGGTCGTCGCGCCAACGGGCGAGCAGGCTGCGGAGGGCGTCGGGTTGCATGGCGGCATCCTACCGCGAGGCCTCTGTGTGCTCCCATTCCCGGGCGCCATCCGCGCCCGCGAGGTAGACACCTCCCTTGTCACCCGACCTGCCCCCCGCCGTCTGTATCGGAGAGGCCGAAGGCCCCGACGGGTGGGGCTGCCGCGAGGAGCAACACGGCCACGTCCTCCTCGACCTGCACGGCGACGACGCCGACGTCGGGCGCCTGTACGCGGAGCTGCTCCGGCCCGAGCTGTCCACCCGGTACGTACCGATGATGCGTCGCATGTGGGACGAGCTGCCGGGGGTGTTCGGCGGGATCCTCCGTGCACACGCGCGCCGCTACCCCGAGGCTTTCGATCAGCCGACCCGTGCGCGTGCGGCCTCCTTCGAGGCGACGCTCGGCCTGGCGCCGGGGACATGGGAGGACTGGGCCTGGATCACGGAGCTCTCCTCGGTGGGCCCGGGCCTGCTGATCGCGACGGCGTCGCGATGTACGTCCGTCGTGGGACGGGAGGGCGACGCGACCGTACACGCGCGCAACTTCGACTACTGGGGCATGGACTACTGGCAGCCGAACGCCACCGTCGTCTTCGTCGATCCGCGCGACGCGGAGGGGCGATCGTCGGGCTTCCGCTACGCCAGCCTCGGGACGGTCGGCGAGCTCTTCGGGGGCTCGACGTCGGTGAACGAGCCCGGGCTCGTGGTGACCACGCACCTCAACGCGTCGCGCGACGTGGCGATCCTCGACGGCCGTTCGCGCATGAGCATGCTCACGCTCTTGTCGAGCGCCTGGCTGGGCCCGCGGCGGCAGGTCGGCACGTCGATCTACGCCGTGGTGGAGCGCCTCCTGCGGCACGCCCCGGACGTCGCCCGCGCCGTCGACCTCCTCGAAGGGACCCGCACGCTCGGGGCGTGGACGCTCGTGCTCTCCGACCCGAGCGGCGAGCGAGCGGTCGTGGGCATCACCCAGCGCGAGGTCCGGGCGCTGCGGGGCGAGTCCGTGGCGACGAACTTCTACCTCGACGAGGCGATGCGGGCGCGCGAGTTCGCGCCCGTCCGCGGCCCCGTGGAGGGCGCGCACCGCCGGTACGACCGCGCGCGGACCCTGCTCGAAGGCCTCGGCGGACGGCTCGGCCTCGCCGAGGCGGTCGCGATCTTGCGGGACCGCTTCGACACCGCGCTCGGGGAGGACCGGGCGGTCAGCCCGAACACGATCGTCTCACCGGACACGTCGCAGAGCGTGGTCGTCGTGACCCGACCCGGCGGCGACCATGACCTGTGGATCGCCGAGCCCCACCTCGACGGCCGCACGCCCGCGCCGCTGGCGCCGTTCTTCGGGATCCGCTTCCGCGACGGCTTCACTCCCGGAGGGGTCACGCTCGGGTCCGTGGCCTTCGCCCCTGATCCCGCGCTGGAGCCGGTCGCGGCGGGGTACGTCGCCGCGATGTCCGCGCTGATCGACGCGGACGACGCGCGCGGGGCGTGGGAGCGTCTCCGCGCGCTCGACACGCAGGACGGGGGAGTGTTGCTCATGCGCGCATGGCTGGGGGCGTCGATCGGCGACACCGGGGCGGCGACGGAGGACCTCGCCGCGGCGAGGTCACGCCCGCTCGCGTACCACCACGTCACGCTCGCTGAGGTGCTCGCGGGCGAGCTCGCCAGGGCGCGTCGCGACCCGCCGGCCGCCCTCGCTGCCTTCGAGCGCGCGCTCGCCAGCCTCGAGGCAGAAGGGACGTACGCGGGGGCGGACGCGATGCTGGCGACCGCGCTGCAGGCGAGGATCGCCCGGGAAGGGAGGGGGCGCCCGGTCCTCCCGGCACCCGACCTGAAGTTCCAGGACGTGCTCGGGCTGATCGGGACGCGGTAGTCACTCGGCGACGTCGAGCTCCGTCATCATCCCCAGCTCGGCGTGCTCGAGGATGTGGCAGTGGGCCATCCAGCGGCCCGGGTTGTCGAGCTCCGTGTAGAGCGTCGCCCCGCCGCCTCCGGGGACGAGCACCGTGTCCTTCAGGCCGGGCTCGTCGTCGGTCCCGCCCTCCGAGAGGAAGACGAGGAGCACGGGCACCTCCGGCGGGCGGCCTGCTATCGCGCGGGCGCCTACCAGGCCGCCTTCGGCACCACCAGCGGCCCCGCGAACAGGTCGGGCGCGAGCGGATCGACGACCGTGTCGCCGAGGCTCGTGTCCAGCGTGGCGAGGCCGAGCGTGTCCTCCTCCCACACCTCCACGAAGCGCGCGCGCGCCTCGTCGGCGCCTTCGACCGCCTCGTCGTCCGGCTGCTCGTCGTCCGCCAGCACGAGCACGACCGCCATGCGGAACGCGGTCTGCGCCTCACCGGCCGCCGGGTCGCGCGCGCCCTCGGCGCGGATCACGTCGTCGATGGTGATGTCCACGCGCGTCCCGCTCGCCGTCTGGTCGCGCCCGGAGGCGTAGTATTCGGGCGACGACGACGCGTTGCGGGCGAGGCCCGAGGGATCCGCGATCAGGTAGAAAGGAGCGACGTCCTCGGGCCCGATCAGGCCCATGAGGTAGAGGTCGAGGTCCGAGTAGGCGACCTCCTCGCCGGCGTCCAGCGTGAACGTGCCGTCGCCGTTGTCCGTCCACGTGTTGCCCTCCATCGGCGAGTTGGACGTCTCGAGCCAGTAAGACCAGTGGCCGTCGTCGCGGCCGAGAATGTCGTCGCGATCGCCGTCGCCGAGGTCGTAGTGGACGTAGGAGCCCCACCGGTGGCCCAGCTCCTGCCCGAACACCGCGGAGGTGAACGTGTCGCTCTGGCCGGACCAGTACTGCCACGCGTTCATGAAGAGCAGCCCCTGGACCGTCATCCCCGAGTCGTAGATCCGGTCGCCGATGCCGCGCGCGTCGTTCGCGAGCGGGCTGTAGAACGCGAACGCGCCCATCCCGTACGTCGAGTCCTGGTTCGTGATCACGGTGACGAAGTCGAACTCGTCGGGGAAGAGCTCGTAGAAGTACACGAGCGCGTCGTACATCCCCTCGTAGCCGAGCCCGTCCCGGCCGAACGCGTCGCCGGCCATGTCGCGCATCACCACGAGATCGCCGCGGCGCTCGACGGAGAAAGCGCTCGGGAGGCCCCGGGAGCTGCTCGGGGGCGGTGCCGGCGGGCGCAGCGTGCGCTCGCGGAGCCACACCGAGGCCTCGAGCCCGTGGCCGCAGAGGGGGGTGTCCGTCGGGGGCGGCCAGGGCGCCGCTCCGAGGAGGAGGAGGAGGCCCGTCATGGCGTCACCTCCGCGAGCGCGACGTCCGAGAGCTCGCCGCGGACGGTGTCACCGTCTTCGGCGCCGTCGGCGTCCACCTCGATCTCCCCGCCCACGAGGTACGCGAGCGGGACCACCCCGGCGTCCTCGACCCGGCCGAGGACTCCGGCGGCCGCCTCGCCGTCCAGCGCGACGCCGCCCTCGCGCCAGGCGGACGCCGCCGCGACGAGCTGGAGGACGAGCACGTCCCCCGCGCTCGTCCGCCCACCGATCGACACGGCGAGGACGTCCTCGGACGCCCCGGCCGGCCGCTCCCGCCGGGCCCACGCGCCCTCGGCGCCCCAGCGAGCGTCGGACTCGGTGTGAAACCACCCGGGCCCGGCGAGGGTGTCGCCGACCTCCGCCTCGAAAGCGGGCGCGCCTGCTTCGGCGCCCTCGTCCGTCTTCGTGTCGGCCTCGCGCGCGGCGCATCCCGCGGCGAGGGCCCATAGAAGGATTCTCACGTCGGCCTCCCGGTCGCGCGGCAAGGTAGCAGCCACTCGGCGGAGCCGCGCGTCGAGAATGTGTCACGGATTCGGCCGGAAGGCCTGTGACTGTCTTCGTCACGTGCCGGTCCCGTCGTGACGTTGTGGGCCACAGCGCAGTTCGGCTGACGTGTGCGCCGCCGGGTCCCGGATACCGTCGCCGACCAAACAAGGGAGACCACCGTGATCCGCGCGATCGGCCGATGGGGTCTGTGCCTCGTGACGTTGGCGATTTTCGTGGCGCCGGAACGCGCGTGGGCGATCCCTGCGTTCGCGCGCCGCTACGAGACCAGTTGCCAGACCTGTCACCTCGCATACCCCAAGCTCACCCCTTTCGGCGAGGCGTTCCGGCGCAACGCATACCACTTCCCGGAGGATGGCGACGCCGTCTCGGAGAAGGAGGAGCCCGTCCCGCTCGGGAACGATGCGCAGGCGGAGCGGTGGCCGGCGGCCGTCTGGCCCGGGCAGATCCCCGGGAGGCTGCCACTCTCGGTCACGATCGCCGGGAAGGTACAGTACGGGAGCGCCTTCGAGGCGATGTCGCACGGCGACGAGGAGGTCTCTTCCACGGAGTCGTCCGGGGGTGCGCACGAGGACATGGAGGACGTCGCCGAGGCGGAGCTCGACCTCTCGCAGGCGGTGGAGTCCCTCGGCCTGCGCGCCGGTGGCGTGCTGGGCGACCACGTGTCCTTCTTCGCCGCCGTCAACGTCGGCGGACACGAGGCGATCGAGGCCGAGCGCGCGAACGTCGTGTTCACGCCGCTCGCCCGGCCCTCGACGCTCCTCGTCCGCGTCGGACGCTTCGAGCCCGACGTCCATGGGGTCACCATCCACCGCGGGCTCACCGGGCACCTGCTGAGGCTCACGACCCAGCCCGTCGGCGACGCGACGTTCGCGGTCGAGCCGTACCGGAACGGGCTCGAGCTGTCGGGCGTCGCCGCCAGGCGGATCGGATGGACGGCGGGGGTCGTGGAGAACACGACCCCGGCGACCTTCCTCGCGAAGGACGCGTGGGGGCGTGCGGAGGTCAAGATCGGCGGGATGCCGCTGGACGGCTCCGGCGGTGTCGCCGGCACGGCCGCCTGGCGCGAGGTGAGCCTCACGGTCGGCGCGTCGGCGTGGAGCGGGCGAGAGGTCGTCCAATTCGCGGACGATGAGATCCTGCGCCTCGGCGTCGACGCCCACGCGGCGCTCGGCGACCTGCTCGTCGACGTGGTCGTCGCCCGCGAGAGCCACACCGCGGCGGACGACGGTCTCCCGGTCGATGCGGACCAGCTCTACGCCGAGGTGTCGTGGGTGGCCACGCCGGTGGTGTTCCCTACGGCGCGCCTCGAGGTGCGGCGGATCGACGAAGGGGGCGCCGACTGGCTCGGCCTCGCCGTGGCGAACGCGGTCGTGCGCCCCAACGTCCTCGTCCGGGCGATGGCCGGGCTCGGGGCCGAGCCCGGCGAGGCGGCGGGGTTCCGCTTCGCCGCGATTGAGTACGCCGTCGCGTTCTGACTCGAGGAGGGTCCCATGCACGTCCTGATCACACCCCCATACGCCGGAGCGACCCGATGAACCGGCGCAACTTCGTGCGTCGGTTCGGCGCCGGCGGGTTCGCCGTCCTCGCGCTGGAGGCCCTGTGGTCCTCGGTCCGGTTCGCCCGGGCGCCCGTGTCCTACGGCCCTCCTGCCAGGCGGGTGCTGGGCGAGCCGGACCGCTTCGCACCCGGCGCGACGGAGTTCGTGGACGACGCCAAGGTGTTCGTGATGCGCGACGGGAAGGGCCTCCGCGCGCTCTCCGCGACGTGCACCCACCTCGGGTGCACGGTGCGCGAGAACCCGGAGAAAGACGGGTTCACCTGCCCCTGTCACGGCAGCCGGTACGACCGCGAAGGTCGCGTGATTGCCGGGCCCGCGCCCAATTCACTCGCGTTCCACGCGCTCGAGGTGGACAAGCGCGGACGCCTCGTCGTCGACCTCGCCCGGGAGGTCGACGAGGACGATCGCCTGGAGGAGGCGTAGGCCGTGCGGACCCTCTGGACTCGCGTGCGCGACTCGATCTTCCGCGTCGGGTGGCCGGGGGACGACCGGAAGGCGCTCCTCGCCATGCGCTCCTCGTTCGTGCTCCACCTGCATGCGCCGAAGGTACGTCCTTCCTCGCTGACGTTCATGGCCACGTGGGCGCTCGGCTTCGTCTCGCTCGTGCTGGTCGGCGAGCTCGTCGTCACCGGCTTCTACCTGATGTTCTACTACGTGCCGCACCCGGACGCGGCCTATCGGTCGATGAAGGATCTCGCCTTCGTCGTGCCGTTCGGCATGCTGACGCGAAACCTCCACCGCTGGGCGGCGCACGGGATGGTCGCGCTCGTCACGCTGCACATGGTCCGCGTGTACCTGTCTGCCGGCTACAAGGCGCCGCGCGAGGCCAACTGGGTCGCAGGCGTCGGGCTCTGGGTGCTCACGCTCGCGCTGTCGTTCACGGGGTACCTCCTGCCGTGGGACCAGCTCGCCTTCTGGGCCGTGACCGTGGGCTCGAAGATGGTCGCGTCGGTGCCGGTGCTCGGCGAGCCGGCCGCGCTGCTGCTGCTCGGCGATCACGTCGTGGGCGAAGCGGCGCTCTTGCGCTTCTACGTGCTCCATTGCGTCGTGCTGCCGGGCGTCCTGGGCGCGCTGCTGTGCTTTCACGTGTACCGGGTGCGCAGGGACGGGGGGCTCGTGACCTCAGAGCACGCTCCCAACCAGCCCACGGGCGAAGGGAGGCTCGTCCCCGCGTGGCCGCACCTCGTCTACCGCGAGCTCGCAGTCGCGTTCTTCGTCGTCGCCGCGCTGCTCGCGATCTCCTTCGCCTTCGACGCTCCCCTCGAGCCGGAGGCCGATCCGACACGAACGCCCAACCCGGCGAAGGCGCCCTGGTACTTCCTCGGCATCCAGGAGCTCGCGCACTACCATGCGTTCTGGGGCGGCGTGTTCGTGCCCGGCGCGACCGTCGCGGTCCTCTGCGCGCTGCCGTACTTCGACCGCCACGCGGGCGGGCTCGGCCGCTACTGGCCCCGCGAACGACGCGTCGCGTGCGCCGTCTTCGTGGCCATCGGGCTCTTCTTCGTCGCCGTGACCATCCTCGGGACCTTCTTCCGCGGCCCGGCCTGGGCGCTGATGTGGTGGCCGCCATGACACACCCTCGCTGGCTGGACGTCCTCTTCGTCGGTTCGCTCGGCGCCACCGTGGCCTTCGTCGGCGCCGCGATCGCCCGCGAGGTCCGGCGGCCGATCGAGGTCGAGCAGCGCATCGTCGCGGCGCTCGACGTCGTGGACCGCTGCGAGACGTGCCACGACGCGGCGGACCATCCGGGAAACTGGGTGGACGAGCACCCGGTCGAGCGCTTCGGTTGCACCCCGTGCCACGGCGGGCAGGGGCTCGCCACGACGAAAGAGGGCGCGCACGAGGCGGCGTTGGACTGGGAGTGGCCGCTCCGTTCGGCCGCCGAGCGGGAGGCCGCGTGCGGCGGGTGTCACCTCGGGAGCTCGGTGGAGGGGGCGCCGGTCCTCTCCCGCGGGCGGGTGGCGCTGGACGAGCGCGGGTGCGCCGGCTGTCACGACGTCCCCGGCTACGGGTTGCCCGACTTCGCGCCGCGCCTCGACGGCCTCCGCGACAAGGTGACGCCAGGCTGGGTTCGCGCGTGGCTGCTCGACCCGGGCGCGCTCAACCCGGACCACCGCATGCCGGTGTTCACGCTCACCGAGGACGATCGCGACGCGCTTCTCGCGTTCCTGTTCTCGCTCCCGGGACCCGAGGTCCAGGCGCTCGGGGTCGAGGGCGATGCGGAGCGTGGCCGGAGGGTGGTGTCGTATCGCCGCTGCGCGACGTGCCACCGCATCGAGGAACGCGGGGGCGGCCATGCGCCCGACCTCTCCACGGCCGGCGCCAAGCTCGCGCCCGGGTGGCTGGCCGCCTATCTGATGGACACGCACCGCCTCCGTGCCGACACGCGGATGCCCGGGTTCCGCCTCTCCGAGCAGGACGCCGCCGACGTCGTGGCCTACGCACGCGAGCAGTGGGTTCCCGACACGGCGGGCCTGCCGTGGGCGACGCTCGAGGCGCCGGTCGACCCCGCCCTCGCCGCAAAGGGGCGCGCCCGGTACGCGGAGCTCGGCTGCGCGGGCTGCCACGCCGCCGGCGACGTGGCGCGCCAGCGGATCGGCGTGGCACTCACGTCTCTCGGGAGCCGCCGCCGGGACGACCTCCCGCGCGCCGCCGAAGGAGCGCTGCCGGACCTGCCCGCGTGGATCGCCCGCAAGGCGCGCGATCCGCACGCCTTCGACAGCCCGGGCGGCAGTCCCGCCCGGATGCCCGCGTTCACGAGCCTCGGCGAGGAGGAGGCCGTCGCGATCGGCGTGGCGCTGGCCTCGCTCCGGAAGGAGGCGCCGCCCGCCGACTACGTCGTCCAGCCCGAAGGTGCCCGCTCCTCGTTGCCGTCCGGCGAGACTCGCCGGATCATCCAGCGTTACCGCTGTCTCGTGTGCCACCGGATCGGCGGCGAAGGAGGGGACATCTCGCGCGTGCCCCTCGACGGCGTGGGGGCGCGCGTCCGTCGGGAGTGGCTCGAGCGCTTCCTCGTGGAGCCCGTGACCATCCGCATGGACCAGGCGGAGCGGATGCCCGTGCTCGGGATCTCCGAAGAGGAGTCCCGGAGGCTCGCCGCGTGGATCGAGACGACCCTGGGCGACGACCGCATCGCCGAGACCGGGTGGGCGGTCGACGAGGCGACGATCGCGCGCGGACGCGCCGAGTACCAGAGCCTGGGGTGCCCGGCCTGCCACGTGGCCGAGGGCGTGGGCGAGATGAAGGGGCCCGTGCTCGACGGCGCCCGCGACCGCCTCGATCCCGACTACGTCGTCGCCATGCTGACCCTCGGACCCTCGGTCGTGCCCGGCGGCCGACACCCCCCGGAGACCCAGCCGGAGGACACCGCACGGGCGGTCGCCGCGTGGATCACGACGTTGGGGGCGCCCGCCACCGAGTAGCGCGCGCCCCCGGGGGCCTACATCTCGCCCATGTCACCCATCTCCTCGCAGTGGGTGCTGTCGCGCCAGTGGTCGCCGTGCTCCATCATCGCGTCGAGGTGCTCCATCATCGACGTCTCGTGGGCGTCCTCGGCGGTGAGGCACTCGGAGAGGGCGGTGTGCGCGTCGTGCTCGGCCACGTGGTCCATCGCCGAGGCGTCCGCGTCGCCCATCGCCATGGCGGCCTCGTCCATCATGCCCATGTCCTCGTCGTCCATCTCGCACCCCTCGAGCATGTCCATCTGCTCATCCACCTGCGCGTGCGCCGCCTCCCAGTCCATCGCGAACGCGTCCTCGAGGGCGTCGACGTCCTCGATGGTGGCGGCGGTGGCGACCGCGGCGGCGTGGTCCGCCACGACGGTCTCGGCCGCGGCCACGGCGGCTTCGTAGTCGGCGATGTGCTGCTCCGTGCGGTCGGCCGCGCCCGAGGAGCAGGCGGGGAAGAGGAAGACCAGGGTGATCATGGGGACGCTCCGCGTGTGACAGATTTGGTTACTGTGCCAGCGCGCGCACCTTTGGGTGGGAATTCACACGCCGGCGGGCCTCCCGGAGGGAGGCGAGCAGAGATCCTGCAAGCGGGATGCCTACTCGATCGTGAGGGAGATGCTCGTGGTCCCCGTGTTCCCGTCGCTGTCCGTAGCCGTGAGCGTGATGCGGTGCTGACCTGCGGAGAGGGGCGCGGAGAAGCGATCGCCCGTGCCGAACGTGCCGTCGAGGTCGCTGCTCCACTCGAGGGCGTCGCCCGGGAGCGCCCCGTCCTCGCGGTCCTCCGCGGCGCCGACCCACGGGATGTCCGCGCCGGCCTCCCGCGTCTCGCCGTCGCCGGGGTGCCAGATCTCGGCGAGCGGTGACAGCGCGGTCACCCGCACCTCGGCGGTCCCGGTGTTGCCGTCCGAGTCCACGACGTTGCACGAGACGTTCTGGGCGCCGCTCGCCGGGAGGACCACGGTGATCGAGGCCCCGTCCCCGAGGGGGACGGCGTCGGCGCTCGTCCGCCACACGATGCCGGCGCCGTCGAGGTCGCCGTCTTGTGGATCGGACGCCGTGGCCGCGAAGGTGAAGGGTTCGTCCCACGGCTGAGAGAGCTCGCTCGCCGGGGAGGTGATCTCGCAGGCGGGATCCTGCGGATCCTCCACGCGCTCGGCCGTGTCGTCGGTACGGGTAGAGGTCGAGGATCCGCCGGCGGGCTCGTCGTCGAGCGTGATCTTGCCGGAGGAGCAGGCGGACAGGAGGAAGAGCATGCCGAGAGATTAGCGGAGGAGGCAGGGAAGGGGATGTGTCTTCGGGGGTCACAGCCGGGGGACATCCGCGCGGCGTTCTGATGGACGTCGACGTCACGTGCTCTGCGGGGGGCCACGCGCTCGTCGCCGACCTCGCGGGCAGCGTGAGCGGGGCGGCGGTGGAGGGGGACCTCAAGGCGGCGCGCGCCTGCGCGTCGACGCCCCGGGCGTGACGGCGCCGGTCACGTCGTCACGGAACGAGCCCCTCGAGGACGTCGAGCCGCTGCCGCATCTGGCCAATCTCCCAGGCCTGCGCGTCCTCGATGGTCTCCGCGATCGCGGCGACCTCGGAGTCGTCGAGGTTCGGGCCGGCGCGGTGGGCGATGCTCACGGCGTCCGCATGATGGACGATCATCTCGACGAGGAAGGCGCGGTCGAGCGACTCGCCGGAGCGCGAGGCAAGCTCGGCGAGCGCTTCCTCCGCGTGCGGGTCCTCCTCGAGGGCGTGGACCGGCTCCGTGGTCAGCGCGTCCCGACGCGCGAGGAGGCGCTCGACCTCGGCCGCCTGCGTCTCCTGCATCTGCGCCGCCATCGCGACCACCTCGCCGTCCGCGCCGCGTGCCAGCTCCTCCTCCGCCATCTCGGTCGCCATCTGGTGGTGGGCGACCATCGCGTCGATGAACTCGACGGCGTCGGCGGGTGTCCAGGGCGCAGGAAGAACGGCCGCGCCCCCGGACGAGGTCCGGGGCATGCAGGCGCTCGCAGTCATGGTGCCCACGAGGGCGCAAAGACAGAGGGTCCGTCGCATCTCGCCTCCCGATCGTAGGGTGCGCACCGCCAACCGGAGGTCACCTGTGGCGGTCCGCGTCACGTCGACGCTCTCCGAGGCAACGCTTCAACGAGGCTTCTTGCCGAGAGCGGCCCGGAGGGCGGAGCGCACGTCCACGGCTGGGCCGCTGGGGCGAGGGGAGCGACCGGATCGAGCGGTCGGCGCCGCCGCGGGCGGAGGCGGCTTCGCCCACCAGGCGAGCACCGCCTCGCGGCTCGGCCACCACCAGCGGCTGTTGCGGCCAGAGCCAACGGAGACAGGGCGTTCCCACGGGGGGAGGCCGCGGATGCGGCGGTCGACGGCCGAGCGAGACACGCCGAGCACGGAGGCGGCCGCCTCGGCGCCGACGACGGGCGGGTCCCGGGGGGACCCGCCGAGGGCCTCCACGACGTCGGCCCACACGTACAGCGCGATGCCCGCGAGCGCGGTGCGCGGGCGGACGTGCGAATGCAACCACCCCCGGGCGGCCTCCTGGTTCACCGGCAGCGCGGCGACCGCCTCGTCCTCCGTGAGGACGGCGTGGGCGCTGAGGGCGGCGCGCCAGGACACCATGCCTTCGTCGTAGGCGAGCCGCGCCGGGCGCGGAAGTCCCGAGGAAGCCGTCGGGCTTGTTCACGGGTCGACGGCGACGCGGCAGGACCAGCGGCCGAAGCGCACGCCGCCGGCGATGAAGTCGATGCGGACGGATCCGTGTGCGGGGACGGGCAAGAGCGGCGCGATCGACGTGAGCCACGCGTGGAGCTCGGCCTCGCCGCGGTCCTCGAGGCGCGTGTCCACGAGGCCGACGGCCGCCTTCACGAGCCGATGCCCACCGGGTACGTGGACCTCGACACGCGCGATCTTCTCCGGGCAGCGCGCCCCCCGGAACGCCCGCCCGATCGGGCGTCGCGCCTCCTCGAAGAGGACGAGCCACGAGGCACAGCGACGGCGCGGGTCCATGTCCTACCCCCTGCGAGCCGCTTCGACGGTGGCCAGGCGGTAGGTCTGCAGCGGCGACCGCGAGGCCTCGCACGTGGGCTCGACCCGCCCGGCGGCGACCAGGCGCCGGATCGACGCGCGCACGGTGGACGAGGGCATGCTCAGCGCGGTCGCGACGCTCGCCACGCTCGCCTCCGAGCATCGCGAGAGGTGGTCGACGATGCGGTCGGCGCGGACCGCCTCGGGCTGGCGCTGGCGCAGCCGGTCGGGCGCGCGCTCCCACCGGGAAGGCACGGGTGCGAGCTCCGCGATCACTTCGTCGGCGCCCGCGCGGACGCGCATCTCGTACCCGGCGTCGCGCGCGAGCCGGGGCGCGATCGCCAGACCGCGTCCCTGCTGGTGGACGAGCCCCTCCATCCCGAGGTGCGCCATCAGGCGCGGGTTGCGCGACCAGCGCCCGCGGATGGTCCCGTCCGGGAGCAGCACCGGGCGGGGAGGCAAGCCCGGACTCCGCACGCGAACGAGGTCGGTGAACTCCTCGACGACGACGGCGCGCTCGACGTATGGCGGCGCGTAGCTGCGGTGGCCAACACCGTTGGCGATCAGCTCGATCAGCACGCGCTCGAGGAGGTCGGGCGCGCGGCCGTGCCGGACGAGCACGTCGCTGACCACCGCGGACACCGCGCTCGCGAAGGGCGCGGCGAGCGAGCGGGCGTGCACCGGCGCGATGGCGTGGGCCTCGGCCTCGGCGGCGCCGGTGTCGAACCACGCGTACTCGACCGTCATGCAGGCGGGCAGGGGGTCGCCCCGCCAGCCGTTCGTCGCGCCGTCGAGCCAGGGGAGCTCGAAAGGACCGCGGCCGCAGGCGTCGTCCAGCAGGGCGCGCTCCTCGGGCGTCGCCGCGACGGGCGCGCCGGCCCGCAAGACCCAGGCGGTCCCGTCCCGCGCGAGGCAGGGGCTCGCCGTCGGGGAGATGTGGTACCCGCCGGCCACTCGGGCGATTGTGGGTCGCGGCTCGAGTCCCTCGAGCTGCGGCTCGTCCGGGACGACGCCACCATCGGGCTCGTTCGCGAGGGCGCATGCCAGAGTCGACATGAGCATGATTGTAGCAAGTTATGTCGATCCTTTGTTCGTCTACCTGTAGGATGGACGTTCGAGGAGGTCTTCGTGCGCTCGTTCCCCGACTGGCCGGCCTTTCTCGACCTCGTCTGGCCCGCCGTCGCGGACCAATGGAGCGGCCGTGTGGAGGGCGGGCGCGTCAGCATCGCGGTGGAGGCCGCCTTCGGCGGGCACACCGTCGGGAGGTGGGAGGCGATCGTGGACCCTGCCGGCCCCGAGCAGGGCCAGCGCGCACTGCGCGCGGCCCTGGCGCGGCTGCTCCCGCGCGCGGGGTACCCCTTCGAAGGGACGATCACGGTCCTCGCCGGCGCAGACGAGCTCGCCCGTGAGCGCGTGCGGGTGTCCCGGGCGTCGATACCCGCCAGCGTGCGGACCGCGCAGGCGCGCGCACTGCGGGAGGCGCGGCTCGCCGACGCCGAGAAGACACGGCAGATGCTCGACATGCACCGCAGCACGCCCGAGGTCGTCTTCGCTGCCGCAGCGCTGCTGAAGGAGGCGAGGGAGATGAACGTGCCGCCTCCCTCGGCGAAGAAGAAGCGCAACCGGGCGAGGGAGGACGCGCTCGTGGAGATGGCGAAGGAGCTCATGGGCCGCGTCATGGGCGTGCGGGTGGAGCCGGACGCAACGGCGCGCGCCCCATCCGCTGAGGCGCCCCGCGAGCGCGGGGGGCGGACGTTCGACGCGTGGTCGTTTGCCGAGGGCGAGGAGCCCGACGGCGACGAGGGCGGATAGGCAGTCGCCGTCAGCCGAGTCGCACGCACTCCATCAGGTTGGAGGCCACCGCGGTCATCGACGAGAGGCGGCGTGTGGCGGTCGCGGCGGTCATCGAGCGCACGAGCGCGTTGAAGTGGCGCGCGCCAGCGGAGGTCGGCGCGGTCACGTCCGAGTCGACCCCCCAGCCAACCGCGAGGAGGTCCCGCTGCCGCCCCTCCACGATCTCGGCGAGGACCATCCCCAGCGAGTACACGTCCCCCTCGGGCCCGCATTTTCCGGTGCTCCACTGCTCGGAGGAGCAGTAGTACTCCGTCCCCATTCCGCCTCGCGTGAGACCGCGCAGCACCTTCGAGTGCTGGTGAACGAAGTATCCAAGCCCCCAGTCGGCGATCACGGGCTCCCCGTTCTCGGTGAGCAGGACGTTCTCGGGCTTCAGGTCCCGGTGGACGAGCCCCTTCCCGTGCGCGTACGCCAGTCCATGGGCGATCGTGGCACCGAAGTGCGCGATCTCGTGCCACGCATAAGCCCCGTGGCGGGAGAGGCGGTGCCGCAGCGTGTCCGGGTACAGCGGCATTACGTAGAAGCGCTCCCGGTTCTCCGGCACGTTCTCGCCTTCGAACGAGACGATGTGGGCGTGTCGCATCGCCTTGAGGGCGGCGATCTCACGCTCGAACCGCTGGAGGTGCTCGGACGTCCAGCTCTCGTTCATGCGTTTCCGGGCCCAGCGGGAGCCGACGGTCTTCTCGCACGTCGTCGCGACGACCTCGACCTCGTCGACGCGGCCGAGGCCGCCCTGCCCGATCTCGCGGACGTGCTGGATGCGGAACTGATTGGGACGCAGCGCGAGGACCATGACCGGCTACCCGTCCCGCGTGCGGTTGTACTTCGGGTTCCGGCCGCCATGATTCTCGCGGTACGTCGCAAGCGCCTGGGCCTCGCGACGCTTCGCGGAGGGGCGCGTCCTGGCGGTCCCGTCGATCACCATGTGGGTGAAACGCTTGCCGTCCAACACGTGTTCGACGAGCCGTGCCTCGGGGTCGTTGGTGATGCCCTTGTAGACGTGCCTGCGGCCGTCCTTGAGCGTGTAGTTGTAGCAGTCGCGCATCCTTTTCCCGGCCCCGAGCGGATTCCCTACAGGGCGCCCTCCAAGATGCCTGACTTCTTGTGTGCTCGCCGAGACAAACGACGTTGTGCTCCGCGATGTGTCACAATCTGGAAGGTGCTCCGTTGCGGAGCATCGGGAGTCAAGAACTGTTGTTCGCCTGCCCGGCCGCGATGGCATCACGGATCCTGCGTACCAGGGCGGGCGGCTCCAGGACACGTACGTCCGGTAGAAGGCTCAACACCCAGGAGCGGAACTCGGGGCACACGCAGAGCGTGAACGTGACGTCACGCCAGCCGTGCTCGTCGGAGTCGCCGAGGACTTGAGATGGGTGGGCGGGCCGCAGCTCCAGTTGGACCCGCGGCACGTTGCGCACGGCAAGCCGGACCGACTGCGGATCGTCACCCGTGTTGGAGAAGATCCCGAAGCTGTGGCGGTAGATCTCCCGAGGGTCGAAGTCCTCCGGCGGCGGCGGCACGAACTCCGACTCCGTCAGGATTGCTTCCAGAACGCCGTCCAGGTCGAACGTCCGGGCGTCCTTGCTCTCGGCGAGGCGGCTCAGGAGGTGCAGCCGCTCATGGTAGAGCACGAGGATCAACGGCTCGATCGTGTACTCGTTGATCCGCCCGTCCGCGCGCTGGTAGCGCATCCAGAGCACACGGTTGGTGAGGATCGCGTCGAGCCAGGCCTCGAGCGCCTCCTTACGGTGCGAGTAGTCGGGCGAACCTCGGGTCCGTCGGAAGAGGCCCCGCGCGAGCCGGTCGAGCCGATGGGCCGGCTCGAGCGCGAGGCGGGACCGTTCGGAGCGCGACAGGCGCTGGACCTCGCGGTGGTACTTGGTGCCACGGAACACGTCGAGCGTGATCTCCCCGAATTTGAGCGACGCTGCGCGCGTGAGGTCCGTGGTGCGGATGTCGGCCTCCTGCACGAGCCGCCAGAACTTTCGCCTCCCCTCCTTCCGCGCGATCAGGCGCGCGCCGTACTCCTTGCCGAGGTAGGTGACGTAGTCGGTGATCGCGCTGGGAGATAGCTCGTACTTCAGGCCCAGGAGCTCGCGGTCGACCTCCTCGCCCTGCTCGAGCAGGGTCTGCACCTCTCGGAGCCGCTCGTAGCGTTCGAACCGGTTGCTTCCCATCGTCTCCCTCGACCCCGCCCTCGGCGAGGGCGTGGAGTATTCCGGCTCGGCTCGAACTTCGAGTGCCCCCCGGGACGTTGCGCCCCTGGGACGCCGGCGAGGAGCATTGTTGGCGCACCGCCACCGAGGAGTGGAACCGTTGGCGACGGGCCCCGCCGGCACCGGCGTTCACCCTCATCCGGGCACACCGTTTGCTCTGTGTGGTGGCGTGAGCGCGCGCCCGCCTCACGCGCTGGACACCTCCTCGCCGAAGACGTGAATCTCCGGGGTCCCCATGGAGTCCCTGGCGAGCCGACGGCGGGCGATAGACCGAGGATGCATCGTCAGCGCGTCAGGATGGTCCTCCCCGGCCCGCGTGATGCTCCACGCCGCTTTCCTAGACTCCGGTGCGCCCGTCCACCGTTGCCTCCTGGATGCCGACGAGACGGACCTCCGGTGGAGTGGCTGCGTCGAGCACAACCCCGGCCGGCACTACCGGACGCGGGTCAGGCGTTCACCGGGACGCGCTCGGTTGACGGTCCACCTGAGCTGGCGGCGTACGAAGCACGGTGCGTCCATCCCGCTCGGGGCCTACACGCTCCACCTCGACCCGCTCCTCGACGGGGGCTATGTCCGGGAGGAGTGCGGCGGGCGGGTGGTTGCCGTCCGCCGTGCACGAGCGCGACACGGATCGCGTGGTCACATCGCGCTCAACGACCGATCAGCGCTGTTCTTGCTCGGCCACCTGCATCCGGTGACGGCGTAGGAACCGGCGAGGGGCGGCCCCCCGCGACACTCGAGCGCCGAGCGGTGCCGGCCGCCCGGGGCGACGGAAGTCGACAGCGTCGGGAACGTGCGCCCAGCCGGAGGGCAAAGAGCGCGGCGCGTGCTACCGGGCCAGCAGCCGCTCGATCTCGGACAGGAGCTCCGCCCGGGTGAACGGCTTGGGCAGGAAGCCACTCCGGCGCGCGAGGATCGGCGTCACCTCGTCGGCGCTCACGAAGAGGACGCACACGTCCGCGCAGGCGCGGATGATGGCGTCGGCCACCTCGACGCCGTGCAGGCCAGGCATGTCGAGGTCGGTGACGACGAGCCCGAAGGGACCGCCGGCAACGTGGACTTCGAGGGCGGTACGGCCGTCGGGGGCGGTCTGCACCTCGAATCCGGCCGCGGCGAGCACCTCGGCGGCGAAGGTGCGACAGACCGGGTCGTCGTCGACGACGAGCGCGCGAGAACGGACGGGCACCATGCGCACGCCGTGCCGCCGCCCGCGTCCAGCGATCAGAGTGTTTTCGGGCGATCGTCCATACGGCCGGCTCCTGCGTCCCTGCGCTCTCACTGGCGATGATGCGGCGATGCGCGCCGCCGACTCGACGCTCGCCGACCCGAAGCCCGGATGTGTGGATGGTGGGACGGGCGATCGTGGCGGAGCGCGAGACGGCCGGTGTCTTCCGGCGGTGCTCGCCCCAGCTCCGCTCGGGGGCCTGTGTGTCGTGTGGATCACGACCGGCGTGCGGGCGGCGCACGTCATGTACGTGGTCTTCCCCGACTCTACGGCGGTACTCGACCCCGTGATCGCGATCCTCGAGGAACGGGACGTCGATGCCGGAACGCTCTGGCTCATCGTGCCGGCTGACGTGGTTGCACGGGTGCGGGAGCGGCTCGAGCGCGCGGGCCTCCCGCCACGCTTCGCCGGCTACCGCACGTACGAGGCGGGGAACGTCCACGTCGAGTGTTGGTGACCGGACCTCAGACGTGCGTGCCGTCGCGCTGCATGGCCTCGCTCGCATTCTCGATTTCCCGGGCGCGCGCGGCGAACCCGTTGAGATCCCGTACGGCCGCGGCGGCCTTCCGTGACGCGGCGAGCAGGCTCTCGGCCTCCTCGGCGGACCAGACGCATCCGTGGTCGTACGCCTGCGCCTCGGCGACCTCGAGGAGGGCCATCGCGGCGTCGGACAGGCAGTGGAGGACCCGATTTTCCGGGAGATGTGCGCTGAGTGATTCGAACCGATCGCAGCACTGCGAGGGTGCGAGGAGAGATCCTGCAATGCCCGAGGAACGACGCGCGCTCGTCGTGGACGACGATCCGGTCAGCCGCCAGTTCGTCGCGGACACCCTCACGCGTCATGGCTTCCGCGCGTACGCCTCAGGGGACGCCGAAGCCGCGCTGGCATCCGTCGCCCGAAACGGCCCGTTCGATCTCCTCGTCGTCGACCTCCTCCTGCCGGGCCTGCGCGGCGCGCAGCTCGTGCGGGAGATCGAGAACGCCCACGGCGTGCAGCGGGTCCTCTACGTCTCTGCGCGGGCGACCGCGCCCTCGCCGCTCGGTCCCGCCCAGCGCTTCCTCGCGAAGCCCTACTCGACGGGCGAGCTCATGGCCGCAGTGCGGGCGCTCCTCGTCTGACCTCCGGGATGCCGTCCGGCGCCCGAGAACGCAGAAGGTGTCGCAGTTCTGGAGTCCGAGACGTGGCGCGCATGGCACGAGGCCGAGGCCGAGCGCACGGAGGCCGACTGCCTCGCGGACCCCCCCAGCGAAGGCGGCGCGGAGGCATGCGTGCAGGGGCGGGAGGACCTGTTCGCGTACATCCGGAAGCGGACCGCGGAGGTCTACTCGCCGCTCGGGACCGAGCCGTAGGCGCGCTCCTAGACGCGCTCGGTCGGCGCCGACCTCCGGATGCGCACGGTCCGCACGCGCCTCGGCGTGGACTCGACGACCTCGAGCGTGATGCCCTCCTCGGTGGTCACCCGCTCGCCCGGCGCGGGGATGCGCCCCCCGAGCGCGATGACCAGCCCCGCGACCGTCGAGTAGTCGCCCTCCGGCAGCTCGATGCCCAGCTCGCGTGAGACCTCGTGCAGGGGCACGTTCCCGGCGATGACCCAGCTCCCGTCGGTCTCGCGGGCGAGCTTCGCCCGAGGCTTGTCATTCTCGCTGAGGATCTCGCCTACCAACTCCTCGAGCAGGTCCTCCATCGAGATGAGCCCGCTGATCGTGCCCTGCTCGTCGATGACGAGCGCGAGGTGGGCGCGCTCGGACTGCAGCTTCCGGAGCACGACCGGGGCCGTCATCACGTCGGGCACGTACACGACCGGGTGCAGGAAGGCGTCGAGGCTCCACGACGGACCGAGAATGGCCTCGGCGAGCGCCTCCCGCGCGTTGACGAAGCCGACGACGTTGTCGACCGTGCCCTCGTAGACCGGCAGGCGCGCGTGCCCGCTCGACCGCGCCGCCCGCGCGAGGGCCGCGGCGTCCGCGTCTTTCGGCACCATCACGATGTCGGCGCGCGGGACCATCACGGTGTAGGCGTCGAGCGCGCTGAACTCGAGCGCGCGCGACGCGATCTCGCCCGCGTGGGGGTCGACGGCGCCGGCAGTCGCGGCCTCCTCGACCACCTGCTGGACCTCCTCTCGCGACAGGCGCGTCTCGCTGAAGGTCGTTCGGTCGCCGAACAGGCGCAGCACCAGGTTCGACGTGCCGGTCAGGAGCGCGATGACCGGCTGCCCGAACCAGGCCAGCCCGGCCAGCGGCCGTCCGATCAGGAGCGCGTAGGTCTCGCCCGCGCGCAGCGCGAGCGACTTCGGCACGAGCTCGCCGAGCACGAGCGACAGGAAGGAGACGGTGCCGACGACCAGGCCGAAGGCGACGTCGTCCGCGAAGCGGGCGAGCCCCGGCACCGCGGCGATCAGGGGGGCCAGCTCGGCGGTGAGCGAGGCGCCGCCGAACGCCGCCGCCGTGGCGCCCACCACCGTGATGCCGATCTGCACGGTGGCGAGGAACGCCTCCGGGTCCTCCCGCAGGCGGACCACGGCGCGCGCCGCGCTGCTCCCGTCCTCGACGAGCTCGGCGAGGCGCGTCTTTCGGAGCGACAGGATCGCGATCTCCGCGCCGGCGAAGACTCCGTTGAGCAGCACCAGCGCGAGGATGACGAAGATCTCGGTCAAGGAGCCCGCCTCCGGGAGGAGCAGCCTACCGCGGCGGCGCCCTACGGCCCCGCGAGCAGCGCGCGGCGGGCCTGGCCCGGCATCATCGGCTTCACCTTGTCGCCGAAGCCCCGGTCTTGCGCCACCACCGTGCCCATCCGGTTCACGAAGGCGTACCGCGGCACGGTGCCGCCGGGCCCGAGCCACGCGGAGCGCGTGGCCGCGTCCGCGAGCAGGACCGGACCGGTGAGGCCGGCGTCTCGCACCTTCGTCAGCTCGGCCTGCTGGCCCTCGGCCCGGTCGTCCACGTCCACGACCACGACCGCGAGCTCCGGGAAGGTGTCCTGAAGCTCCTTCAGGGTCGCGAGGCTCTGGTGGCAGTAGCCGCACCAGGACGCCATGAACGCGAGCAGGACCCCTTGCGGGCAGGACGCCCCGGTCGGATCGAGCGTCGCGTGGAGGTCCCACGCGGCGTCGCCGTCGAGGGACGGCAGGTCGAGCGGCGGAGCCGGCCTCCCCGAGATCGCGCCCGTGGTCGGGGGCTCGTCCGTCTCCTCGCCGACGACCTCGACGGCAGGCTGCGCGTCCGCGGCCTCCACCGGCGCGCCGCCGTCCGAGGGAAGGCGGTCCTCGTCGGCATGAGAGGACATTTTCTCACCGCAAGCCGCCACGAGGACGGGACCGACGAGGACCGCAAACATCCTGACACGCATCAGTTCGCGCAGCATCGGAACCCCGTCCGGGCGTTCGCGTACCCGGCGCCGAAGGAGTCGTTGCGGCGGTAGCAGCGCGCGTGGTCGTCCTTCGTGTCCCACGCCCCGCCGAGCAGCACCGCCTTCTCGGGGGACTCGCCCACCCACTCCTCCACGTTGCCCGTGAGGTCGTAGACCCCGGTGGGGGTCGCGCAGCCGGGCATCTCGCCGGTGTAGACGGGCCGGAAGTCGTCGCCCGCTCTGTCGTCCCAGCAACGGCCGTCGTCGTGGAAGTCGCCGTAGGGGTAGGCGGTCCCCTCGATCATGTCGTCCGCGAGCTCGCCGTTGCCGTTGTCGTCGACGGCGCGTGCGTTCTGGCACGCGGTGACCCACTCCTCCTCGGTGCAGAGCCGCTTGCCGGCGTTGTCGCAGGCCTCCTTCGCCTGGTACCACGTGACTTTCAGCGCGGGGACCTCGTGCTTCGCGGAGACCGCCTTCTCTTCCTCGATCGCGGCCTCGAAGCTGTCCATGCGGAAGGAGAGGCCACCCACCGAGACGTCGCGCATCTCGGGCACGTCCGCGGGGACGGCTTCGACCGCCGCGGCCGCACCCTTGAGCGCCGCCGCGTTCTTCGCCGCCACCTGGGCGTCGGCGCCCAACGCGACCTCGATCGCGCGCGCCATCACCTCCGCGGAGGAGCCCGAGCGGTAGAGCTTCCCGTTGATGAAGATGCGCGGCGTGCCGTGGACGTCGAGGCTCTGGCCCACCTCGGCGTCGTGCCGGACGACCTGCATCGCGGCGTCCGAGGCCATGCAGGCGTCGTACTTCGCGCTGTCCGCGCCCGCTTGCGTCGCGTAGGTCCGCAGGTACTCCGGCCCGAGCTGGTGCTGGTTCTTGTAGGCGAGGTCGTGGAACGTCCAGAAGACGCCCTGCTCCTGCGCGCACACCGACGCCTTCGCGGCCAGACAGGCGTCCCGGTGCTTCTTGTTCTTCACGCCGGGGTTGCAGGCCGGGTCCATCGGGAAGTGCTTGAAGACGAAGAGCACGCGGTCGCCGTAGGTCGCTTCGAGGCGCGCGAGCTCGGCTGACGAGCGCTTGCAGTAGCCGCACTCGAGGTCGCCGAACATGACGACGGCCACTTGCGCGTCCCGGTCGCCGACCCAGGCGTCGTCCGGGTCCAGGGTCAATGTCCGCTCGTTGTCGTCTTCGGTTTTCACGGTGAACGAGAACCCGGGCGCTGGCCCCTCGGGGTCACGCGCATGGCTAGTGCCCGCCTTCGCGATGTCGGTGGGCGCGTCGCCCGTGAGGGAGGCGCGGAAGAGGCGCTCCCCACCCGCCGCCAGCAGCAGGAGCCCGACGTACAGGCTGCCCACCCCCACGAGCAGGTTCTTGTCGGGCAAGCGCGGCTTTCCACCGAGTAGCCCGAGCACGAGGATGCCCGCGTTCACGAAGTACAGCCGGATGCACCACGCGCACACGTAGTGCAGCTGTGTCTTCGAGATGTAGAAGAGGAAACCCGAGTACCCGAGCGCGACGACGCCGGCAGCCACGACGAGCGCGCGCGCGCCTTCGCGACCGCGGATGCCGAAGACGGCCAGCGCGAGCACCGTCGCGTAGAACGGGATGGCGAGCGTCGCGATGGGTACGCCGGCGATCTCGCTGTACTCGCTGGTGTTGACGATGTCGCAGTTGACCTCGGCCGACTCGGTGCAGCCGATCAGCTCGCCCTTCTGCTCCTCGCCGCCGTAGAGCTGGGTGTCGTGGTGCCAGGTCATCAGCCCGCCCACGAAGATGCCGAAGAGCATCAGCGGGACGAGCAGCCAGAGCCCGATGCGGCGGAACACGAAGATGTTCACTTCGCACCCCCGAGCGCCGCCTCGAGCTCCGTGAAGCCCTTCTCCTCGCTGAAGCCGGTGTGTCGCCACGCGAGCGCACCCTTCCTGTCGAAGAGGAACATCGTCGGCATCGACACCACGCCGTACCTGCCGAGGTTCTTCGCGTCGGGGTCGAAGGCGACGGGAAGGTCGAAGTGCACCTTGTCGAGGAAGCCCTGGGCGTCCTTCCGGTCGCGGTCCACGTTCACGGCGAGGATCACGACGTCCGGGTGCTGCTTCGCGAACTCGGAGAGCGCGGGCAGCTCCTTGCGGCAAGGCGCGCACCAGCTCGCCCAGAACGAGAGCAGCACGCGCTTGCCGCGGTGCTCGGCGAGGCGGAAGGTACCGCCGTCGCGTAGCTCGATCTCGATGTCGGGGGCGACGTCGACCTCGGCGGTCAGCTGCTGGAACACCTCCAGCGGGATCATCTCGGGGGCGGCGAGGGCGGCCGCGACCAGGGGGAGCAACATCACGGGACGGGTCTCCGGCCGGGCCTTTGGGCAAGACGCGTGCCGAGGCCGAACGCGACGTTTCCGGCGTTCTCCCGTCCGCCGGGCGTGCACGACCCTTCGGAGCCCTGTACATTCCTGCCCCACGCCTGAGCACTTCCGCCCCAGATGCGCCTCGTCACCCGGCTGACCGCCACCACGGCCCTCGCCGGCCTCGTCGTCTTCGGGGTCGCCGGGGCGCTGCTCGTGCGAGAGGAGCGCGAGGACCTGCGCGCTGCGGTGTCGCGCGAGGTGACGTTCCTCGGGTCGAGCCTCCGGGTCGGTGTCGAGAACGCGATCCGAGACCGGCAGCTCGCGGACGTGCAGGAGACCACGCTCCGCGTCGAGGGCGTCGACACGGACGTCGACGTGCTCGTGTTCGACCCGAACGGGGCTCCGGTGGCCGCGCCGTCGGGGATGCCGCAGGGGGACCTGCGCGCGGACCTGCTGGCCGTCGTGGGCGAGGCCGCGCGCGCCGGGGAGCCGCGCATGTCGTGGCGCCCCGCGGAGGCCCCCCGCGCCATCCTCTACGCGACCCCGCTCCTCTCCGACGACGGCGACGCGCTCGGCGTGCTCGCGCTCGTCCGCCCGATCGACGACGTGAACGAGGACCTGCTGGAGACCTCCGGCTCGATCGCCGTGACCGTGGGCGCCTTCGTGCTGCTCGCCTCCGCGCTGGGGCTCTTCGTGGGGCGCACCTGGCTCGGGCGGCCGCTCGACCGGCTCGCCGGGGCGATGCGGAAGGTCCGCGAGGGCGACTTCGCGCCGTCGCTCCCGGAGCAGGGTGACGACGAGGTCGCCGGGCTGGCCGCGGAGTTCAACCGGATGCTCGCGGAGCTGCGGTCGGCCCGGAGGGCCGCCGCCGATGAGGCCGAGGCCCGGCGCGAGGCGACGCACTCTCTTCAGGCCGCCAACCGGCTCGTCACGGTCGGGCAGCTCTCCGCTGCGGTCGCGCACGAGATCGGCTCGCCGCTGCAGGTCCTCCACGGCCGCGCGCGTGCGCTCGCCGAGCGTCCCGAGGACGCGGAGCGGACGCGGCGCCACGCGGAGGTTCTGGTCCGCGAGTCCGAGCGAATCACGCGCATCGTGGCGCAGCTCCTCGCGCTGACCCGTCGCCGCGCGCCGCGTCGCGAGGAGGTCGACGTGGCGGGCGCCGCGCGCGACGTGCTCGGGCTGCTCGAGATCGAGGCCCGTCGCCGCGGCGTGCGCGTGGAGGTCGAGTCCTTCGGGGCCGTCCACATCGAGGCCGACCCTGACCAGATCCAGCAGGTGCTGCTCAACCTCGCGACGAACGCGCTCGCCGCCGCGCGGCCCGACGGGAGCGTGCTCGTGCGGGTCGAGGGCGGCGACGGGGGCGTACGCATCGTGGTGGAGGACGACGGAGTGGGGATGACCGAGGAGGTGCGGGCGCGCGTGTTCGAGCCGCTATTCACGACGCGGGAGGACCAGGGGGGCACGGGGCTCGGGCTCGCGGTCGTGCGCGGCATCGTGCACGAGCACGGGGGGCGCGTCTCGTGCACGTCGACGCCGGGCGAGGGGGCGCGGTTCACCGTCGAGCTGCCGCGGAGCCCGTCGTGACGCCCGCGCGCCTGCTCGTGGTCGACGACCACGCCGAGATCGTCGCGTGGCTCGTCGAGGAGCTCGCCGACGAGGGGTACGCGGTCGAGGGCAACACCGTGGCCACCGAGGCGCTCGGCCGCATCCTCGACGAGGACTTCGATCTCGTCGTCACGGACGTGGAGATGCCCGGCTTGCGGGGCGTGGACCTGATGACCGAGGTGCACCGCCGCAAGCCCGGCCAGCTCGTCGTGCTGATCACCGCCTTCGGCAGCGTGGAGCTCGCCGTCCAGGCCGTACGCGCGGGCGCGTGCGACTTCGTGACGAAGCCGTTCGCCATCGAGGTGCTCGTGCTCGCGATCGAGCGCGCGCTCCGCGAGCGCCGGATGCGTCGCGAGATCGTGCGCGTCCGTCGGCCCCTCGGGGGAGAGGCGCCGGACGGCCTCGTCGCGCGCTCCGCCGCGATGAAGCGGGTGCTCGACCGCGCCGATCGGGCCGCGCGCGCGGACTCGGCGGTGCTCCTCACGGGCGAGACGGGCGTGGGAAAGGGCACCCTCGCGCGCTACCTGCACGCGCGCAGCGGCCGCGCGCAGGCGCCCTTCCAGCAGGTCAACTGCGCCGCCCTCCCGACGAACCTCGTCGAGAGCGAGCTGTTCGGGGTGCGACGCGGCGCGTTCACCGACGCGCGCGAGGACCGCGACGGCCTCTTCGTCCGCGCGAACGCCGGCACGCTGTTCCTCGACGAGATCGGTGAGCTGCCGCTCGACGCCCAGCCGAAGCTCCTGCACGCGCTCGAGACCGGCCGCATCCGGCCCCTCGGGGGCGCGGCCGAACGGACCGTCGACGTGCGCATCGTCGCCGCGACCAACCGCGACCTCGCGGAGGCCGTGCGGGAGCGCGCTTTCCGCGCGGACCTGCTCTTCCGGCTCGACGTCATCCGCATCGAGGTGCCGCCCCTGCGCGAGCGGCCCGAGGACGTGGACGCGCTCGTCGACGTGTTCCTCGACCGGCTCGGCGCGCGTTTCGGCCGGCCGGTGATCGGCATCGCGGAGGAGGCGGTCGCGTGGCTGCGTGCGCAGCCATGGCCCGGGAACGTGCGCGAGCTGCAGAACGTGCTCGAACGCGCCGTCGCCCTCGGTGAGCACGACACGATCACGCTCGACGACGTCGCCGGCGCGCACGCGGTGGCGCCCGCGGCGGCGTGGCGCACGCTCGACGAGGCCGCGACGGCCGGGATGCCGCTCGAGGAGGTCGAAGTCTCCTACATGCGCAAGGTCGTCGACGCCTGCGGGGGGAACATGTCCGAGGCGGCCCGGCGGCTCGGGATCGACCGGCGGACGCTGTACCGGCGGATGGGGGAGGCGGGGGACTGAAACGGGGGGTTCGGGGACTACCCATGCAGGATGCCCCGAGGAGTTGCCGTCGCAACCGTAGAATGGTTTGCCCCGCTCGTGGGCATCGGGGTGTCCTTCGCGCTCTGGTGGGGTCTCGCGCGCGACGAGGAGGCCGAGCTGGTGGAGGACGCCGAGGCGCACGCATCCGTCGCCGTCGAAGCGGTTCTCGCCCGGTTGCGCGAGCGCCTCCGGATCCTGGATCGCTTCGGAAAGGACATCGAAGGCGCCACCGCACGGGAGGAGTGGGAGTCGGACGCGGCGGAGACCGTCGCGGACCACCCCGACATCCATGCGATGGCGCGTCTGGACGAGGACGACCACGTCGTGTGGGAGGTGCCGGGAGGTGCCGTGGCGGGTCTCGCGGCGAGCGAGCCGCTCGGCGCGACCCCGCTGCGGACGGTCCGCATCGACGGCGCGGCGGGTGTCCTCGCCCGGCGCCCCCTGCACGGCGGCGGCGCGGCCGCGATGCTCCTCGACGTGCCCGCGCTCGTCGACCTGGTGGGCGTCTCCGAAGACTTCGACCTCGAGGTCCGCGAAGCGGGCGGACCGATTCATCGGGTCCGAGAGAGGGAGCGGGAGGAACGCTGCGGCACGAGCACCCTGACGTACGCGGGTCTGGTCTGGGAGATCTTCGTCTGTCCCACCCGAGCGCACGCGGCCGTGCTGCGCACGCCGCTCCCGGAGGTCGTGCTCGCCGCCGGTGTGACGCTCTCGCTCCTCCTCGGCCGGCTCCTCCGCCTCGAGCACCTCGCCCGCGTGCGCGCGGCGGAGGCCGAGTACGCGCTTCGCGAGCTGGGCGGCTTCGCCTACGCGGTCGCCCACGACTTCCGCTCGCCGATCCGCGCGCTGGACGCCTACAGCCGCATCATCCTCGAGGAGCACACGCACGGCGAAGGGGCGTTGGCGGGGTACGCGACCCGCATCTCCACCAACGCCCGGCAGATCGGCGCGCTGGTGGACGGCATCCTCGAGCTCGCAAAGATCGCGCGCGCGGACGTCCGGATCGCGCGCGTCGACGTCTCGTCGGTTGCGCGCGAGGCACTGGGGCGGCTGCGTGAGGCGGAGCCCGAGCGCCCCGTCGAGGTCGCGGTCGCCGACGGGATGGAGGTCGAAGGAGACGTCGGGCTCCTGGCCATCGCCGTGCACCAGCTCGTCGACAACGCCTGGAAGTTCACGCGCGACACGGCAGGCGCGCGCATCGAAGTGGGCCGCCAGCGTATCGGCGGGCGGGACGCCGTCTACGTGAAGGACAACGGGCCGGGCTTCTCGATGGAGCACGCGGGGGAGCTGTTCCGGCCCTTCCAGCGGCTGAACGTGGTCCCCGAGCTCGAGGGACGCGGTCTCGGGCTGGCGCTCGCGGAGAAAGCCATCGCGCGCATGGGCGGGCGCCTCTGGGCGTCGAGCGCGCCCGGCGAGGGGGCCACCTTCTGGTTCACCACCGGCCGGTGAGGGGTGGCACGCGTCCTGCAGCCTCGGGACGCGGAAACCCGAACCGGGGGTAGAAATGTACAGCGGGTTGGTCGGCCTCCTCGCGGCCTGCGCTGAGACGCGCGACGACGGCACGACGAAGGACAGCGACGGCGCGTCCTCGCTGCCGGACATCGTCATCAACGAGTTCCTCGCGGACAACACGAGCTACGCCGACCCCGACGGCGACCCGGTCGACAGCGCCGACCCCGGCGAGTTCGACGACTGGGTCGAGCTCTTCAACGCGGGGGACACCCTCGTGCAGCTCGAGGGGCTGTACCTCACGGACGACTTCGCGGAGCCCACGAAGTGGGCGATGCCGACCGGTCAGGGCATCGGCCCCGGCGAGTTCCTGGTCGTCTGGTGCGACGGCGAGCCCGAGCAGGGCGACCTGCACACCTCCTTCCAGCTCGAGAAGAACGGGGAGGAGATCGGCCTGTACTACGCCGCGGACGGCGAGGGCGCGTGGGTGAACAAGGTCCAGTACGGGAACACCGCGACCGACCGGTCGAACGCGCGGGTGCCCGACGGCGCCCGGAACTGGGAGACGGGCGTGGCGCCGACGCCCGGGGACTCGAACGGCGGGTGATCGACGTGCGCGAACGGGTCGAGCGGGCGCTGCCCGTGCTCGTGCTCCTCGCGGCCGCGCTCGCGGTGCGTCTCGCCTACATGTGGGAGTTCCGCGGGTCTCCGCTCTTCGACCACCTCGTGCCCGGAATGGACGAGGCGAACTACGACGCCTGGGCGCAGCGCATCGCCGCCGGCGACGTGCTCGGCGACGGGACCTTCACCGCGAACCCGCTCGAGCCCTACGTGCTCGGCGCGCTGTACGCGCTCTTCGGGCGCGATCTCCTCGTGGTGCGTGTCGTGCAGGCGCTCGCGGGCACGGCGACGTGCTTCTTCGTGTACCGGCTCGCGTCGAACCTGTTCGATCGCAGGTCCGCGGTGGTCGCGCTCGCGCTCGCCGCGTTCTACGGACCCGCGATCTTCGTGGGCGCCACGCTCGTCGCGGAGGTGTGGTGCCTGCTGTTCGCGTCCGCGTCGCTGGCGCTGCTGACGGCGCCCAGGCCGAGCGCGTGGGGGCGTCTGCTCGCGGGGGCGCTGCTCGCGCTCGCCTCGATGGGGAGGCCGAACCTCCTCCTGCTCGTGGGGGTGCTTCCAGTCGCTGCGGAGTGGGCGACGGCCACCGGGAAGACGCGCCGCGTCGCCGCCTGGTTCCTCGGGGCCGCCCTGGTCCTCGGGCCGGTCCTCGTCCGGAACATCGAGCGGGGCGGCGAGGCGGTGATCGTGACCGCGCATGGGGGCGTCAACCTCTGGATCGGCAACAACCCCGACGCCGACGGGTTCTTCAAGACCCCGCCGGGCTCGGAGCTCGGCGGCGGGCAGGAGTCGCTCGTCGCGAGCTCCGTCGCGATCGCCGAGGAGGACCTGGGGCGGACGCTCACCGCGGGAGAGGCGAGCCGGTGGTGGCGGGACCGCGCCATCGCCTTCGCGCTGGACGAGCCAGCCGAATGGCTCGCGCTCACGCTACGGAAGGTCGGGTACTTCCTGAACGCCTACGAGCCCCCGCTGGAGAGCAACTACGCCTGGGCGCTCGACGAGTTCGCGACGCTGCGCTGGGGCACGGTCGGCTACAACCTGGTCTGTCCCCTCGCGCTCGCGGGCATGGTGCTCGCCGCCGGCAGGCTCCGCGAGCTCGCCGTGCCGTTCACGTTCGCCGGGATCTACAGCGCGTCGGTCGTCGCGTACTTCGTCTCCATGCGGTACCGCCTCCCCGTCGTGATCGCGCTCCTGCCCTTCGCGGGGTTCGCGGTCCGCGCGATGGTCGAGCTCGCCGCCGCACGGGCGTGGCGGCGGCTCGCCGTCGCCAGCGTGGTCGTGCTCGGCGGTGCCGCCTTCGCGCACACGCCCATCCCTGCCGATCGCGTGGAGATGGGGCTCGCGTTCCAGTACTTCAACCTCGGGAACGTCGCCCTCGAGACGGGCCGGCCCGCCGAGGCGCAGCGGTACTTCGAGGACGCGGTACGGCTATACCCGGAGCGCGCCCGCTTCTACAACAACCTCGGGCTCGCGTACCTCCGCGCGGACCGGGCCGCCTCCGCAGTGGACGCCTTCGAGAAGGGCATCGCGCTCGGATACCGGGACCGCCGCATCTACCGCAACCTCGGGGCCGCGCGGCTGGCGCTCGGGCGGAACGAGGATGCGTTGGAAGCCTACGAGCACGCCGCCGCGGTGAGCCCGCGGCACGCGGGCACCTGGTTCAACGTCGGCACCGTCCGCGAGCGTCTCGGCCGCGAGGAGGAGGCCCGCGAGGCGTACCTCCGGGCGCGGGCGCTCACAGGAGACGAGCGGTTGCTCGAGCGGATCGACGAGCGTCTCACCGGCCTGCGGACTCCCGGGCGGTCCGCCGACGTCCATGTCCCCTGACACGCCGCCACCGGAGGGACGCTGGGCGCGCCTGTCCTGGATCGTCCTCGAGCCCGTGGACGTCGCGAGCCTCGTCGTGTTCCGGATCGCTTTCGGCGCCCTCCTGACCGTAGAGGCCGTCCGCTACCTCGCGAAGGGATGGGTGGAGCGCAAGTTCATCCGGCCGGAGATCCACTTCCCGTTCTACGGCTTCGACTGGCTCCCGCATCCCGGGGCGTGGTCCACGCAGGTCTTCGTCGTGCTGGGCGTCCTCGGCGCCTGCGTCACGATCGGGTTCTGCTACCGGCTCGCCGCCGCGCTCTACTTCGTCGGTTTCGCGTGGATGTTCCTCCTGGAGCAGGCCTACTACCTGAACCACCTCTACCTCGTGTGCCTGCTGGCCTTCCTCGCGCCGTTCCTACCCGCGCACCGCGCGTACTCGCTCGACGCGCGCTTGACGCCCGGTATCCGAGCCGACCGGGTGAGCGGCTGGGCGCTGTTCCTGCTCCGCGCGATGTTCGTGCAGGTCTACACCTTCGCCGGCATCGCCAAGCTGAACCCCGACTCGCTTCGGGCGCAGCCGCTGCTCCTCTGGCTCGAGCAGCGGGGGGATTACCCTTGTGGAGTCCGGAAAGTCTGGCGGTTTTGATCCGGAAAGTCTGGCGGGTGGTTGATCGTGACGCGGCGGTTCAGACGCCGCAAGGTGGGGTTGCAGAAGACGAGGTTGGAGGCGGGCTCGACCGCCGGGTCGGCGACCCGGACGGGGGGCGCTTCGCTTGTGAACCCCCCGCCCGGCCCGCCGCCCCTCCGAGGCCAGGCGAGCGGTGGGTCAAGGAGGCGGTTTCGGGCGACTTTCCGGATCGGCGCCGTCCGGGTCCGGGAGCATTTCCGGATCGAGGTGCTTCGTGCGCCACGAAGGCCCGCCGAGCGCGATGTGCTCGCCGCGCTCGAGCACGCGGTCGAGGATGACCTCGGCGAGGTCTCGGTCGTGGAGGACCTGCCCCCACTCGCGCAGCTTCTTGTTGGTCGTGAAGACCATCGGCTTGCGCGCGAGGTAGCGCTGGTCGACGACGCCGAAGAGCACGTTGGCGGCGTCCTCGGCGTGGTTGAGGTACCCGACCTCGTCGATGACGAGCACGTGCGGCTCGACCCACGCGGTGGTCGCCTCGCGGAGCTTCCCGGCGCGGGACGCGAGGCCGAGCTCGTCGATCAGCGCGCTGGCGCCGACGAAGCGGGCGGTGAAGCCGTTCTGGATGGCGCGGTAGGCGATCGCGACGGCGAGGTGGGTCTTCCCGCGGCCCGGCTTGCCCGACAGGATGAGGTTCCTCCCCTCGGAGACCAGCTCCGGCCCGAGGTAGGGGCCGAGCTGCTGACGACGCAGGCTGGACTGGAAGACGAAATCGAAGTTCTCGATCGTCTTCGTGAACGGGAAGTGGGCGTGGCGGGCCGCCTTCTGGATGCGCGTGTCGTTGCGGTGCGCGACCTCCTCCGCGATCAGCAGCGCGAGGTAGTCGCGGTGAGACCAGCCCTCTGCGGCCGCGCGCGTCGCGTAGCCCGGGTAGAGGCGGCGAACCGTCGGGAGGTGCAGGCGCTTGAGAAGCTTGTCGAGATCGATGTCGCCGGGGTTCATGCGGCCTCCCGGAGGACGGCGCGCACGGCGGCGACAGTGAACGTCTCGCGGGCGACGCAGCGTGTGAAGGCGTCGCGCATGGCCCCGTCCCCGTGCTCCATCATCAGGTCGAAGAGCTCGTGGCAGGGCTTCTCCCAGCGACCCTGCGGGCACCGGTGGACGAGCGGCCCCATGAACTGCCAGGCGGGCTGGCCCAGCTCCAGGAGGCACTGGCGGCGGAACGTCGCGAGCTTCCGGGCCCCGTGCAGGGCCGCGAGCACGTCGAGCCGGTGCTCGGGGAGGCGCCGGACCTCGCCCGTGTGGTCCTCACGGACGTGGGTGCAGCGATGGCCGGCGACGACGATCTCGATCGTCCGCTGGCGTACCAGCAGCGTCGCCGGCGCCCCGAGGTGCCTCGCCGTCGCCGAGTACGCGGTGCCCAGGTACGAGATCGTGCCCATCGGCGTCACCGTCGCCGAGTCCTCGATCGCCCACGCCTCGGGGCCGACCTGCACGGGCCGCTCGGCGAGCCAGCGGACCTCCTCCTCGCGCGCGACGGCGGGAATCTCGCCGGTCGCGTCGGAGGGGCGCACGTGGTTGACGTCCTGGAGCCACTCGGCGAGCTGCGCCTCGAGGTCCGCGAGGTCGCGGAACTTCCGAACGCGCAGGAAGCTGTTCTTCACGTAGCCGACGACGCGCTCGACGCTGCCCTTCTGGTTGCCGGAGCGCGGCGCGCACAGCGTCGCGATGACGTTGTATTCGGCGACGAGCTGCCGGAGGAACCGGTGCAGCACCACGGGCTTCACGCCGATGGGCGAGATCCGCACGGTACGCGGGTTGTCGAACACCCACTCCTTCGTCGAGCCGCCGAAGGCGACGAGGCACGCGATCAGCGAGCGGACCAGCGTCTCGGCGGTCTGGTCGGGCACGAGGACCGCGTGCATGAACCGCGAGTACTTCAGGCGCGCGGCGAAGAACTGGACGCGCTGCTTCCCCGTCGCGGTGAACTCGACCTCGCACTCGCCGAAGTCGAACTGCGTGTACTCGCCGGGCAGCCCTTCGAAGCGGACGATCGGCTCCTGCCGCGGCTTCGGACGGAGCCGCTTCACGAGCTCGGTCATCTGGCTCCGGCCGCCGGTGTAGCCCCACTCGGCGGCGCGGCGGAGCACCTCGGTGGCAGGCAGCCGGTCGTTGCCGGGCGTCTCGAGCAGCAGGCGGATCCGCTCGATCATCGCCGCGTCGGCCTTTGGCGGGCGGCCCTGCCGCTTCGCGCCGAGGCGCTCGTCGGCGATCACCTCGTCCCGAGTCGGCGCGTTCTCGGCGAGAATGCGCTCGACCGAGCGCAGGCTGGTGCCGCAGATTTCGGCGATGGAGGCCTGGGGCGTGGCCCCCTCGGCCATGTTGTGGATCTTCAGGCGGGTCATGACGTCGATCACCGGGCGGGTCTCCGGAGGGCACCCGCCTGCTACCGGAGACCCCGAAGATCAGCCGGCGGGTCAGAACCCGCCAAAGTTTCCGGATCTCGACCCGCCAGAGTTTCCGGATCCCACAACCCTGTCGTCGGTCCGCTCCTCGCGCGCGACACCACCGCGTGGGTCATGAGCTACGGCGGCCTCGCGTTCGATCTGCTCGTCGGGCCTGCGCTGTGCTGGAGACGCTCCCGCCCGTTCGCGATGGTCGCCGCGTTCGGCTTCCACTGCACGAACGCCTTCCTGTTCGAGATCGGCATCTTCCCGTGGCTGATGATGGCGTCCACGCTGCTGTTCCTGCCACCGTCGTGGCCGCGGGCGGTCGGCCTCCTGCCGGCGGCGGCCGGTACGACGGCGCCCCTGCCCGCCCGAGGCGCGCGCGGGGCTTGCGACGGCGCTCGTCGCGTGGCTGGGGCTGCACGCGGCGCTGCCCCTTCGGCACTGGCTCTTCCCCGGCGATGTCGCCTGGACCGAGGAGGGCACTACTTCTCGTGGCGCACGAAGCTGCGCGGCAAGGAGGGCCGCGCCCGATTCCGCGTGGTGGACGCCGACACGGACGAGATTCGGGAGGTATTCCCGAAGCGCACCCTGCCGAAGCGCATCGCTCGGGAGCTGCCCGAGAACCCGGACATGGTCCTGCAGTACGCGCACGAGCTGGCCGCGCAGGCGGCGGCGGAGGGGCGGCGCGTGCAAGTCTTCGCCGACGTGTTCGTCAGCCTGAACGGGCGCCCGGAGCGGCGGCTCGTCGACCCGGACGTGGACCTCGCGGCGCAGCCGCGCACGCTCGCGCCGGCCATGTGGATCCTGCCATTGGAGGAGCCGCTGCCGGGGTGGAGCTGGTAGGACGCGGGCGCGGGCGGGCCGCTACGTCCGTGCGCGCTGCGCGGCGACCTGGTCAGCGAGCAGGGCGGCTCCATTGCTGCCCTTCCAGCCCTTGTTCTTCGTCCCGGCGGTCGAGGGCGTGAGGTACTCGAACCATCCGTCGCCGTCGCAGTCACCGCGCTGCCGGGCCCAGACGAGGATCCGCCGCGCGCTGTCTCAGTGCTGCACGATGAACGCGCGCGTGCCGATCCACCAGTGCGGGTGAGGGAGCGAGATCACGTACACGAGCGGGCTCGCGAAGTCCGCGTAGTAGGCGTCGCCCGGTCGCAAAGGACGTACGCAGTCCCGCCGTGGATTCGGCCTCCGTGTCGCGCTTCACGCTGGGCCGATCGCTCTCCCGCTGTCCTGTCGCCGCGGCCGATCGCGGAACCCCCACGCCACCACGGTCACCGTTGCAACGGCTCCGCCGATGGGCACGAAGTCGGCCCGTACGCGGAGACCTCCGAGGACGGCGCTCTCGAGCCTCCCGGAGATCCCGTTCCTGTTCCCTTCCGAGCACTCCACCCGGACCCGCAGCTCTCGTGCATTCCGGAGGGGCCAGGGGCTCCAGGCGTGTGAACCCCAGGCGACGCGGAGGGCGAGCAAGGGGTCCTCGTGCTCCTCGGTGACCCCCTCCAGGACGCCGTAGGGCTCCTGCCCATCGGCCAGCGCGTCGCAAAGCACGCTCGCGATGCTGAGCGCGGCGTCGCGCTTGCCGGGATCGGGGTCAGACGCCGCCCAGACGCCAGCGGACCGCGCCCGAAGGTCGAAGACCTGCCGCCCCTCCGGTCGAAACAGCATCGTGACCACGTGGGCTCGCTGGGACGCGATGCGGGCCACCTCTCGCGCCCCGGGGTGGGCCGCGAGGAGGAGCACCCGACGATACCCCCGCAGGCGTCGGGCGATGGTCTCCTCCATGCGACGCACCTCTTCCCAGGCCGTCCCCACGCCACTCGGCGGTCGAACCACGAACGGGTGTACGCGGTCTGGAAGCCGGTCCGCGAGCACCTCGGCCTCCTCCCCCATGACGACGACGGCCGGGCCTACATGCCCAGGCAAGCGGACTCCTCCGCCCTCGACGCGGACTCCAACTGGTCCTTGGCGAGGCGTAGGCGCTCGGTCGCCGCGCGCACGGCCTCGTCTGCCTGGTCGTAGAGGGCCGCCTTCGCGGCGGCCTTCGGGCGCCCACCCTTCACGGACGCGGCTGTGAGCGCCTGCTGGGCGGCGACGAGCGCGCCGTCGGCCTCCTGCACGTTGCTGGTCGCCTCGGACCGGGACGACCTCGCGGACTCGCACGCGCGCTTGCTCGCCGTGCGCGCGTCCGAGAGCGCGACCGCGGCGCGATGGGTGCCGCAGGCCGCCAGGAACGACATGCCCACGTGGACGACGACGACGCAGACGATCGGGCGCAGGTACACTGATGTTCTCTCCGAGCGAACCATTCTGCTGAGGCACACACGTACGGTCAAGGGGTGGACCGCGTGCGTCGCACGTCACCGAGGCTGCTTCCCATCGGACGTCGCCTGAAGCAGCTCCGTACGGAGGCCGGCATCACGTTGGAGAAGCTCGCGTACGAGTCCGCAGGACACGCGCTCTCGAAGGGATACGTGTCCGACATCGAGGCGGGGAAGAAGGTGCCCTCGCTCCAGGTCGTGGACGCGCTGGCGCGGCGGCTCGGGCTCCCCACGTTCGACCTCCTCGTGTTCCCGGATCAGGGCCTTCGCGAGCAGGTCGTCGAGGCGACGAGGCGCGCCGACGAGGAGACGCTCAGGCGCGTGCTGAAGGTGCTCGAGGGGGGCTGACGAACGAAGAGCCCGCCGCCCACGCGGTCATCACCGCACTCGTGCGCTCGATGTCCAGGAGGTGGCTCGCGACTACCTCGCGCGCCGCCGCGGGTGGAAGCAGCTGGAGGAACCGGCTCACGCGCACGATCGGGAGCGAGCCCGCGACGGATCCTCCGAGGCGCTCCCAGAACCCCGGGCGCGCCAGCTCGATCAGCCCGGCCACAGCCATTTCCGGTCTGACCCGCTCGATCCGGATCGCGAGGTTGGTCGCCCACACCCTCCAACCGCACATGTGACTTAGGGCGTACTTGAGCGTCTGGTTCACCCGCCCGCCCGCGTAGTTGACCCACACCACGTCGTCCGGCCCGAAGGCAAGGCCCCCGGAGCGGAGCAGCGGTCCCTCGGCCGCGCGTAGCTCCTCCAGCGACTCGGCGGCCCGTGCGTCATGGTAGGCGAACTGGGCCGAGCCGAGGAGGATCGACTTCATCTGGTCGCACAACTCGAACCCGAGGAGCATCGGGGAGTCCGCGCGCCAGCTCGGTGGCCCTGCCCGCGTCGTGCGGGCGACCGTCACCACGTGCGCGTGCTCGTCGACCGAGCGCACGACCCACGCCCGCCCCCCGAGGAGGAACGTGTGGTCGCATTCGAGCGAAAGCGCGTAGCTTCCGTCGAGGGTTCCGACCTCGTCCCCGGTGGTGGACACGACACGCCAGGGCACTCGCGTCAGGAACACGGAGCAGAAGTCGCGGAACGAGCGCCGTCCCCACGTCCGCTCCGCCGCGTCACCCACCGAGAGCTTTCCCGCCGAGTGGAAGAGGTAGCCCTTGGCCACGAGATCGCGGAGGAGGGCGGCGAACTCGTCGCAGGAAACATCCCGGAAGGCGTGGACGCCGCGGAGCCGTTGCCACGCGGTGTTGGGGTCGACGGTGCCGTGGTGGACGGCCATCGCCACGACCTGGTGCGCGAGCACGGGCCAGCACCGCGTGTCGGGGCGGATGGGCTCGATCCACCCTTCGCGGGCGAGCTCCACGAGCGCCGTCGCCCGAAGGACCGAGAGTCCGCCGTGGCAGAGGAACGTCATGTTCGGCCGGTGCCCGGGGCGCCGGCCAGCCCGGCCTCCGCGCTGCCAGAACGACGACACGGTCGCGGGGGCGTCCTCGTGCGCGACGTGGTCGAGGTCCCCGATGTCCAGTCCCAGCTCGAGCGTGGACGTGCACACGATCGCTGCGGGGCCGTCGTGGCGGAATCGCGCCTCGGCCGCGGACCGGCCTTCGCGCGACACGGACCCGTGATGGACGAACGCTCGCGCACCTGCTTGTCGCAGGCCCCGCGCCATGTCCTCGGCTCCCATGCGGCTCTGGCAGAAGACCAGGGTCTTCTTCCCGGAGGTCATTGCGGCGGCCTCGGAGGCGAGCGCGCCCGCGTCTGCGCGGCAAACGACGGCGACGTCGATGCGTGGGGGTTCCAGCTCGGGTGCGACGACCACCCTTCGCCTCGGTGACGTCCCCGCGAGCCAGGCCAACAGGGCCTCCGGCTCGGCGACGGTCGCCGAAAGCCCGACTCTCTGGGGCATGCTCCCGGACGCGGACACGAGCCGCTCGAGCAGACTCGTGAGGTGCGCCCCACGGTCGGTACCCGCGAATGCATGCACCTCGTCAACGACCACCACGCGCAGGTCGGCGAACACCACCTCGGGGGCGACTCGGCGAGAGAGGAACATCGCCTCGATCGCCTCCGGCGTCGTCAGCAGGATGTCCGCGGGCTCGGCGAGGAACCGCTCCCGCTCGGCCGCGGGTGTCTCGCCGTGCCACACGAAGGCCCGCATCCCCACCATCTCGGCGTACGCGGTCATGCGAACCGACTGATCGTTGAGCAGCGCCCTGAGCGGGGCGACGTAGAGGATGCCTACTCCGCGCGGGGGGCGGTCGAGCAGCAGGGACAGCGCCGGAAACGTGGCGGCCTCGGACTTCCCGGACGCCGTCGAGGCGACGATGACCACGTCGTTCCCGTCGAGGATGGCCCCCGCGGCCTGCTCCTGCACCGGCCTGAGGGTGGTCCACCGGAGGCGGTGCGCGATCGCCTTCTTCAGCGGACCGGCGAACCGATGAAACGCGGTCACGGGAGCGCCAGCGGACGGTGCGCCGCTTCGGCACGGTCCATGAGCTCGACCAGGCGGCGAAGGAACTCGCGTGGAACGACACCCATGTCGCTCCAGGTTGCGCTCGACAGGTCGGCGATGAGCGTGTCGATCCGGTCCGCGCTCACGCGGTTTTCGAGCCAGGGGCGGTCGTCGGTGGGGTACAGGTCGCGGAGGGCGAGACCTACGCTTCGGAGACGCTCGGCATCGAAGGGCTGGAGCTCGATGCGCGGTTGCCGGAGGCTGGCGTCGCCGTCATGGCCGACGAGGCGGATGCGGCTGTGGAGGGAGGGGTGACCCGCGACCCCGCGGTGGGAGTCGAAGAACTCGTCGGTACCCGCGAAGATCCAGTATAGACCCGGAAACGAGGGCGCTTCGTCGACCAGCAGGCGAAGGCCGTCCAGGGCCGCTCGCCGGGCGTTCGCGCGCGCGTGGAGGAGCCGCTGGAGCTCGTCGATCACGACGACGATCCCGCGGTACCGTGCAGACCGGGCGATGTGGAGCATGCCACGCAGGTACGCGAGCGCGTCTTCGCTCGCGATCTCGCCCTTCAGGCCCGCCGCTCGCTTGAACGCGCCGGCGACGTTGGCGCTCCCGCCGAGCCAGGCGAGAAGCGCGCTCGCCTCCGCGTACCGGCCCGCCTGCTTGCTGTCGAAGATGGCGAGCACACATCGCGTGAAGTCCCTCGGCGCCTCCGCGAGGCGGCCGGACCCCAGCTCGTCCTCGATGCGCCTGCGCACGCGGCGGTCGAAGTCCGGCGCGTCGGGATCGGCGCCCGCGCTCTGAACGGCCTGTTCCTGGCGCGCGAACCACCGGTCCAGGATGTCGCCCAGCGCCGACGAGAGCGCCGTGGCCGTCGAGAGGCTGGCGCAGACGTCGTGGAGGAGACCGGCGTGAGCGCCCAGGTTTCGTTCACCGACCTCGATGCAGCTCGTCGCGAAGCCGAGTCGCCGCGCGTCGACACAGGCGAGGCGTGCGAGGAAGGTCTTGCCGACGCCGGTGGGCCCGCTCAGGAATTTCACGAGGCCCTCGCCGGCCGCCACCATCGTGAGCTGGCGCTCGATCTCCTGGCGGGGCGGTCCCACGCCCACGGCGAAGGCCTCAAGGCCTCGATCTGGCACCGCGCCCACGCGCAGACGCTCGAACACGTGGAGCGCGACGTCGCGGGGGAGCTTCACGGTGACGCTCCGCCACGCACGTAGCGTTTGCCCGATGCGCCCTGCTCGACGAACACGGTGAACGGCGTGAGCTCGGACCAGTCGTCGACGCGTAGCGCGAACGCGCGGAGCGCCCGCGGTCCGCCGAGTAGATGGGCGGCCTCGTCCTCGGAGACGCTGCCGAAGTCGTGGAGGTGCTGGAACACGGCCCGTGCGCCGGAGTCCGGGATGCCCGCGAGCCAACCGGGCGAGTCCGGGACCTGGGCCGCGGAAGGCGCGTTGGGGAGCGCGGACGCGAGGAGGCCCCGCAGGGAGACCATCGGGAGACCCAAGGTCCGGGCAATGCGCCGGACGTGGTTCCGAAGGGCGCTCGGGGAGGTCTTCGTGAGGGGACGATCGGTGGATGCGACCCGCCCCGCGAGAAGCAGCGCGACGTCTTCGGGCAGGTGCACGCCGAGCACCTCGCGTCGTTCGAAGTCGATGTCGCGCTCGCGCAGCCTCAGTACGCGGCTCACGCGCAGGCCACACCGAACCACGAGGAGGAGGGGCACGTAGAGCTCGGGGCGCCGCTGCTTCGTCACGGCGAGGAAACGGGCGACCTGCCCGCGGTCCCAGCGCGGCGGGGGCGCGCGGCGGAGGGGCAGATACGGCACCTCCGCGGCCACGTTGCGCTCCAGGGCGCCCTCGCGCACGCCCTGGGCGAGAACGGCGGCGAGGACGGTGTGACGGTTGTTGCAGGTCTTCGGCTGGCAGCCCGACCGGGCCATGCGGTCCCTCCAGCCGGCGATGTCGGACGCCGTGAGGTCGCGTGCATCGCGATCGCCGAATTTCGGGAGGAGGTGCTTCTCGACGATGCGCTCCGCGTTCCGGCGGCCGGCCTCGTGCCCGTAGTGCACGGCGAGCGCCCGCACGGCAAGGGCGGCCAGATCGCACTTCACTTCAGCGCGGCGGTGCATGGTGCGGCTGGCTCGGTTGACGGCCATCACGTCTCGGGTCGCGGAGTTCGTGGGAACGCGGGCGCACCTCGAGCACCGCGCCCACGAGGGGCGCCAGAGCTCGCACATACCCGGCGATCCGGCGACCCCCGAGCGCGCGGGAGAAGCTGGACATGCTCCTCGTCTAGGCGATCTGCCGGGAAGTGCTACCCCAAGGTGGCGGCGTGTGCTTCATCGGTGCCGACGATCTTGCTACCCACAGTGGAATGCTCCCAGAATTCCCTGCGTTCGCCCGTCGGCCGGCGTGATCAGGGGGCTGCTTGTCAAGGAATTGTCAAGCCGACCGGGTGTTCCCCGCCCTCACGAGCGCGGCCGCTTCGTGGGCGCGAGGGCCGGTAGGAATGGCACTTGCCCCTTGCAGCGTGCCGGCAGAGGGCTCGAGCCTTCTGCCAGAGTCAGGCATTTTGGCTGGTTCGAGTGTGCTTTCGGGCCGTCGTGAGCGTGGTCACGTTCCAGGCTCGCCGCCCGGTCGCGGGTCGATCATCCTGACGGTGAACGTCTCGATGCACACCGAGCCCGGATCCACCGACCGAACCGCGCGCAGGAGGTCCGCCCAGGGCTGCGTCGGGTTCGTGAGCCTGCCGACGTTCGCCATGGCCTCGCTCCAGATCGCGCCCTCGACGAGCGGATCGACGGCCTTCGCGATCAACGCGAGCACGGCGGGCGTCAGGCGCGGCCGCCCGTCTCGGTCCCACAGCGTGTCGAGGGTGTAGACGAAGTTGCGGACCAGCCGTCTCGGCCGCCCGCCGGTCTGGTCGGAGGGGACGGCCTCGGCGAAGGCCGCGTGAACCCCGTCGAGACGCCGCACCAGCAACGCGGCGTCGGCGCCCACCGCGACGGTCTCCTCGAACCACGACGGCTGCAGCAGCGCGCCGACGGGACACTCGAACACGAGGCGCTCCAGACCGCGGCGCGCCTCCGCGAGCCACCGGATCCACTCGTCCGCCTCGCGTAGCCGGCGCTGGAGAGCCACGAAGCCGGTCACGGCGTCGAGGACGATCGGATCCTCGCGGGGGTCGGTCAGGCCGCGGCGCACCAGGTCGCGCGCGGCTTCGGCCGCGTCCCCGTCTCGAAGCACCTCGCGCACGGACATCGACGCGATCGTACTCCCGTGAACAAGCACGGCGCCTTGTTCATGGCTGTGGCGGCCGATGGGGTCCGCGTAGAACGAGGCACACCCGAGGTCGTCCATGCGCCCGTTCAAGCCGCCCCCGTCGCGCCCGCGCGCTCCGTCCCGTCGCCGCCGGCGCTCCAGAGACGAGGAGGAGGTGGCGTCCGAGGCCGGGCGAACGCTCGCCGCCCGGCGCTGGGCGCGGCGGAAGACCGCGCGGAAGCGTCGCAAGTAGACGACCCGACTCTACGACGCAGCGCTCGCCTTCGTCGCCGCCCCCTTCCCGTCCACCTCCGGCACCATGCCCACGGCCCTCCTCATCTCCTCCCAGATCGCCGGCGAGTAGTGCAGGTCGCGCACGGTCTCCCCGGCATGCGCGTGCCCGACGAGCGCGTCGATCGCCTTCCGCGAGATCGGCCGCTTCCCGCGCGGCGGCCGCTCCCAGAAGGCCTGGAGCCCCGCCCGGTACATGTGCGTCGTGCGGAAGTTGTCGCGCGACTTCGGCCGCCAGACGTCGGCGCGGATCTCCCCGCGCTCTTCGCACGCCTCGAGGAGCGCCTTCATGGTCGAGGACGGGATCGTCCGGTCCTTCCGGTTCCCGCACGCGAAGATCAGGTCCTCCGGCGCCTTGCCGGTGACGAGGCGGGCGAACACCGCGGCGAGGTGAGGGGAGATCGGCACCCAGCGCCCCCGCTTCTCCGCGCGGCTCTTGCCGGTGTCGACCCACAGGCGCGGTTCGGGCTGCAGTTCGACGTCCTTCACGCGGATGGCCATGCCCTGGCCCTCGCGCAGGCCGGTGAAGCGGAGGACCGTGAGGACGTCCTTCAGCTCCGGCGAGCGCCGGCGCCCGGCCTCGCGGAGGGTGGCGTCCATCTCGGCGATCGTGGGGGCGGGCGGCGGGTCGCCGCGCGTCGGCTTCCGCGGGAGGATGGACTTCAGGTCGCGGGGCGCGGGCTCGACACCGACCCGGTCGGCCTCGTCCTCGTCGGAGAGCCAGCCCCAGAAGTCGGCCGCGTAGCGGGTGATGTCATATCGCCTCCCCTCCGACATCTCGGTGTCGCGCCAGTGGTTGAGGAGGTCCGTGAACAGCTTCCGGCTCAGGACGGTCCCGGGAATGGCGGCGTCGGGCGCGATCTTCCTGACCGTGCGGACGCCGGCGAAGAAACCGGTGATCGCCGACGTCGCGGTCCCGATCGTGGAGTCCTCCAGGCCGCGCGCGCGCTTCGCGACGAGCCAGTCGACCGACTTCGCCTCGAGGTTGCACGGGCTCCGGACCACGACCACGGGCGGGTCCCACGTGCCCTGCAGGTCCAGCGCGTCGCGGATCTGCACCTTGATCTTCTCGGCCGTGCGCTGGTCGCCGACGGTGTACGAGCGGGTCTTCTCCCGACGGACGCCGTCCACGACGGGGAATTCGCGCCACCGCAGGCGCCACTTCCCCGGCTCGATCTCCTGGACGCTGACGCTCGCCACGACGCCTCCGCGTGTAAGGATCGGGTAACATAACGCGCCGTGTGGGGACAGGACGCTGATGGGACCGATACTTCGGCCCTACTCCCCGAACTTCTCGATGTACCGGAAGATCGTCCGCGGATCGACGTCGAGCACGCGCGCGGTCTGCGCCTTGTTCCACTGGTTCGCGTCCAGCGCGCGCCGGATGTACTCCTTCTTGAACTCCTCCTCGGCCTCCGCGAGCGTCTGGACCGCGGCGGACTCGCCCTTCGGCGCGATGGCGAGGTCCTCCGGCGTGAGCTGCTGGCGGTCCGTCATGATGACGGCCTTCTTGATGCGGTTCTCGAGCTCGCGGACGTTGCCGGGCCACGAGTAGCTGCGCATCGCGTTGAGGCAGCCCGCGGTGAAGCCGCGCGCCTTGCTCCCGTACTGCTCGGCGTACTTGTTGAGCAGGAACTGCGAGATCTGGTGGACGTCCTCGCCGCGGTCGCGGAGCGGGGGGAGCTGGAGCGAGACCTCGTTGAGGCGGTAGAACAGGTCCTCGCGGAAGCGCCCCTCGGCGATCTCGTGGGCGAGCTCCTTGTTCGTGGCGCTCACGACGCGGATGTCGAGGGGGCGGCTCTTCACGTCGCCCACGCGCTCGATCACGCGCTCCTGGAGCACGCGGAGGAGCTTCACCTGCAGGTTCATCGGCATCTCGCCGATCTCGTCGAGGAAGATGGTCCCGCCGTCGGCCGCCTCGAACTTCCCGACCTTGTCGGTGAGCGCCCCGGTGAACGCGCCCTTCTTGTAGCCGAAGAGCTCGCTCTCCAGCAGGTTCTCGGGGATGGCGCCGCAGTTGATCGAGATGAACGGCTTGCCGCTGCGCGAGGACAGGCGGTGGAGCTCCTTCGCGACGAGCTCCTTGCCCGTCCCCGTCTCGCCGAGCACGAGCACGGAGAGGTCGGTGGGGGCGACCTTGCGGAGGACCTTGAAGACCTCCTTCATCGGCGGGCAGGTGCCGATCATGCCGCCCTGGCTGGTCTGGCGCAGCTGGTCGCGCAGGTTGCGGTTGCTGGTCTGCAGCTCGTCGAGGAGCAACGCCGTGTGCACGAGCATCGACGCCTGCGACGCGAACACCTCGAGCACGGCGAGGTGGTGCGTGTCGAAGAGGTTCCGCACGCTGTCGTTGCCGAGGTAGAGCACGCCGAGCAGCTCGGTGCGGTAGGTGAGCGGCACGCACATCACGCTGGACAGGCGCAGGTCGACCACGCTGCGCGCGCTGGCGAAGGTGCTGTCGTGCATGGCGTCGCTGACGATGATCGGCTTGCGGTCGTGCACCACGCGCTCGACGATGGAGTCGCTCACGCGGGACAGATCGAGCGTCTCCTTCCCGACGTTGTGCGACGCGGCGAGGAAGCGCTGGTCGTCCTTGAAGGCGATGAGGAAGCCCTTCTCCGCGCCGGTGATCGCCACGACGGACTCGAGCAGCTTGCGGAACACGCGCTCCTGGCTGGACTCGGCCATGAGATCGCGGGAGAACTCGACGAGCTTGCGCAGGGTCGCGACGTCGTCCAGCGGCGTGCCGGCGCCGCCCGCCGGGGCGGACTTCGGCTCGCCCTCCATCAGCGTGAGCGCGTAGCGGCCCATCAGGAACTCGTCGCCCACCTTCAGGTCGGTGGAGCGGGCGCGCTGGCCGTTGAACAGGAACGTGGTGCTGCGGTCGATGACCGAGAGCGTGAAGTGGTTGCCCTTGCGGAGCAGGTTGCAGTGGATCGGCGCGAGCGTCCCGTCGGCGAGGACCACGTCGTTCCCCTCGGCGCGCCCGATCGTCACGAGCGGCTTGCGGATGGGGATGTCCCGCTCTTCGCCGCGGACGGGGTCCTTGCACCGGAGGTAGGCCATGACGCGCGTTCTAACGCATCAGAAGGAGCCCGTGACCGCCACGCTCGTGGGGCCCACCTGCAACGAGACCTTCTGCGCGCGGCCCCAGCTCGTGGTCTCGACGATGGCGGGCGTCGCCCACGCCACCCAGAACGCTGCCCCAGCCGCGCGGTTGAGCCAGAGGAGCTGCGCGAACTCCGTGCGCGCCTCCTCGTCGCCGTAGAAGTCGGGGTCGTGGCGCTTGCGCTGGGCCTGGACCTCGCCGTACGTCACGATCGAGGCCGCCGCGGTGCCCGCCTGCGTGACGAGCACGATCGTCCCGACGAGGGGCTTGCCGTCGGCGAACCAGTGGACGCCGCCGGGCGCGAGCGCGAGCCAGGGGTAGGGGACCTTCACCGGCGGCGGGGGCAGGACCGGCGGTCGCAGCGCCGCGCGGCGCGCCTCGCGGAGGTCCTCGAAGTACCCGCACACCTCGGGGGGGTGCTTGAACGGGTCCATCGGGAAGTCGGGGGCCTCGGCGAGCAGCGACTCGAAGATGGGGCGGGCCTTGCTGGCGTCCTCCTGGGTGTAGTAGAGGTCGCCGAGGTAGGCGAGGGCCTCCTGGCGGACGTCCGGCGGCAGCGTGGGCCCCGCGGCGAGCAGATCCGTGAGGCCGGCGCGCGCGCCCGCGCTGTCGCCGGCGAGGTAGAGTTGGATGGCCTCCGCGAGGCGCCCGCGCGCGTCCGCCACCTCGGCGAACACGACGGGGACAGCCGCGAGCAGCGCCGTCAGCATGGCGCGAAAGGTAGCACGCGCCCTACTCGCCGGTGTCGGCTTCCACCTGGGGGACGAGGACCGCGAAGCCGCCGGACTCGTCGGTGCGTCCCTGCGCCACGAGCACGCCCGAGGCGACGTCGTAGACCTCGTACAACGCGTAGGCGACGGCCTCGCCCTCGAACGTGACCGCCCCGCTCAGCGGCTCGCCGGGGTCGAGCTCGAACCGCGCGTCGTCGCCCGTCGCGAGCTGCCGGTACGTCATGGCGCCCGCGTCGCCGTCGGCCGGCGTGACGCGGACGACGTACTCGCCGGCCGGGACCTCCATCGAGAAGCGCCCGTCGCCGCTGGTCTTCGCCGAGTACACGTTGCCGTAGCCGACCTGCGTCGCCACGACGAGCGAGCCTTCCGGCGCGTCGACGACGGTGCCGGCGAGGGTCGCGGACCCGTCGACCCGGCGCGTGCCGAGGTCGTTGCTGCCGGCCTCGATGACCTCGTCGACGTACACCCGCGGCGTCGAGACCGGCGAGTACGGCGGGATGACCTCGATCGTGTAGGTGCCCGGGAGCAGATCGAGCCCGAAGTAGCCGTCGCTGTTGGCCTGGGTCTCGATCACGAGCTCGCCCGTCGCGCCGTCGAGCGCCTCGGCGGTGAAGCGCACGACGGCGTCGCGGACCTCCTCGCCGTCGGCGTCGTAGACGTAGCCGCGCGCGGAGGCGGACTCGAGCGTGCCGAGGTCGATGTTCAGCGCGGCGCCGTTCTCGGGGTCCTCGACGAGGACCTCGGTCCGCAGGGCCGGGACCACCTCGGGGTCGTCGCGCTCGGTGAGGCCGCCGAGCACCTCGACGGCGTAGGCGCCCGTGCCCTCCACGCGGGTCACGTACCAGCCGCTCTCGTCGGTCTCGAACGTCGCGCTGGCGACCTCGACGTCGAGGTCGGTGCGCACGATCCGCATCGGGACGTGCGAGATGCCGCGCCCCGACGAATCGGCGACCCGCCCGTACACGGGGAGGCCGACGGGGAGCAGGATGTCCTCCCGCGTGTCGTCCTCGAAGAGGCGCTCCTCCTCGTGGAAGGGGGCGAGGTCGGCGTCGAGCGGGACGATCGACAGGTCGTAGGGCTCGTCGTACGCGGGCAGCGGCAGCTCGAAGCGGCCCGCGGCGTCGCTCTGGACGCTGCCGCCCAGGCGGGTCCCGTTCACCGACGCGGTGAACGTGGCCGCGAGCGGCTCGACCGTGTACGGCACCTCGGCGGCGCCGGACCAGCCGCGGGTGACCTGCCCTTCCAGCGTGCCCGACCAGGTGACGGTGGGGAAGAGCTCGAACGTGGCGCCCTCGACCGCGCCGCCGCGCAGCTCGTGGCTCTGCGGCAACAGACCGAGGCCGTCGGGCGGGAAGACGTCCACGCGCAGCGCGCCGACGTCGAGGGCGGTGTCGGCCGCGCCGTCGGTCTCCTCGGCGTTGGGCGCCTTCGCGGAGTCCGCGGCGCCGGAGCAGCCGGCGAGCACGACGAGCCAGAGGATCGCGCGTTTCACAGCACCTCCAGCGGCCAGGACAACGTGAGGGTCTCGTTGAACTCGTCGAAGATCTCGCACTCGAGCGTCTCGCCGTCGAGCTCCGCGTCGTACGCGAGGTTCACGAGGCTGCCGTCGTCGAAGGGCTGGGCGTCGGAGATGAGATCGCCGCGGCCGAACGACCACACGAACTCGACGGGGTCGCCGTCCGGGTCGATGGCCACCACGTAGACCTGCTGTCCGTTGGGGCCGATCTCGATGGTCTCGCCGTTTTCGAACGAGCGAGCCTTGATCTCCGGCGGCACGTTGCCCTCCCCGAGTGGTGGAATGGGTCCGAAGTCGATGCACCCGGACAACCCAGGGAGGAAGCAAGCGACGTGCCACACGCGGAGAGCACGGCGGGACCGCGCTCGGCGCGGGGGAGCGGTCGGGGGTCGCGACAGGGCCGTCACGGCTCCGCTCGCGCCTCGACCGGCATCCCGACCACCTTCGTGACACCCGGCTGGGTGGGGCCGAGCGTCTCGACGAGGTCGCCCTTGCCGGGGCAGGAGATGACGACCTTCCAGGCGGGGTCGCGGTCGCGGAGCGGGATCTCGCGCTCGCCGCCGTAGGCGTAGGGGCCGATGGTGGTGCGGCACTCGAGCGGCAGCGTGGGGTGGACCATCACCGGCACGGGCTTCGGCGTGAGCTCGACCTCGATCGTCCGCTCCTCTCCCGACGTGAGCGCGAGCTTGATGGGGGCGGACTCCGCGTAGTCGTTGCGGGCCTCGAGCACGTGCTCGCCGGGGTGCTCGACGAGGATGGGGTTGACCTGCGTGCCCACCCACGCCGCGGAGTTGCCGCGCCCGCGGCTGCCGAGCTTCTTGCCGTCGAGGTAGATGTCGGCCCAGGTCTTCATCTCGAGGATCACGCGCGCGGGCAGCGCGGCCGGCGCGGGCGCCGCGGCGGGCGCGGGCGACGACGACGCGACGGCGCGAACCGACTTGGCGACCGGCTCGCGCACGGGCTCGGGCGGCGCGGGGTCCTCTCGCGGGCCCGTGGGGGCGGGCGCGGCGGGCGCCGGCGTGGCCGGGGCGGGCGCGGGCTCCACCTTCGCGGCCTCGACGTGCGCGGCCGCCGGCGGCGGCTTGGCGTCCTCCCGCTGCCCCCACGTCCACCACGCCGTGCCCCCCACCACCAGGAGGGCCGCCGCGGCGACGAACGCGATCCAGCGCGGGCGCCGCTTCGCGTCCGGCCCCGAGTGCAGCGACTGGATGAGCGAGATGACCTCGCCGTTCTCCTCGTCCATCGCGAGCAGCCGGTTGAACAGCTGCAGCGCGCCGAGGTGGTCGCCGTCGGCGAGCCGCTCGCGCCCGACCTCCATCAGCGTGGGCCGCAGGTGCGAAAGCAGCGCGTCGGTGCAGCCCTCGGGGTTGACGACGTAGTTGCGCAGGTTGACGGTGGGGTGGTCGCCGGCGATCCGCACCTCGGCGAGGCAGGCGCGCAGCGCCGCGGAGCTGTCCTCGGCGCTGGCGTACCGGTCCTCCGCGCGCTGCTGCATCAGCCGGTCGATGACCGCGGCGACCGACGGCGACGCGTCGGGCGCCAGCTCCAGCACCTCGGGCCGGTTGCCCTCGATGATGTTCCGCAGGATGACGGAGGCGTTGCCCCCCGAGAACGGGACGTGGCCGGTCAGCGCGTGGAACAAGACCGTGCCGAGGCTGAAGAGGTCGCTCCGGCCGTCCAGCGGCTCGTCCAGCGCCTGCTGGGGGCTCATGTACGCGGGCGAGCCGAGCAGCGAGCCGTCCAGCGTGATGCTGCCCTCGTCCATCACGCGGGCGACGCCGAAGTCCATGAGCTTCACGCGCCCGTCGCGCCGGATCATCACGTTCTCCGGCTTGATGTCGCGGTGGATGATGCCCTCGCGGTGCGCGAAGGCGAGGGCGTCGGCGAGGTCGGCCCCGACGATGGCGGCGATCTCGCTCGGCAGCCGCCCGTGCTGGTGGAGCAGCTCCTGGAGCGTCACGCCGTCCACGAGCTCGGTGACGATGTAGCAGTCGTCGGCGCCCTGGCCGCTGTAGTCGAGGATCGAGACGATGTTCTGGTGCGAGAGCCGCCCGACGGCGCGGGCCTCGCGGTTGAAGCGCTCGCGGTAGCGGCTCGACGCGGAGAGGTGCGGGTGCAGCACCTTGATCGCGACGTCCTTGCCGATCGTGAGGTGACGCCCGCGGTACACGGTCGCGGTCGCACCTTCGCCGAGCTTCTGCAGGACCTCGTACTTGTCGATGATGCTGCCGATCAAAGCCCGGACCGGGGGACGGTGAACTATAGCCCGACCGCGACGCGACCTTCAGGGCGGGGCCGCGGACGCGGCAGCGCCTCGCCTATCCGCTCGTCGCCAGCATCGCCTCAGCGTCGGACGCGCCGACGGGCCTCGACATCAGGTAGCCCTGGGCGTACTCGCACTGCAACGCCCGCAACAGCTCGAGCTGGTCGCTCGTCTCCACGCCCTCGGCGACGACGTGCATCCCGAGGCCGTGGGCGAGCTCGACGATCGTGCGGACGATGGAGGTCTTGTCGTCCTGCGACATCTTGTCGACGAAGCTCTTGTCGATCTTCAGCGCGTCGACCGGGAGCTTGTGCAGGAGCGAGAGCGAGGAGTAGCCGGTGCCGAAGTCGTCGATGCAGGTGCGCACGCGCAGCTTCCGCAGCCGCCCGATGACGTCGATGATCGTGGGCGCGTCGTCCATGAGGACCGACTCGGTGATCTCGAGCGTCAGCGCGTCGCCGGGGAGCGCGCTCTCGCGCAGGCAGCGGGTGACGTAGTCGATGACGTCGTCCTGCTGGATCTGGCGGACGGACAGGTTCACGCTGACGGTGAGCGTTCCCAGCGCGGGGTACCGTGTGCGCCACACGCGCAGCTGGCGGCAGGCCTGCTGCAGCACCCAGCGGCCCAGCGGCACGATCAGGCCGGTGTCCTCGGCGACCGGGATGAAGTCGGCCGGCGGCACGGGGCGGTCGCCCCACCGGGGCCAGCGCACCAGCGCCTCGAAGCCCTTGATGCGCCCCGTGCGGATGTTGATGATGGGCTGGTAGAAGACGGCGAGCTCGCCCCGCTCGATCGCCCGGCGCAGCCCGTTCTGCATCTGGAGAAGCGCGAAGGCGCGCTGGTGCATCGTCGGGTCGAACACCGCGTGCCGCGCCCGGCCCATCGCCTTCGCGCGGTACATCGACGTGTCGGCGTCGCGCAGCACGTCCTCGGCGGAGCGGTGCTGCGGCTCGTTCAGCGTCACGCCGATGCTGGCGGTGACGAAGATCTCCTGCCCGCTGGCGAGGAAGGGCCGCGCGAGGCGGTGCTTGATGCGCTCGGCGACGGCGACGGCGTCCTCGACGTCGTCGACCTCCTCGAGCAGGATGACGAACTCGTCGCCGCCGAGCCGCGCGAGCGTGTCGTCGTCGTGCAGGCAGCTGCGCAGCCGCCGGCCGATCTCCACGAGGAGGTCGTCGCCGGCGGCGTGCCCGAGGCTGTCGTTGATGACCTTGAACCGGTCGAGGTCGACGAACAACACCGCGAAGCGCTTCGCGCCCGGCTTCTGGTTGCGCAGGAGCGCCCGCCCGAGGCGATCCATGAAGAGGTTCTTGTTCGGCAGGCCGGAGAGCGTGTCGTGGAGCGCGTCCTCGATGAGCTGGTGCTCGGCGAGCTTGCGGTCGGTGATGTCGGTGAGCGAGCCCGCCATGCGGTGGGGGCTCTCGTCCCGGTTGCGGACGGCGATGCCCCGGGCGAGCACCCAGCGCCAGGTGCCGTCGCGGTGGGCCATGCGGAACTCGGACGAGAAGTTCGGGGCGGTGCCCTCGAGGTGGTCCTGGAGGTCGCGCTGCAGGTCGGTGAGGTCCTCCGGGTGGACGCGGTCGAACCACTCCTCGGGGCCGTCGGCGATCTCGGTGTCGAGGTAGCCGAGCATGCCCTTCCAGCGCTCGGAGAAGTAGATGAAGCCCCGCCGGAGGTCCCAGTCCCAGAGCCCGTCGTTGGCGCCCTGGGCGGCGAGGGCGTAGCGCTCCTCGCTCTCGCGCAGGGCCTCCTCCGCGCGCTTGCGCTCGGTGATGTCCTCGCCGACGCAGGCGAGGCCCGAGAAGTAGCCGTCGGCGTCGCGCAGCACCGTGGCGCTCCACGAGACCGTTCGCCGCTCGCCCGACGCGACGGTGACGTCGGAGACGTAGTGGGGCGGGAACGTGTCCGTCGCGATCGCGTCGCGCAGCGCGGCGCGCGCGTCCTCGCGCTGGTCGTCGGCGACGAAGACGTCGACGCTCTCGCGCCCGAGCACATCCTCGCGGTCGCGGCCCACCGCGTCGAGCAGCGCGCGGTTGGCGAAGGTGACCCGGCCCTGCGCGTCGATGACGACGGAGAAGAGGCGCAGGCTCGCCATCATCTCGCGGAAGCGGCGCTCGGACTCGGCGAGGCGGCGCTCGGCGAGATGCCGCTCGGTCATGTCGCGGTGGATGCTGAGGATCACCTCGCGACCCCCGAGCCTCACGACGCTGGCGCTGATCTCGAAGACGAGCTCGCGCCCGTCGCGGGTGTAGTGCACGGACTCGCAGCGGAGCGCGCCCTGCTCGAGCGTGCGGCGGCGGCGCTCGAGCGCGCTGCCGGTGTCCCCGGAGAGGCGCCCCGCGGGAAGGGCGAGCAACTCCTCGCGGGAGTAGCCGTAGACCTCGGTGGCCCGGCGGTTCGCGTCGAGGATCGCGCCCGTCTGCACGTCGAAGACGAAGATCGGATCATGGGCCTGCTCGAAGAGCGCCCGGTACCCGAGTCCGTCCTGGGTCTCGCCGGTCGAGCCGTCCACGCTTTGGGCTCCCACGAAAGGGTACCGGAAGCGGCGCTCGGCCACAACGCCCTACAGCTGGCCGACCTCCCCGTGGGCGAGGCCGCGTTCGGCGTACAACGAGAGGATCAGCGCCGCCGTCTCTTCGAGGGCCTTGTTCGTGACGTTGATGAGCGTCCACTGGCGGTTGCGCCGGAACAGCTCCTCGGCGAACTCCAGCTCGGCGAGGATGTAGTCCATCTGCCCGTAGTTCGTGTCGTTGCTCATGCGCATCGTCTGCAGGCGCGTCTTGCGGATGCCTTGCAGCGCCTCGGGGTCGATCGTGAGCGCGAAGACCTTGCGCGGATCGATCTCGAAGAGCTGCTTCGGAGGGTCGCGGTTGAGCACGATGGGCACGTTGGCGACCTTGTACCCCTTGTATGCCAGGAAAACGGAGAGCGGCGTCTTGGACGTGCGCGACACGCCGACCAGCACGACGTCGGCCTTCTCGAGCATCCGCGGCTCCTTGCCGTCGTCCACCTTCACGGTGAACTCGACGGCCTCGATGCGGCGGAAGTAGTCGGCGTCGGCGCGGTGCATGAGGCCGGGCTGGCTCTGGGGCAATTCCCCGAACCAGCCGGAGAGCGCGGTGATCACGTTGCCGATGACGTCGACCTGCAGGATGTGGAAGGCCTTCGCGAGCTGGTTGGCGAGCGCGCGCTGATCCGCGCTCACCAGCGAGGTGACCACGAAGGCCTGCGACAACGCGGCCTGGCGCATGATCCGCTCGAGCTGGTGGGGGTCCGTAACATTGGAAAATACGTTGACCGACACGCGCGCGTGCGCGAACTGCCGCAGCGCGGCGCGCGTGACGCGGTCGGCCGTGTCGCCCGTGCCGTCGCTGACGATGAAGATCGGCCGGGCCTTCGCGTCCGTCATGCCCCGCATGGTAGCAGGCGTCCCATGAAGGACGTGCGCATCCTCGACCTCACCCGGCTCCTTCCCGGGCCGTTCGCGACGCTCTGCCTCCAGGGCCTCGGGGCCGAGGTCGTGAAGGTGGAGGACCCGCGGGGGGGCGACTACCTGCGCCACCTGCCGCCGCGCCTCGGCGAGCACGGCGCCTGGTTCGCCGCGCTCAACCGCGGCAAGCGGTCCGTCGCGCTCGACCTCAAGGACCCCCGCGGGCGCGACGCGCTGCTCGCCCTGTGCGAGGGCGCCGACGTGCTCGTCGAGAGCTTCCGGCCCGGGGTGCTCGCCCGGCTCGGCCTCGACCCGCGCGGGCTCCGCGAGCGGTTCCCGCGCCTCGTGATCGCGTCGCTGACGGGGTGGGGTCAGGACGGCCCCTACGCCCCGCTCCCCGGCCACGACGTCGGCTTCCTCGGCATCGCGGGGATGTTCGGCGACGACGAGCCGCGCCTCACCCGGCTGCAGTGGGGCGACCTCGCGGCGGGCGGGCTCTGCTGTGCCTTGCGGATCGCCGACGCGCTGGCCGACCGCGCGAAGACGGGGGAGGGGGCCTGGCTCGACGTCGCGATGCTCGACGGGCTCGTGGGGCTTCAGCAGACGCAGTTCGCGCAGCTCGCCGCGGGCGCGCCGCCGGACGGCACGCTGACGGGCGGCGTGCCGATCTACGGCGTGTACCGCTGCGCGGACGGCGGCTGGGTCAGCCTCGCCGCGCTGGAGCCGCCTTTCCTGAAGGTGTTGTCCGAGGCGACGGACGACCTCTCCGCCGAGGGGCTCGCCCACATGTTCGCGACCCTGCCTCGCGACGCGTGGCTCGCCCGCCTCGGCGGCGCCTGCGTGGCCCCGGTGCTGCGGCCCGAGGAGGTGGCCCGCGACCCGCAGGTGGTCGCGCGCGGGCTGTTCGCGGGCGGGCTCCCGAACCCGCCCACGGGCCCCGTGTCGGGCCCGGTCCCCGCCCTCGGCGAGCACACCGCGGCCGAGCTCGCGCGCGTGGGATACACGGGCGCGTGGTCGTCCTCACCGTAGAGCAGCCGCCCGTGGCCTTCGGCGCGCCCGAGTGGGCGATGTTCATGCTCGCGAACGTGCTGATCTTCTACTTCTGCGCCGGGCGGCTCTGGGTGGACGTGAAGCGGTGGGTGAAGCGGTAGGACCACGTCGGGCGGGGGTGGGGGGCGTGCGGAACGCGGGACCTGAGCGTCAGGTGGCGGGTAAGGCTCGCGGGATCGGCGTACGCTGAGGCGTGCTCGCCCTCCTCCTCGCCTGCCGCGCGCCCGCCGACGACGACACCAAGCCGCCGGTCGAGGAGAGCGACGCCGACGCCGACGCCGACACCGACACCGACGCGGACACCGACACCGACACCGACACGGACACCGACTGCGCGCTCGCCGCGCCGATGCCGCTCGCGACGGCCGACGACGTGACGAGCGCGATGTTCTCGGCCTTCCCGCCGGTCGTGTACCTGACGTACGCGGAGGAGGAGGCGCTCTGGGCCGCCGACGTCGTCGACGAGGCCTGCCCCACCGTCACGCGCGACGACGAGACCGGCGCCTTCTCCATCTCGGGCGACTGCACCGACTCGAGCGGGGCCACGTTCGCGGGCTCGCTGTCGTTCGACCCGGTCGCGGGATCCATCTACGAGGGCTTCGCGTGGGAGGGCGCCGCGGGCGAGCGCTTCGTCGCCGACGGCACGTGGTCGAGCCCCGCGGGCGACGGCTACGCGCTCGCCGCGGACCTCGAGTACGAGGTCTCGCTCGGCGACGCGAGCTACGACGGCTCGCACGTCTTCCGCGTCGACGCCGCGCTGGTCGGCGCGCGCTTCACGCTCGAGGGCTACGTCTGGAACCGCGCGTCGGACGCCGTGCCCCTCGGCGACTTCTGCGTCGCCTGGACGGAGGAGTCGCTCGACACCTGCCCGGGCGAGGGCGTGGGCGGCGTCACGATCGAGGGCGCGAACGTCGGCACCGTGACGTGGGACGGCGCGAGCGAGTGCGACGCGTGCGGCGAGATCGCGATCGACGGCGTGGACGTCGACGACGGGTGCTGACGAGGGGCGGGCGAGACGCCCGCCCCCACGAACATCCGCCCGTCAGGGCCTCGCGCCGACGACCCCGAGCGCCACCACCACGGCGAACACCACCGCGTTGAACGCGAGCTGGCCCGTCACCCGCCGCGTGGCCGCGGCGTAGGCGGCGCGGTCGGCGATCTCGCCCTTGTCGAGCAGCCGGCAGGGGTCGAGCGTCCAGATCTCGAGCCACACGTAGCTGACCCAGTACACGAAGAAGAGCCCGAGGCGCGCGGCGGTGAGCCAGTCGCCGTCGGGCAACGCGAAGGCGTCGGGCAGGCCCTTCCCGGGGTTGACCTCGGTCGCGTACTTCCACGCGCCCGCGAAGATGAGCGCGCCGAGCGTGAGCCCGTTGCCGGCGCCCCACGCGCGGTAGACGCGCACGACGTCCTCGTCGCGGGCGTGCGCGATGGCGCCGCGGAACAGGAGCAGCAGCGCGAAGACGCCGAGCCCGCCCCCGTGGAGCATGCCGGCGAGCGTGAGCACGACGTCGGCGATCACGCGAGCATCCCCGCGACCCACCCGGCCGCGTCGGCGCCGCCGGGGGCGTCCAGCGCGGCCCGCGCGCCCTCGCCGCCGTGTTTGGCGAGCGCCACCGCCTCGACGTCCTTCGTCGGCACGCTGCCGAGCGGCAGCGCCCGGCGCTCGGGCCACCAGCCGCCGCGCGTGGTGTAGAGCTTGACCTCCACCGGGAGGTGCCAGCGGAACTCGTCGAGGCGGACGTCGCCGAGGTCGCCCGGCGCGACGCGGAGGTTGCGCAACACGCGGTCGGGGCGCGCGCGCGCGATGGGCAGGAGATCCCCGGTGGTCCACCGGGGCCAGCCGCCGGTCTCCTTCAGGCGCGAGCGCACGCCGCGCAGCTCCATCGGCGAGAGCCCGGCGAACAAGGGCCCGAGCACCCGCGTGAAGTGCTCGACCGTCTGCAGCGTGAGCGCCCAGTCGTGCACCACCTCGACGCGCGACGCGACGGCGGCGATGTCGTCGGCCTTCTCGGCGAGCGCCTCGGGCGTGAGGTCCTGCGCGGTGAGCCCGTGGCGGGCGACGAGCACGCCGATCGCGCGCTTGAGCGACCACGCGAGGCCGGTCGGCGACTGCGGGTCGAGCGGGTCGGCCGCGACGTCCATCGACCAGGGCAACAGCCCCGCGCGGATCTCGATGCGCTCGACCTGATCGGCGCGCAGGCGCTTGTCGGCGGCCTTCACGTGGCGCTTGAGGATCTCGTGCACCGCCTGCACCGCGACCGTCGCCCACGCCATCGCGGCGTGCGGCTTCACGACGAGGGTGCGCGTGAGCCAAGCGTGGCCGAGCCCGCCGAACGCGCCGTGGAGCGGGCGCTGGCAGAGCGGCGCCCAGAAGGCGCTCGACGGCTCGAGCAGGGCGAGGTCGCCCGTGCGCCCGATCGCCTGCTTCGCGGCCTCCGCGGCGCGGACGCCCACGGTGCCCCCGGCGGCCTGGCCCGGCGCCATGCGCCCCCCCGCGGCGAGCGCGCCGGCGACGGCGTGGGCGATGCCGTCGGCCGACTCGCCGGCGAGCCACGCGCCCGCGGCCGCGCCCCCCGCGGCGGGCGCGTGGGTGTCGGCGTGGTTGGCGCGCGGCCCGAGCAGGAGCGCGAGCCCCACCCGGCCGCCGATCTCGTTGCCGATGACGGTGGCGAGCGCGAGCTCTTCCACCGTGTGCCCCTTGGCCATCGACCACGGGAGCGTGACGGCGCCGAGGCCGGCCCGCCCCGCGAGCAGGAAGTCGTCGTACTCGTAGAGCGCGAGGAGCCGGGCGGTCTCGACGGCGTCGGCCCCGGAGGCGCCCGGGGCGACGGCGCGGACGGCGCCGGCCGCGCCGAGGTGCTGGAGGCGCGCGAGGTGGAGGACGTCGTCGGGCACGTCGCGGGGCGTCAGATCGCGGGCCCATTCGGCGAGTCGGGAGAGCGTCGACATCAGTACTCGAAGGAGAGCTGGAGGCCGGTGGCGAGGAGGTGGCCGCCGATGGGGATCGCCGAGCCGTCGACCGGGTAACCCGCGGTCGGCTCGTCCGTTGCCGCGAGCGCGAGCTCCCCGGTGGCGAGGAGGTGGTACTGGAAGAACAGGTCCCAGCGCGCGCGGTGGGCGTCGCCGCCCCGCCAGAACGGGTCGTCGTGCTCCACGCCGCCGCCCACGGCGAAGACGAAGCGGTCGGCGTCGAGCAGCGCGGAGCCCTCGCCCTGCGACACGAGGGGCGTGGGCTCGAACCCCACGCCGCCGCGCACCACGCCGCGCACGGGCCCGAAGCGCTTCCCGTCGAGCGGCGGGAGCCGCAGGTCCATGCCGACGCGCGGCGCGAAGGTGGGGCGCAGCGTCACGGTGTACGGGTTGCCGTCCACCACGGGGTCGTCGCCGAGGTCGACGGCGGCGCCCTCCACCTCGGAGGACACGACCTCGGCGACGCTCACCTGCATCTGGTCCCACGCGGTGCGGCGCAGGTCGGCGGAGAGCGTGAGCGTGTCCTCGATCGTGTAGCCGGCGCCCACCACCCACTGGGACGGCACGTAGTGGTCGAAGACCCCGAGCTGCACCGCCATCACCAGCGGGAGCACGATCGCGTCGACGTCGGCCGTCTCGGCCGTGCCGGCGTTGATCTGCATGTCGATCTCGACGTCGACGGGGAGCCCGGCCTCGCCGCGCCACGACGCCCCGAGCTGCAGGCCGTCCAGCGCGGGGACGGCCTCGCCGACGTCCCAGTGGAAGGCGAGGTTCGGCGCGAAGCCCGGCACGAGGTCGAGCTGCATCGAGTGCACGTCGAGCACCACCCCGATCACGTCGCCCGCGCCGGTGTCGCCGTCGGCGGCGGGCTCGACCGTCACGTCGAGCGTCGCCGCGAGCGAGTACCGCGCGCGCGGGATCATCTGGATGCCGCCGCCCACCGCGAGCCCCCACCGCGGCCGCCATCCCGCGCCGACGCCCAGCTCGTAGCGCTGGGCGCGGTTCGCGTAGAGGAAGTAGGTCGGCAGCGAGGGCTCGAACGTCGCGAGGCGGATGAGCCGATCCTTCGGCAGGAACATGCCGATGCCGACGGCGAAGCGTTTCCCGATGGGGCGCGTCGCCCCGATCAGCGCGCCGTGGACCTGATCGTAGGTGGGGTCGACCTCGAGCGGCGCGTCGGTGTCGTCGATCCGGCCGTCGCGGTTGGTGTCCCACCACACGTCGGGGAAGTCGGCGAACCGCATGTCGGCGACGAGGAAGCCGACCGAGAGCTCGGCGTGGGGCAGCCCGGCGAGCGAGGCGGGGTTCGACAGGATGGACTCCGTCCCGTCGAACAGGGCGACGCCCTCCCCGGCCCGGCCCATCTTGCGGGCGCCGAAGCCGTAGAACTCGACGGGGCTGGCCATCGCGGCCGCGACCGCGAGAATCAGGCGTACCCGATCTCGGGCACCGGGGTCAGCGCGGTCTGCCGGAGGACCTCGATGACCTGGTTGGGGCCCTCGCCGCGAAGCGCCTCGCGCAGGCAGGCGACACGGCCGGCCAGCCACGCGGTCGCCAGCCCGGAGCCGCGGTACGCGCCGCGGCTGCCGTCGGGGCCCACCGTGTAACCATGCGTCAAGAACTTGCCGGTGAGGCTGCCCCATTGCTTGGCCGGGAAGCGGTGCGGCGCGAAGTAGTAGAACTTCTCGGGCGGGCAGTCCGGGTGGCTGGCGACGCCCACCGTCTCGGGGAGGTCGGCCGGGTAGGCGCGCTCGCCCTTCGGGTGCGCCGCGGCGAGCACGACGCTGCCGGACTCGACGGCGAGCGCGCAGCAGTCGCGCAACAGGAGCGCCTTGCCCATGTTCGGCGTGCCGAGCGAGAGGTTGATGACGTTGGCGCCGTTGCGCGCGCCGAGCTCGATGCCGGCGGCCATCAGGTCGGCCGTCGTGCGCAGCCGGGCGTCCATGATCTTGATGCAGATGATCTTCGCCTCGGGCGCCATCTTGTGGACCGCCGCCGCGATCTCCGTGCCGTGGCCGTTCTCGTCGGTGTAGTCGCCCGCGATCTGCACGTGCTGCGTGGCGCTCATCGAGATCGACATGCCGATGACGTCCGCGCCCACGAGACGGGGGTCCTTCAGGTCGACGCCGCTGTCGATGACGGCGATGACCTGATCCTTCGCGTTGTACTCCTGACCTCGAAAACGCATGCTGCGAGAGCCTCGGTGCGCGGGGACCCCCATCCTACGGATTTGAGGCGCGCGCCGCAACCCGTGCCGACGCGCGGGGGCCCGTCGGCTATCCTGTCGACGGAGCTCGCCCGTGTCCTCGACCATCGCCACGCCCGCCGCGCACGCCCCGGACGCGGGCGCCGCCCTGCGCGCGGAGGGGCTCCCGGTGGCGCCCGGCACCGCGCTGGAGCGGGAGCGCATGGGCGGGCTGCTCGCGGAGGCGCGCGCGCTCGGGCTCGACGGCGCGCGGCTCCACGGGCTCGCGGCGCACGCGCGTCCGCACGCGGAGGGAGCGCTTCACGCGGTCCTCGCCCTCGTCGCGTTCGCGGCGGCGCTCCTCGGCTCCACGGTGGGGGTGGTGGGGCTCGCCCTGCTCGCGGTGGAGGCGGTGGCGCGCACGCGGGGGCTCCACGCGCTCGCCGCCGCGAGCCCCCGCGCGCCGTGCTGGAACCTCGTCCTGCGCCACCCGGGCCCGCGCACGCGCCGGGTGATCGTCGGGTGCGTGGACCGCGCGCGCGCCGCGCCCTGGCTGCCGGTCGCGCTGGCGGTCGCCGATCTGCTCGCGATGGGCTCCCTCTTCCTCGGGGCCACCGCCGGGCTCGTCGCCGCCGCCGCGCTCGCCGGCGTGGGAGCCCTCGCCTTCGCCCTCGGGCGCGCGCCCCGGCCCACGCCCGACTCGCCGGAGGCCACCGCCGCGCGTAGCGTGCTCCGGGAAGCGGCGCGCCTGCAGGCCGCGGGCGACGAGGAGGTGGCGGTGGTGCTGTCGGGGTGCGCGGCCGAGCGGGGCGAGGGGATCGCGGCGTTCTGCGACTGGTGGGCGCTCCGGCGCGACCGCGTCGAGATCGTCGGCGTGGGCCTCGGCGACGAACCGTCGCGCGCGCTCGCCCGCGCCGGCTGGACCGTGCGGCGGGAGACGGCGTGATCGCCCTCGCCGGGCTCGCCCTCGCCGGGGACCTCGTCGGCGACGTCGTGGGCGCGGAGGGCGGCGGCGTCGCCGAGGTGATCGTCGTCGCGTACGACCTCCGCCTCAACTACGGCGACGACACGACGGGCGAGGGCGGCAACTTCCGCATCGCCGGGCTGCCCGCGGGTCGGTACCGGGTGCGCGCGCTCGCCCCCGACGAAGATCCGCACGTGGACCGCTTCGCCGGCGACACCTGGGACTTCTGCTCCTCGCCGCTGCTGACGGTCGAGGACACGGGCGACACCTCCGCCGGCACGGTGACGCTGCCGCTCGGGGGCTCCCTGTCCGGCCGCGTCACCGACGCCGCCGGGGCGCCGGTCGCCGGCGGGTACGTGGTCGGCGTGGGCGCCAGCGAGCGCACCGCGCTCGTCTCGCGCATCGTCACGACCGACGACGACGGCCGCTACGTCGTCCCCGGCCTCGACGCCGATCCCGGCGAGCCCGAGCCCTACCTCCTCTACTTCGCACCGGAGGGCTGGCCGGGCCAGTTCCTCGGGCCCGCCTACGAGGAGGAGGATGCGACGGCGCTCGAGGTCGCCCTGGGCGAGCCGACGGCCGCGCCGGACGCGGCGCTGCTCGACGGCGTCTCGCTCGCCGGCACGCTGACCGACGACGCCGGCGAGCCCGTCGCGGGCGCCGTCGTGTACGCCTACGCCTCGGGCCAGGTGCTCGACACCCTCTCCGACGCCGACGGCGCCTACGTCGCGGACGGGCTCCCCCCCGGCGACGCGCTGGTCTGGGCCTCCGCCGACGGGCTCGCCACCACCTACTGGCCCGGCGCCGACCGCCCGACCGACGACCGCGTCGACGCCAACGAGGAGGGCCTGCTCGTCGAGGGCGTCGACCTCGCGATGCCGGTCGAGTCGCGGCTCACGCTCGACTTCGCCGGCGACGGCGACCTCTCCGAGGTGTCCGTCCTGCTCTACAACACCGACTACACGGTGGGGCGGGGAGGCGGGCTCAACGCCGACGGCGTCTTCCGGATCGACGGCCTCCACGACGGCGACTACACGCTCTACGTCTTCGGCGACGACGGCGGCTTCGTGCGCGACTGGCTCCGCGACGACGCGGGGAACATCGCGACGGTGCGCGTCGCCGGCGACACGGTGGTGGAGCGGACGCTCTCGCCCGGGGGCCGCCTCGAGGGGCGCGTCGTCGACGACACGGGCGCGCCCGTCTACGGCGCCGCCGTCTACGCGTTCGCGACGGAGAGCGACGAGTCCTCGTCCACCACCACCGACCACGACGGGCGCTGGGCGATCGGCGGGCTCTTCGAGGGGCGGTGGACGGTGCGCGCCAGCTACGTCCACTACTGCCCGAGCGACCCCGGCTACGTGACGAAGTGGTGGGACGACGCGCTGGTGGAGGAGGCGGCCGGCTATCGCGACGTCGACCTCGGCGAGACCGTCGACGGCGTCGACTTCACGCTCCCGCGCGACGACGACCACGACACGATGGGCGACGCGTGGGAGGCCGAGCACGGCCTCGACCCCGAGCGGGACGACGCCGCGGACGACGCCGACGGCGACGGCTACACGAACGTCGAGGAGTGGCTCGCCGGCACCGATCCCACCGACGTCACCGTCGAGGAGAAGTGCGGCTGCGGCGGCGGGAAGGCGGCGTGGCTCCTGCCGGTGGCGCTCCTTCAGGCGCGGCGGAGGAGGAGCGCCCACACGGGCGCGCCGCGGGCGATCGCCTTGCGTTGGTAGTTGGTGACGACGTCGTCGGGCCAGGGCACGGCGTCGACGAGGTCGCCCTCCACCCGGAACGGCAGCCCCCCGAGCACCGCGAGGAGCGCGTCCACGTGGGGGCGGAAGTCGGTCTTGAGGCGCAGCTCGGCGCCGGGTGCGAGCAGCCGCGCCGCGAGCTCGGCGAACCCGCGGCCGATCATGCGGTGCTTCGCCTGGCTGCGGCGGGCCCACGGGTCGGGGTGGTTGACGTGGAGCCCCGCGAGCGAGCCCGGCTCGAACAGCTCGTCGAGGCGCGTCGCGTCGTACCGCACCACGCGGGCGTGGGCGATCCCCGCCGCGCGCAGCTTGCGGGCGGCGAGCTCGACGCGCTTGTAGCGCAGCTCCACCCCGATCCAGTCCGCCTCCGGGTGGAGCGCGGCCATGCCGGACAGGTAGAAGCCGTTGCCCGAGCCGATCTCGACGTGCAGCGGCGCGGCCCGCCCGAAGAGCTCGCCCCAGCGCCCGCGCCACGCCTGCGCCTCGGAGGCCGGCAGGATCTCCGGCCCGAACGCGCGGTGCGAGGCCACGTAGGGGTTGACCTCGGGGCGGAGGAACTCGGCGGGGAGCTTGTCCCTGAAGGGCGTCACGGCTCGTTCGCGATCCACGCGTCGCCGTCCCCGTCGGCGTACCGCTCCTTCTTCCAGATGGGCACGCGCTGCTTGAGCTCGTCGATCGCGTAGCGCGAGGCGGCGTAGGCGGCGTCGCGGTGGGGCGTGCCGACGGCGATGACCACGCTCGGCTCGCCGATGGCGACCTCGCCGGTGCGGTGCACCATCGCGATCCGCGCGCCGGGCCACTTCTCGCGCACCTCGTCGGCGATCTTGCGCAGCTCCTTCAGCGCGACGTCGTCCCACGCCTCGTAGAAGAGGCCGGCGACCGGACGCCCGCCGAAGCTGTTGCGGCCCACGCCCGAGAACGTGAGCAGGGCGCCGTTGCCCTCGTCGCGCACCGCGTCCTCCACGGCGCGCGTGTCGATGGGGCCGTCGACGACGGCGATCATCACCCGCCCCCGATCGGGGGGAGGAACGCCACCTCGTCGCCCGCGCGCAGCACGGTGTCGGGGCGCGCCATCTCCTCGTTCACCGCGAAGGCGACGGGCAGATCGGCGGGCGGGCACAAGGTCCGGTAGGCCGACCGGGCGGTCGTGCCCTCGGGGAGCTCGACCACCTCGGTGGACGTCCCCTTCCGTTCGCGCAGCGCGGCGAAGTAGCGTGCGGTTACTCTCATCGCGCGGGTCCTCTAACGCGAATGCTCCTCCCTCTGGTCCTCGCCTGCGCCCCCGACGAGCCGGTGCTGCCGGCCGTTCAGCGGGCGCCCACCGTGGAGGAGGTGAAGGCCAAGCGCAGCGCCGAGGCGATCCGGGCGTCGCCCGCCGCGGTGGACGCCGGCTACGTGAAGCCCGAGGGCGTCCACGTCGACGTGCGGTACCTCGGCGGACGCGGCTGGGACGCGGTGCGCGGCGAGGTCGCCAACCAGCTCGGCGCGGTGATCGAGGAGCGGCCGACGCCCGACGGCGACACCGAGGTCCTGCTCGACCGCGGCACCGTGCGCCTGCGCGACGGCGTCATCCTGATGGTCGACGTGCCGCTGCCCGCGCCGGTCGGGCGCACCGAGGCGCTCCGCCTGCTCGGCTTCCCCCCGGCCACCCGCGAGTACGAGGCCTTCACGTTCGAGTACCGCCTGCTCAACGTCTGGGGCTTCCGCCGCCTCGTCTTGCACCGCGCCGAACGCGGCGGCGAGGAGATCGACCGGGTCACGGCCTGGAAGAGGTCGCCCGGGGAGCGTTGACTTCGCCCGGTCCCTCGTGGGACGATGGCGCGCCGTCGGGGTGACGTTTGGCTGTCCGGGCCACGCTCGTGCTCCCGCTCGCCGTGCTCGTGGCGGCCTGCTCGGACTACGGCCTCGCCGACCCCGACGAGGCCGCCGCGCCCCCGGTGCGCGTGGAGGAGCAATTCACGCAGGCCGCGCGGCCCGCGCTCGACGTCCTCTTCGTGGTGGACTCGACCGGCAGCATGGCGGAGGAGCTCGCCACCTTCTCCGCGCGCGCGGGCGAGCTCGTCGAGGCCCTCGACGCCGTGGGGCTCGCCTGGCAGCTCGGGGTGACGACGGCCGATCCGGCCGACGGCGGCGCGCTCGTCGGGCACCCCTGGATCGTCACGCCCGAGGCCGACGATCCCGTCGCCGCCTTCGCGGCCGCGCTCGACGTCGGCGCCGACAGCCCGCCGCCCGCCGCCGGCCTCGACGCCGCCGCGCTCGCGCTCCTCGACGCCGACGGGCTGAACCGCGGCTTCCGGCGCGACGGAGCCTCGCTCCACGTCGTCTTCGTCTCCGACGGCGACGACCAGAGCGGCGGCTACCTCGGCGACGACCCCGTCGCCGCCGTGATCGCCCTGCTCGACGCCGACGCCGCGCGGTCCGGCGGGGTCGCCCGCGCCTCGGCGGTGGTGGGCGACGTCCCCGACGGCTGCAAGGGCGCCACGGGCTCGGCGCGGGCGGGCACGCGCTACGTCGAGGTCGCCGAGGCCACGGGCGGCGCGGTCGTCAGCATCTGCCGCGCGGAGCTCCGGGTCGTCGCCGACGCGCTCGGCGTGCGCGGCGTGGAGTGGCCCACCACGTTTTCGCTGCAGGCGGCGCCGGACGAGGGCTCGGTCGTGGTCGAGGTGGACGGCGCGCGCCTCGTGGACGGCTGGACGGTCGAGGGCGCCTCGCTCGTGTTCGCGGAAGCGCCGTCGCCGGGGGCGCTCATCGAGGTCACCTACACGCTGGCGGGCGCGTGATCGCGATCGTCGCCGCCGCGTCCGCCGCGCCCGTGGCCACCTGGGGCCTCGAGGACGACGACGGCGGCTTCGTCGAGGACGGCGAGCTCGGGCAGTGGGCCTGGGGCGACGTCACGAACGGGCCCGGCGCCGGCTGGGACGGCGCGCGCGCGTGGAGCACCGGGCTCACCCGCAGCTACCTCAACGACAGCACCGACACGCTGGAGGTCCCGCTCCCGCAGGTGGCCTCGCTCACGCGGCCGGTCCTGCGCTTCCGGCACTGGTACGAGCTCGGCGCGGGCGACGCCGCGTGGGTCGAGGTCGACGGCGGCAACGGGTGGGAGGTCGCGACGCCCCTCTACGGCTACCCCGACGCCGCCGGCTTCACCGACGCGAGCGGCGGCTGGGGCGAGGTGCTGGTCGACCTGCGCGACCGCGGCGCCAACCCGCGCCTGCGCCTCGTCTCCTACGCCGATCCCTCCGGCGTCGCCGACGGGTGGACGGTGGACGGCTTCGAGCTGCACGACGGCGACATCGCCGCGCCCCGGCTCCTCGAGCTGACCGAGCTCGCCGACACCGACGACCTCGACGGCCCCTACGTCGTGGAGGTGACGGCCGAGGACGACGTGGCCGTCACCGGCGCGACCGTGTGGTGGAGCGTCGGCGGCGTGGAGATCGCCTCGCCGATGTCGCAGCGCGACGGGGTGTGGGCGGGCGAGATCCCCGGCCAGGCGCCGGACACGACGGTGGGGTACCGCGTCGTCGCGACCGACGGCGTGAACGAGGCGGGCTCGCCCGTGTCCGGCACGCTCTCGTTCCGCGTGCGCCTGCCCGCGCCCACGGCGCTCGCCGCCCCCGCCGGCCGCGTGGTGGGCACCACCGTCGCGTTGTCCTGGACGGCGCCGGTCACCCAGCACCCGGTGCTCGGCTACGACGTCTTCCGCGACGGCGAGCTCGTCGCCTCCGCGGAGAGCACGTCCGCGGACGTCCCCATCACGGGCGAGGCCGACGCCTTCGCCGTGCGCGCGCGCTACGAGGCGGGCGAGGGCGACCTCTCGGAGGCCGTCGTCGTCGACGGCGACGTCCCCGAGGTGGCAGGCCTCGACCCCGCCGAGGCGTGGCCGGGCGAGACGCTGCGGGTCACGCTCGACGGCGCCTGGCTCCTGCTCGTCGACGGCGACGTGACGGTGGGGCTCGGCGAGGACGTGACGGTGCGCGACGTGGAGGTCCGCGACGTCGACAGCGCCTCGTTCACGATCGAGATCGGGCGCGGCGCCGAGCCCGGCCCGCGCGCGCTGACGCTGGCGACGAGCCAGTACACGATCGAGGTGGCCGACGCCTTCGAGGTGGCCGACGGGGACGACCGCCCCCGCCTGACGGGCATCTCCCCGGGCGAGGTCCACCAGGGCGAGACCGACACGCTCGCGCTCACCGTCGTTGGCGAGCTCGCCGGCGTGCCGACGGTCGACGCGGGCGAGGGCGTCGTGGTGTCGGGGGTGGAGGTCGACGGCGACGTCTTGCGTTTCGAGGTCGCGTGCGCGAACGACGCGCCCATCGGCGAGCACGCCGTCCGCGTGGACGACGGGGTGCGCGTCTTCGAGGGGGTCTCGCTCACGGTGCGCGACACCACGCGGCAGCAGGCGGGCACGTGCGGCACGCCGTCCGCGGCGTGGCTCGGGGTGTTCGGGGTGATCGCCGTGGCGGGGAGGCGGCGGGCGTAGGTCAGGGGATCAGCAGGATCTTCCCGAGGCTCCCGCGCCCTTCCAGGACACGGTGCGCGTCGCCCGCGCGCTCCAGCGGGAGCCGGTGCGCGATCCGGACGCGCAGCTCGCCGGCGGCGATCGCGCGCAGCACCGCCCCTGCGTGCTCGAGCAGCTCCTCGCGCGACTGCGTGTAGTGGAAGAGCGACGGCCGCGTCAGGTACAGCGAGCCCTTCGCCAGCTCCGCCGGATCGATCGGCGGCACGGGCCCGCTCGACTGGCCGAAGAGCGCGAGGGTACCGCGGACGGCGAGCGCCGCGAGGCTCTCGGCCACGGTGGCGCGCCCGACGCCGTCGTAGACGACGTCCACGCCGCGCCCGCCCGTGAGCGCGCGCGCCTTCGCCGCGAACCCCTCGTAGCGCAGGACCTCGTGGGCGCCGGCCTCGCGGGCGAGGGCCTCCTTCTCGTCGCTCGAGACGACGGCGATCACTCGCGCGCCGCGACGGCGCGCCATCTGGCAGAGCAGGAGCCCCGTGCCGCCGGCGGCGGCGAGGATCACGCAGGCGTCGCCCTCGCCGAGGGGGCGGGTCGCGTGGGTGAGGTAGCGCGCGGTCATGCCCTGGAGCATGGCGGCTGCGGCCACCTCGTCGGCGACCCCGTCCGGGACGGGGACGGCCTTGTCGGCGGGCACGATCGCGTACTCCGCGTAGCTCCCGGGCGCGCTGGCCCACGCCACGCGCGTGCCGGCGGGGAGGTCGCCGGCGACGACCTCGCCCGCGCCTTCGAGCCCGGGCACGTACGGCAGCGTCACCTTGTACAGGCCGGTGCGCTGGTAGGTGTCGATGAAGTTGACGCCGGCCGCGCGCACGCGCACGAGCAGCTGCCCGGGGCCGGGCGAGGGGACGGGGAGCTCGACCGGGACGAGGACGTCGGGGCCGCCGTGGGCGTCGAGGCGGAGGGCGCGCATCCCCGGGGCTTATCGCTTCCGCGCGGCCCCCCGCACGCTCGCCCGCAGCCAGGGGAGCGCGCCCGGCAGCGGCCCGTGGATCGCGCCGGCCACGTCGAAGCGTTCGGCGATCGCCGCGAGCGTGTCGCGGGTGAGGTGGCAGTTGCCGGCGAGCCGCGTCCACACCGGCTCGATCGCGCGCTGCAGGCCGATGCGCTCGGGGTCGGCGACGTGCTCGAGGAACACGAGCCGCCCGCCCGGCTTCAGCACCCGCGCGATCTCGTCGAGCGCCTCCCCCTGGTTCGCGACGGAGCAGAGGACGAGCGTGCAGACCACGGCGTCGGCCGACGCGTCGGGGAAGGGGAGGTGCTCCGCGGGCGCGTCGACGACCTCGCCGCGGATGCGCGCGCGCATCGCGGCGTCGGGCTCCGTGAGCACGAGGCGGTCGAGGCCGGGGGGGTAGTGGGGCGCGTTCGCGCCGGTGCCCGCGCCCACCTCGACCACGGTGCCCGCGAGATCGGCGAGCAGCTCGCGTCGCCACGCGGCGACGCCCGCGCGCTCGGCGCGGCGCATGACGGGGTCGTAGAGGGCGGCGAGGAGCTTTCCCACGCACGTGCAGGTTATCGGGGCGCGTCGCCGCCCTTCACCTTCCGCGCCGACCCGGAGCCCCATGTCCGAAGCCCTGTCCGTCGGCGCCGACCGCGTCGTGTCCCTGCGCTACGTCCTGACCATCGACGGGGACGAGATCGAGCGCGGCGACATGGAGTACCTCCACGGCCACCACAACATCGTCCCCGGCCTCGAGTCCGCGCTCGAGGGCGCCGCCCTGGGCGCCTCGCTGGCGGTCGACGTGCCGCCGGGCCTCGCCTACGGCGACCGCATGGACGTCGCGCCCCAGCGCGTGCCCCGCACCGCGTTCCCCCCCGGCGTGGACATCCACCCCGGCATGCAGTTCGGCGCCCACGGCCCCGACGGGCAGGCGATCCCGGTGTGGGTCGCGACCGTGGATGACGACGCGGTGTGGATCGACGTGAACCACCCGCTCGCCGGCGCGACGTTGCACTTCGACGTCGAGGTGCTCGGCGTGCGCGCGTGCAGCGCCGAGGAGCTCGAGCACGGGCACCCGCACGGGCCGGGCGGGCATCACCACCACGAGTGATCAGCGGGACAGCGCCGCGCGCACGCCCCGGGCGAGCATGGCGGGGGTGACGGGCTTCTGCAGGAAGGCGACGCCCGGGTCGACGACGCCGTGGTGCACGACGACGTTCTCGGTGTACCCGGACATGTAGAGCGCCGGCACGTTCGGGCGCATCTTCGCGATGGCCTCGGCCAGGCGGCGGCCGTTCATCCCGGGCAGCACCACGTCGGTGACGAGCAGATCGAAGGGCTGCGCCCGGGCGATCTCCAGCGCGGCCTCCGGCGTGCCCGCGGTGAGCACCCGGTAGCCGAGGGCCTGCAGGATCGTCTCGACGAGCACGCGCACCTGGGCCTCGTCCTCGACGACGAGCACGGTCTCGCCGCCGCCGGTCCGGAGCACGGGCGCGTCGCCGGCGGGTACGTCCACGGGGGCGTCCACCCGCGGGAGGTAGATCTTGAACGTGGTGCCGCGCCCGGGCTCGCTGTAGACCCAGATGTGGCCGCCGCTCTGCTTCACGACGCCGAAGACCGTCGCGAGCCCGAGGCCGGTGCCGCCCTGCGCGCGCCCCTTCGTGGTGAAGAAGGGCTCGAACAGGCGGGCGAGCGTCTCCCGGTCCATGCCCGCGCCGCTGTCGGTGACGCTGATCTGCACGTACTCGCCGGGGTGCGTGTCGGGGTGCGCGGCCGCGTGGGCCGCGTCCAGGGTCACGACGGCCGACTCGACGATGAGCGTCCCGCCGCCCGGCATCGCGTCGCGCGCATTGAGCACGAGGTTGAGCAGCACCTGCTCGAGCTGGGACGGATCGGCGCGCACGCGGCCCTCCCCGGCCTTCGCGAACACGCGCAGGTCCACGTCCTCGGGGAGGAAGCGGCGGAGCATCCTCTCCATGCCGGCGATGGCTTCGCCCACGTCGAGCACGCGTGGCTCGAGCGCCTGCCTTCGCCCGAACGCGAGGAGCTGGCGCGTGATGCCCGCGGCGCGCTCGCCGGCGCGCTGGATCTCGAGGAGGTCGGCGTGGCTGCGGTCGCCCGGCGGGAAACGCAGCAGGAGCAGCTCGCTGTAGCCGAGGATGACCGACAGCACGTTGTTGAAGTCGTGGGCGACGCCTCCGGCCAGCCGCCCGATCGCCTCGAGCTTCTGCGAGGCGCGGAGCTGCTCCTCCGTGCGCCGCAGCGCCTCCTCGGCGCGCGTCCGGTCGGCGAGCGCGGCCTCGGCGGCGGCGCGGGCCTCGCGCTCGTTCCGCATGAGCGCCGCGTTGTCGATGCACAGGGCCGCGCGGTCGGCGATGTCGCGGAGGAAGAGCTGATCCTCGTCGGTGTAGGCGTCGTCGCGCCCGTAGCGCGTCAGCGACATCGCGCCGAGCACGCGTCCGCGGGCGACGAGCGGCACGCCCATGATCGCGCGCAGCCGGTGCCGGCGCATGAACTCCACCTGCGCGGCCGACGCGTGCGCCGGAACCTGGTCCGCCGAGACCTCGTGGCGGAAGGCCTCGTGCCGCTCGACCACCCCCTTCCAGAGGCCCTCGTCGATGCGCTGGGTCTGCGCCATCGTCGAGAGGAGCGCGGCGCGCAGCCCCGCGTCCGGATGCCAGGCGGCGACCGGCAACAAGAGCGACCGGGCGGTGTCCAGGAGCCGGACCGTCGTGGCGTCGCCGGTGATCTCCGACACGCGCCTCGCCACGACGGCGAGCAGCGCCTCGTAGTCGGGGACAGCCTCCGCGAAGGCGCGCGAGGCCTCCGCGAGGGCGCGAATTCGGGCGTCGGGCGAGGCGTGGTCCGTCGCGAGCACGGACGGATGCTCCCGCCCAGCTTCTACCTTGTCAACCCCCGACGGTTCAGCACCCGTCGTTGGCATCCCCGGGCGTACCGTGGTCGCCGCTGCCGTAGGTGGACGTGGCCTCGCACCAGCTCCCCACGCTGTCGTTGGAGGTGCCGTCGAGCAGCGTCGGGTCGAGCGTCATGCTGTACGCCGACGCGAAGGGCCACCCGCTCGACCACGTGACGCGATCGATCTCGGTGCCGTCGAACGTGAGCACGACGCGGTCGGCGGTGTTGGAGAGCTGCAGGATCGACCCGAACGCGAAGTCGACCGGCGCGCCGCCGTTGAGCGACGTGTTCGTGCTGCTGCCGAACACCGCGTACCCGCCGGCGGGCACCTCGACGTCGACGTCCACGGTGGCGGTCCCCACGTTGTCCGCGATGGTCCAGCCGTCGCACATCGTGATGTCGATGGTCGTCGGGTTGTAGACCTCGAACCACTCGCCGTAGGTGTCCGACACGGCGCCGGGGTTCATCATCACCTCGGAGACGATCAGGTCGCCCGCGCCGAGGAAGCCCTCGTCGCAATAGTCGTCGCAGTCGTCGTCGTAGCCGTTGCGGGCCTCGGTCCCGGCGGGGTTGACGGCGGCGTTGGTGTCGTCGCAGTCGTCGACGAGCGCGTAGCCGTCCTCGTCCTGGTCGTCGTCGTTGCCGTCGCAGTCCTGGTCGACGCCGTCGTACCAGGTCTCGCGCGCGGCGGGGTGGATGGTGGCGTCGGTGTCGTCGCAGTCGAAACCGCCCGAGGCCTCGGCGACGTAGGCGTCGCCGTCCTGGTCGTCGTCGTTGCCGTCGCAGTCCTGGTCCACGTCGTCGTACCAGACCTCGGTGGCGTCGGGGTTGATCGCGGCCGAGGTGTCGTCGCAGTCGACCGAGACGTCGAAGCCGTCGCCGTCCTGGTCGTCGTCGTTGCCGTCGCAGTCCTGGTCGGTGCCGTCGTACCAGACCTCGGTCGCCGAGGGGTTCACGGACGCGTCGGTGTCGTCGCAGTCGGCGGCGCGGAGCCAGCCGTCGCCGTCCTGGTCGTCGTCGTCGCCGTCGCAGTCCTGGTCGGTGCCGTCGTACCAGACCTCGGTCTCGCCCGGGTTGACGGTGTCGCGCGTGTCGTCGCAGTCGTCGCCGCCGACCGACGTGGCGTCGTAGCCGTCCTCGTCCTGGTCGGTGTCGTTGCCGTCGCAGTCCTGGTCGACGCCGTCGTACCAGACCTCGGCGCCGGAGGGGTAGGAGGAGGCGTCGGTGTCGTCGCAGTCGACCGAGGTGGCGTAGCCGTCGCCGTCCTGGTCGTCGTCGTTGCCGTCGCAGTCCTGGTCGGTGCCGTCGTACCAGACCTCGGTGGCGTCGGGGTTGACCGTCGCGTCGGTGTCGTCGCAGTCGTCGGCGCGGGCGAACCCGTCGCCGTCCTGGTCGTCGTCGCGGCCGTCGCAGTCCTGGTCGGTGCCGTCGTACCAGGCCTCGCTCGCGCCGGGGTGGATCGCCGCGGAGGTGTCGTCGCAGTCGTCGGCGAGCGGGTAGCCGTCCTCGTCCTGGTCGTCGTCGTTGCCGTCGCAGTCCTGGTCGGTGCCGTCGTACCAGACCTCGGTGGCGGAGAAGTTCACGGTGTCGTCGGTGTCGTCGCAGTCGAGCGTGACCGTCCAGCCGTCGCCGTCCTGGTCGCGGTCGTTGCCGTCGCAGTCCTGATCGACGCCGTCGTACCAGGTCTCCGTGGCGCCGGGGTGGATGGCGGCGTCGGTGTCGTCGCAGTCGTCGGCGCGGGCGTAGGTGTCGCCGTCCTGGTCGTCGTCGGCGCCGTCGCAGTCCTCGTCGACGCCGTTGTACCAGGTCTCCGTCGCCGAGGGGCTCACACGCGCGTCCGTGTCGTCGCAGTCGTCGCC
>JBMOQZ010000243.1:0-12906 GCA_049322475.1 Myxococcota bacterium | reverse complement strand
GAGCGCGTCGAGCAGCGCGACGTACTCGGCGTTGGTCACGTGGAAACGCCGCATCACGAAGCCGTCCACCCACACGCGCGCGGCGTCGAGGCCCGCGCGCGTGGCGGGATCGCCGCCGACCCGCGTCCACCCGGCGGGCACGTAGAGGTCCTCGGGGCCGAGCGCGTCCTCGGGCGGCAGCGCGATCGGGAGCGGCGCCGAGGCGCCGGGCGGCACGCCGTCCCAGTGCTCCTCTCGGCCGATCCGCACGGGGTAGCGCACCGCCGCGCGGCCCGGCGCGCGCACGCGCAGGAGCCAGCTCCCCATCGGCAGCTCCACGGCGTCGAGCGGCGTGCGTCCCAGCGTGCGGACGTGCACGGGCACGAGGCGCCGATCGTGGATCTCCCAGGCGTACAGCTCGACGGTGGCGCCGGGCGGGTCGGTGTGGAGGGTGAGCGCGCCCTCGCCCGAGAGCCAGCGGGTGTTCTCGCCGGTGTCGCTCGCGCGGAGCAGGGCCTCGTAGCGGACCGCGGCGGGGTCGCGGCGGGCCTCCGCCTCCTCCTGCTTGCGCCGCCAGTAGGCCGACAGGAGCGCGCGCGCCTCGGCCAGATCGGGCACGTCGGCGAGAGCGGCGCGCAAGAGCTGCACGACCTCGACCTCCCAGACCTCGGCCTGGTCCTCGAGCGCGCGCGCCTCGTCCTCGGCCTCCCACGCCGGGCGCTTGCGGTCGACGGGTTCCCAGCCGCGCACCCCCTCGAGCAGCACGCGCGCGTCCTCGCGCAGCCGCGCCGCGCGCTTGCGGAGCGCCGCCACCTCCGGGAGCGCGCCCTCCGCGCGCCGCACGTTCTGGAGGGCCTGCTCGCGCCGGCGCGCGCCCTCCAGCCACGCGGCGATCTCCGCGGCGAGCTCGCCGGCGTGGGCGTAGCGGAGGCCCGGGTCGCGCGCCATGGCCACGCGGCAGGTGGCGGCGAGGTCGGCGACCGCGGGCTCGGCGGCCACGGGAATCCGCGGGGGCGGGGGCGGGCCGGCGATCACCCGGGCGAGCACGTCGTCGCCCGCGTAGGGCGGCTCGCCCGAGAGGATCTGGTAGAGCACGGCCCCGAGGGCGTAGACGTCGGCGGGGGGGCCGAGCGGGCCGTCGCCCCGGGCCTGCTCGGGCGCCATGTACGCGGGGGTGCCCGCCACCTTCGCGCCGGTCGCCTCGCCGTGGGCCGCGGCGAGCCCCCAGTCGAGCACGAGCGCCTCGCCGAAGGGGCCGAGCATCACGTTCTCGGGCTTCAGGTCGCGGTGGATGAAGCCGCTCGCGTGGGCGTACGCGACGGCCTCGCACACGCGGTGGAACGCGTCGAGCACGCGGCGCAGGGTCCAGGCCGGCGGGTCGCCGACGCTCCGCCGGGGCCCGCGCCCGTGCAACTCCTCGATGGCCTCGCCGAACGTCTGGCCGCGGACCTCCTTCATCGTGAAGTAGAGCCGCCCGTCGGCGAGCTCGCCGAGCTCGTGCACCGGCACGATCCCGGGGTGCTGGAGGCAGGCGGTCGCCCGGGCCTCCGCGAGGAAGCGGGCGCGCAGCGCGGGCGAGGGCAGGAGCTCCGCGCGGAGGATCTTCATCGCCATCACGCGCCCCAGCACGGGATCGCGGACGCGGCGGACCTCGCCCATCGCGCCTTCGCCGAGCGGGCCGAGGTCCTCGTAGCGGCCGAGGTGCGTCACGCCCCGATTCTACGGCTCTTCGCAGGCGACGGACAGCGACCCGTCGCCCGGCTCCGCCACCGCCGTCTACCCGATCTCGCGCTCCCCGAGCACGTCCGGCAGCGCACGGGTCAGATCCAGCCGCATGAACAGGTACTCCTGCCCGGTGGCGTACTCGTCGGGGCGCTTCTCCACGACGCGGAAGCCGAACTTCACGCGGTAGACGGCGATGGCGCGCTGGTTCGTGGTCGCCACCGAGAGCGCCACGGTCTTCAGGCCGCTCTGCTGGAGACGCTCGAGCACGCGGAGGAGGAAGCGCGTGCCCAGCCCGTGGCCGCGCCAGCCGGGGCGGAGCGCCATGTTGAAGATCACGACCTCGTCAGGGTTCTCGAAGTCGCGGATGCAGTGGCAGGCCCCGATCACGAGGTGGTCCGCCGTCACGGTGAACACCCGCCCGTGGCGCAGGATCGCCCCCAGCGTGTACCGGGAGAACGTGGCCTCCGAGTAGGTGAGGAGGTCGAGCTCGGACAACGTCGCGATGAGACGCGAGTCGTAGCGCGTGACCTCGTGGACCTCGAGGTCGTAGCCCTCGGTGTCGAGCCCTCGGGTGAGGTGGTATCGCTCCATCGGCGTCCTCGACCGTATCACAGGGTCTCAACCGGGCGAAGGCCCGGCGGGAGGAGCGGGGGGCGCGGCGTCGGCCGCGGGGGTGGCCGCGCGCGGGGCGCGCACGTCCACGCGGATCACCACCTCGTCGCGGACGAGGTCGTCCGGCTTCCCGGGGTAGGCGACCCCGAAGTCCTGACGGTTGATGACGAACTCGGTACGCGCGGCCACCTCCGACGGCGTCACGGTGACGACGGCGGGGAACTCGAGCCGCTTGGTGACGCCGCGGAGCGTGAAGTCGCCCCCCACCGTGGCGTTGGCGCCCTCGAGCTTGTTGTCCGGCGGCGCGCCGTCCTTGACGTCCATGCTGCGGAAGGTGGCCTTCGGGTGGGTGGGCACGTCGAAGAAGTCGGGCTTCTTCAGGTGATCGTCCAGCTTCGCGGAGTCGGTCTTCACCGACGCGAGGTCCACGGCGAAGTCGACCCCCTCGAGCTTGTCGCCCTTCACGCGGAGCTTGCCCTCCCACGCGCCGAAGGTGCCGTCGTGGGACTTCGTGACCTTCGCGCCGGTGAAGCCGATCGTGCCGGTGGCCACGAGCACCTGCGCGTCGTTGGGGTCGATCGCCGGGGCCGCCGGAGCCGCGGCCGGGGCGGGCGGAGGCGCGGGCTCCGAGACGGTGGCGGCGGTCTTGTCCTTCGCGGGGTCCGCGCAGGCGATGAAGGCGACGATGACAGCGAGCACGACGTCCTCTGGAAAGGTGCGGACCCTAACCCGGCGCGGCGCCGGAGCGCGGGCAGGCGGCGAACAGCCGAAGTACCTTGCCGCGATGGACACACGCGCCGACAGCTACGCCGCCCGCCGCGCGGCCTACCTCGCCGCGCTGGGCGAGGACGCCGCCCTGCTCTTCGGCAACCACCACGCGCTGCGCAACGGCGACGCAGAGTACCGCTACCGCCAGTCGAGCGATCTCTACTACCTGACCGGGTGGGAGGACCCCGACGTCGCCGCGCTCTTCCGCCCCGGCGCCGAGCTGCCGTTCATCCTGTTCGTCCAGCCGAAGGACCCTGCGCGCGAGATCTGGACCGGCATCCGGCCGGGCGTCCAGGGCGCGAAGGAGGTCCACGGCGCGGACGCCGCGTTCCCGTACGCCGAGCTGCACGGGCGCCTCGGCGAGCTCCTCCAGGGCTACGGCACGCTGCACTACCGCTTCGGCGAGGACGCCGAGCGCGACCGCACCGTGTTCTCCGCGATCCAGGGCCCCGCGCGCGCCGCGATGCGGAACGGGCTCGACGTGCCCCACCGCCTCGTCGACGCCCGCCGCCTGCTCGCCGAGATGCGGCTCGTGAAGTCCGCGGAGGAGATCGCCCGCCTGCGCGTCGCCGCCGACATCACCGTGGAGGCGCACGTCGCCGCCATGCGCGTGGGGCGCCCGGGCGCCTTCGAGTACGAGGTCGAGGCCGAGGTCGACGGCACCTTCCGCCGCCGGGGCGGCAACGGGCCCGGCTACACCACGATCGTGGGGGGCGGGAAGAACGCCTGCATCCTCCACTACGTCACCAACCGCGAGGAATTGCGCGCGGGCGACCTCTGCCTCGTCGACGCCGGCTGCGAGTACGCGTACTACACCGCCGACGTCACGCGGACCTGGCCCGTCTCGGGCCGGTTCAGCGGACCGCAGCGGGATCTCTACGAGATCGTCCTGCGCGCCCAGCTCGCCAGCATCGACGCCGCGCGCGCCGGGCGCGCGTGGAAGGACATGCACGACGTCTCGGTGCGGGCGCTCACCGAGGGGATGGTGGCGGTCGGGCTGCTCGAGGGCGACGTCGACACGCTGATCGCCGAGGAGCGCTACCGGCGGTTCTACATGCACGGCACCGGCCACTGGCTCGGCCTCGACGTCCACGACGCCGGCGCGTACGTCGTCGGCCGCGGCGCGCGCCCGCTCGCGCCGGGCATGGTGCTGACCGTGGAGCCCGGGATCTACGTGCCCCCCGACGACGAGGACGCCCCCGAGGCCTACCGGGGGATCGGCATCCGCATCGAGGACGACGTGCTCGTCACCGACGGCGAGCCCGACGTGCTCACCGCGGCCTGCCCCAAGCGCGTCGACGACGTCGAGGCGGCGTGCGCGCGCTGATCGCGCTCCTCGCCTGCGGGAGCACCACCATCGTGGCCGACGACCCCGCGACCCCCGGCGAGGACTCCGCGTCGGTGGTGGGCCTCGACGGCACGTGCGACCCGGGCGCCCCGCCGGTCTACGTCGACGAGGGCGACGAGGTGCGCGTGCGCGTGGCCTGCACGGGCGAGGGGACCGCGGAGGCGTTCGAGGTGCTCGATCTCCCGGAGGGCGCGCGCTTCGAGCGCGACACGCTGACGTGGACCCCGGGCCTGGCGGACGCCGGCGCGTGGACCTTCGACGTGTTGTCCCAGGGCGAGGACGACGACGTCGGGACGATCGCCGTGTCGGTCGCCGACGCGTGGGACGCCGCGGAGAACGAGCCCGTCGACCCCGACACGTACACGTCCGAGCACGGCGTCCCGGTGGTGCACCTCGAGGTGCCGGGCACGACCAACTTCGACGACGACGTGCCGTCGTCGCTCACCTTCGACGGCCACACCTTCGCGATCGAGCTCAAGTACCGGGGCGCGGCGTCCTCGTACTACCCGAAGAAGAGCTACACCGTGTCGTTCCCGTCGTGGGACGAGTTCGAGGCGGACGGCTTCGAGAAGCGCCGCAAGATCGTGCTGACGACGTTGTTCGACGACAACAGCTACGTGCGCCAGCAGCTCTGCTACGAGCTCTGGAACGCGCTCGACCCCGCGCGGCACGCCGTGCAGACGAAGACCGTCGTGGTGTACGCGAACGGGGAGTACGTGGGCCTCTACCTCCTCACCGATCACGTCGACGGGGAGTACTTCGAGGACTGGGGCTGGAACGAGGACTGGAACCTCTACAAGGCGGTCGACCACCAGGCCAACTTCCACGCCGAGTACAACGGCTCGCCCAAGTCCAGTTGGAACGCGGGCTACGAGAAGCAGGAGGGCCCCGAAGGCGACTGGGCCGACCTCGACGCGTTCGTCGAGTGGGCGGCCACGACCGACGACGCGACGTTCCGCGAGGAGCTCGGCGATCGCTTCGTGATGGACGAGCTGATCGACTGGTGGATCCTCGTGCGCTTCACCGAGTCGGACGACTCGGGCGGCAAGAACGCGTACCTGTACTTCGACCCCGAGGAGGGCCTGATCCACCACGTCCCGTGGGACTTCAACCACAGCTTCGGCCAGACGTGGCAGACCGAGCGCGAGGCCGCCAGCACCGACTACGACTTCTTCTGGTCGAACAACCTGTTCGCGCGCGCGCTGACCGACGTGCAGCTCGGGCCCCTCTGGGAGACGCGCATGCGCGACGCCCTCGCCGGCCCGCTCGCCGTCGACGCGATCGCCGCGCGCATCGACGCCCACGAGGAGCAGGTGGGGCCGTCCATCACCCGCGACTGGGAGAAGTGGGGCGAGTCGTACCGCACCTACGACGGGTGGCGCTGGCGCACCGACTGGACCGAGCCCGACGAGGAGATCGCCTACCTGCGCGCCTGGGTGGAGGAGCGGCACGGGTGGGTGACGAGCTGGTATCCGTAGCAGCCGTCGCCTGTCGGCCGTCGAACCGAGTTGGTCCCGGCGTGCGCATCTTTCCGTGATGGAAGCAGGAAAAACGGCCCGGCGGCTCTACGGCGAGCTCGCCAGCGCGGTGGGGAGCTCCCGGAAGCAGGCGGGGAGCTGGTTCGTGGCGTTCACGCAGTCGGTCGTCCGCGACTACGCGGAGGAGGTGCTCGAGCTCGGGGGCGCGCGCAACTGGCGCGAGCGGTGGCCGGGCCTCTCGGAGGAGGAGATCGCCGACCGGATCGTGCGCCAGGCCGTCCGCCAGTCGGCCCTCGCGGGCGCGGCCACGGGCGTCACCTCGACGGCCGCGTACGTCGCCTCCTTCGGCGCGCCGTTCGGGCTCGCGGCGCTGCCGGCCGCCGTCAGCACGCTGGGCGCCGAGATCCTCTACACCACGCGCGTCCAGCTGCGGCTGGTCTACGACCTCGCGACGCTCTACGGCTACCCGATCGACCCGGCCGACCCGGAGGACCTGTACCGCGCGTTCGCGCTCGCCAACGGCGTCAAGGTGTCGGTCGGCGACCTCGACGAGGAGCAGGCCTTCTCGCTCGACGCGGTGCGCGCGCACCTGCGCGCGCTCCTCGAGAAGCGCGCGGGCGAGCAGACGCGGCTCGCGCTGAACGTGCTCGGCCCGCAGATCGGCCGCCAGATCGTGATGCGCGCGCTCGTCCGCGCGGGGGTCCCCTTCGTGGGCGTGGGGGCGTCCGCCGCCTGGAACCTCTACTCCACCGCGAACATCGGCGCGGTCGCCCGTCAGGAGCTCCGCGCGCTCGCCCAGCTGCGCAGCGCGGCGGTGGAGATGGGGCAGGCGATCGGCGGCGATCCGGCCACGCTCGCGGTCGCCGTCGAGGCGGCCACCTGCGTGGCCACCGCCGACGGGCGCTTCGGGATGCGCGAGCGCGAGATCGTCGACACCGTGGTCCGCGCGGTGAAAGAGGAGTCCGCGCGCCCGCGGGGCCTCGAGGACGCCCGCCTCGACCCCGAGGACGTTCGCGAGCGGCTCGCCCGCGTGCCCGACGCCCGCTCGCGCGAGGCCGTCGCCGCCTGCGTCGGCCTCGTCGCCGCCTGCGACGGCCAGGTGTCCTACGCGGAGACGGGCCTGCTGACCTCGTTCTGCGAGGCGCTGGGCCAGCCGTTCGAGCTGGACGCGCTCAAGGCGAAGGCGTTGGACTTCCGGCGCGATCCCACCCCCGCCGACCGCGTCCGTCGCTGGTTCGTGGACCGTTGGGAGCGCCTCCCGGCGCTGCGTCGCGCCGAGGCCTGAACGCTATGCGGGCAGCCACCGAGCCACCTCGCTCGGGTGGGACAGGTGGGGGCGGTGGCCGCCCGGCAGCGCCATCGGCTCCATCCCGCGCGCGCGCACGTCGCCTTCGTCCCAGGTGACGAACCGGTCGGTCGCCCCCCACAACCAGCGCCCCGGCGCGGGCGGGCGGGGCGGGAGCCCCCACGCGGCGATGGCGGCGAGCCGGTCCGCGAGGGCGCGGCGCGGGGGCACGCGCACCTCCTCCATGAGGCGCTCGTCGGCGCCGTCCTCGCGCATGGCCGCGCGGGCGCGGGGCCCGTAGACCTCGGCGTACACGCGGTCGGGGAGGACGCGCAGCGCGCGGGCGGCCCAGGCGCAGCGCGCGGCGCGGGGCGTGCGCCAGGGCACCGTGCCGATCGTGGTGAGCGTGCGGACCCGCGCGGCGGGCATGGCCCAGCCGACGAGGCCCCCGAAGCTGGCGCCCACCACGTCGATCGGCTCGTCCGGCAGCTCGGCGAGCAGCCGCGCGGCGACGGTCGACAGGCGGTCGCCGGCGTCGTCGGGGATCGCCACGGCGCGCGCCTCCGGGAGGATCGGCAGGAGCCGGGCGAACTCCGACGGGTCGCCCCGGATGCCCGGGATCAGCACGATCACGGGATCACGATCCGCGCGCTGCCGGGCAGGTCGGCGGGGCCGGGCGCGCCGACGAGGAGCGCGTCGTCCGCCGCGGAGAGCGCGAAGCCCAGCTCGTCGCCGGCGCGCGCGCCGCTCCAGCGCGCGCTGGGCTCGCCGAGGCGGGAGACCCTGTACACCGCGCCTTCGGCCGCCGCGCCGGCGGTGGGCGCGCCGACGTAGAGCTCGCCGGCCTCGTGGATGGCGAGCGCCGCGCCGAAGCGCCCCTCGCCGGTGCCCACACCCCCGGCGAGCGCGGGGGAGTCGGGGTCGACCACGTAGACGAGCCCGGCGCCGGGCGCGCCCACGACGAGGTCCTCGTCGCCGTCGCCGTCGGCGTCGCCGGTGGCCAGCGCGAAGCCCGCCTCGTCGCCGGTCGCCGGCCGGGGGACCTCGACCTCGCCGATGCGCACCGCGACGTCGCCGCGGGCGAACCCGGCGGCGAGCCGGCCGTCCGCGAGGAGCGCGAGCGCGTCCGGGCGACGCCCCCACGTCACGGGAGCGCCCGCGAACGCGCCGTCGGCCGTGCCCACGGCCCAGGTGTCGCCGCGGGCGACGAGCACGCCGCCGCCCGTGTCGCCCGTCCACACCGTCGCACCGCTGGTGTCTCGCACCTCGCCGGCGAGCCCGACGAGCACGACGTCGGTGGCGGCGAGACCCGCGCCGAGAAGCTGTCCGGGCGAGCCCTCCAGCGCGACGACGCCGTCGCGGTAGACGCGCCCGCCGCGCGTGTTGCCGAAGGGCGCGCCCACCCACGCCCGGCCGTCGCGCAAGAGCACGCGCGCGCCGAAGCCCTCGTCCGCCTCGCCGCCGTCGAAGGTGGCCGGCGCGGGGGGCGCGCGGCCGTCGCAGTCGCGGTCGCGGCCGTCGCCCACCTCGGTGGCGCCCGGGAACACGACCGGATCGCCGTCGTCGCAGTCGTTCGCCGCGGGGGCGCCGTCGCCGTCCGCGTCGGCGGGCTCGGGATCCGGATGCGGGCCGCCCCCACACCCGAGAAAGAGGAGCATCGGTGTGTACCTATCCAGCGCGAGGGCACGTGCGCCCGCCTTCGCAATCCGCTACGCTCCGCGCGCCCGAGGCTGCATGTCCACCATTCGTCGCCAGATCTCCATCTCCACCAACCCCCGCTCCGTCTGGAACGCGCTCACGACGCCCGAGGGGCTCGGCCGGTGGCTGGGAGAGGCGCGGGTCGACCCGCGGGCGGGCGGGCGGATCACGGTGCGGATGGCCGGCGACGAGGAGGGCGGCTTCCTGCACGTGTTCCGGCCCACGGCCAAGCTCGAGGTGAACTGGGACCGCGGCCCCTGGAAGGGGACCTTCACCCAGTTCTCCGTCGCGCGCGACGGCGACGAGACCGTCGTGAACGTGCAGCACGCGGGGACGGCCTTCGAAGACGACGCCGTGCGGGCGCCCGCGGACGAGCTGTGGCGCAAGGCGCTCACCAGCTTGCGGGACGGCCTCGAAACCGGGCGTTGAATCGGCATTGTCGCCGGGTTTCAGGCGTCTACCATCCTAACGAACGAGCTGCGACGAGGGAAAAGGCTTCGGCGGACGGGGGTCAGGGGGTGAGGACCTGTCCGTCGAAGCCGCGCTCCACCGGGATGCCGGTGGAGCGCACCCTCCGCAGGGCCCCGTCCGGGTCCACGTCCGGGTAGAGGTGCGTGAGCACGACCCGCTTCGGGCGCGCGGCGTCCACGATGGCGGTCACGTCCTCGGGCGTCAGGTGGGACATCCACGGATCGGGCCGCGACACGCCGCACTCGGTGACCAGCACGTCGGCGCCGCGGGCGAGCTTCGCGAGGTTGTCGGAGTAGCCGGTGTCGCCCGAGAACACGACGCGGAAGCCGTCGGTGCCGGTGAACCCGAGGTGGAGCGCGCCCTGGCTGTGCTTCGCGGGCAACGTGTCGAGCCGCGTGCCGCCGGGGAGCACGGCGGCGCCGGGGCCGTCGAGCGGCAGCTCCGTGATCGGCACGCCGTAGCGGTCCGTGGTGAGCCAGCCCGGGTAGAGCGCCGCGAGCTGCGCGAAGTAGGCGACGAAGCCCTCGCCGGCCCAGATCGGGTAGTCGCGGTGGCGGGGCACGTCGATCCCCACGCGCATCGTGAACAGGAGCGGCACGAGGTCGCCGCAGTGGTCGACGTGGCGGTGCGTGTAGACGCCGCCGTCGAGCCGGCGGGCGTCGACGCCGTGGCGCGCGAGCCGCTGGATCGTGCCGCTGCCGCCGTCGACGAGCACGCGCGCGTCGCCGTCCTCGACGAGGAAGCCGGCCGGACCGCGGTCGCCGTCGGGCAACGTCGTGCCCGTGCCGAGCAGGACGAACCTCACGACGCTCGACTCGACATCAGGCCTCGTCGTCGAGCAGCAGGCGGGCCTCGGCGTCGAGGGCGTCGCGGATGCGGACGGTGAGCTCGCTCTCCGCCGCGAGGCCGCGGGCGAGGTTGCGGCGGTACAGCGAGATCGTGTCGCCGCGGAGGAGCGCGTCCACGGTCGGGCTGGGCGGCGGACGGAGCGTCCGCAGGTCGGCGAGCGCGGGGAGCTCCTCGAAGGTCAGCTGCACGCGCCGAAGCGCGTCGCGCACGTCGGGATCGAGGCCCGAGAGCGCGGCGAGGAGGTGGGTCTCCCACGCGTCCGGGGACACGGCGAGGGGCGGGGGGTAGGCGTCGGGCTTCAGCGCCGCGGCGCGGGCGAACGCGGCCTCGGCCTCCGACGCGCGGCCCAGCACCTCCAGCGCCTGCGCGCGCACGGCGTGCGCGCGGGCGTTTCGCGGGTCGCGCGCGAGCGTGGACTCCGCGGTTTCGAGAGCCGCCTCGACGTCGCACGCCGCGAGCTGGGCCGCGGCGAGCACGGCGCCGATCTCCACGCCGCACGTGGCCGCGTGACGCGCGGCGAGCACGCCGACCTCCGCGTGTCCGTAGCGCGGCGCCGCGTCGGCCACGACGAGGAGCGCTTCGACCTCCTCCGGCTCGTCGTCGAGCAGCTCCTCGGCGAGCGCGACCGCGCCGGCGGGATCGCCCTCGTGCAGCGCCTCGCGCGCGGCCTCCAGCAGCATGGCGGCGCGGGCCCGCGGGTCGATCGTCCACGCGGCCCCGTCGGGGGTGTCGATCTCGTCAGCCAAGGAACTTCAGGGCCACGAGCGCGGCCCCCGCGAGGAGCACGAGGAGGACGACGGCCCCGCCGGCGAGGAGCGGGATCATTCCGGAGCCGCCGGACTTCGCCGGTGCGGCGGCGGGCTCGGACGTCATCGACGCGCGAGTGGACGGCTCGGCTGCGGGCGGCGCGGCGGCGGCGGGCTGCGGCGCGGCCGCGGCCTTGCCGGCGCCGAGGCGGAACGCGCCCGCGCGCAGGGCGAGCGCGAACACGCCGAACTCGGCGATGTCCTTGCACAGCGACATGTCCGAGAGCATCCACTTCTCGAAGCCGGCCTCCTCCTGCGGGCTGGTCATGCGGCCGGCCTCGTACAGGGGGAGGGGGGCGCAGTCGAGGTTGGGCTGGTCGGGCACCTCGGTGAAGGCGATGCCGCCCTGATCGCGGAGCCACTTCTTCAGCGCGTGACGGGCCTGGAGGACGGCGAGCGGGTAGCCGCCCATGCCGTCGGCCTCGCGAGTGACCTCGTCGAGCGGGGTGCGCACGTCGTACGCGTTGGCGAGCAGCCGCACCTGCGCGTCGGGGAGCGCCGCGCGCGCCTCCTGCAGGAGCTGGGTGGGGGACTTGCCGCCCGTGAGCGCGTTCGCGAAGTCGCCGCCGCCGATGCGGCTGCCCGCCTGCCCGATCTCCTCCATGAGCAGGCCGTGGGCCCAGTCCGCGAGCTCGGAGGGGTTGGTGACGGTGACGATGCCCTGCTGGAAACGGGTGCAGGCGCGCTGGAGCGGCTGACGGCCGTGCGCGTCACCGAGGCGGGACGCCGTGATCGCGTAGTACCAGTCCGAGAAGCGCTGGGCCATCGCGGCGCCGGCGTTCGCGTCGCCCGATCGCCACTGTTTGAAGAGCTGCTGCGGAGACGTGCTGCGAAGGTCCGACATGGGGTCCTGGGGCGGCTGGAGGGCGATGATAGGGGTCGATCCCTGCGATGGCAAGCGGGCCGTCACCCGGGCACGGTCGCCCCCATCGCGGCGAGCAGCGCGACCTCGCGGATCTCCACGGCGGCGCCGAGCGTGTCGCCGTTCAGACCGCCGATCCTGTCGCGCCAGATCGCGACCCACGCGACGCCGGCGATCGCCGCCGCCACGAGGCCCGCCGCGAGCCCCGGGAGCACCTCCGGGAAGGCGACGACCGCGGGCGCGGCGAGCGCGACGGCGAAGAGCGTGGCGGCCGCGGCGTCGGTGCCGTCGACCAGCGGCTTGAGGGCGCCGAGCAGCCCCTTTCCGGGCGTCGCCGCGGGGGCGAGCAGGACCTCCCAGGGGAGGGCGGCGCGGGCGAGCACCGGCGCGATCCACAACGCGGCGGCCGCCGTACCCGACGTGACGCACGCGTACACGACGCCTACCTTCGCCATCAGCCAGATCGCGGTCCACGCGGCGGCGAGCGCGCCCGCGCGCGGGTCGTGCATCACCTCGAGGCGACGCTTCGCGTCCCCGTTGCACAACAGCCCGTCGACGCTGTCGGCGAACCCGTCGAGGTGCAGCCCGCCCGTCACCGCCGCCATCGCCGCCACGGCCAGCACCGCGCCGACCGGCGCGCCCCAGAGCCACGCCCCTGCGGTGAGCGCGACGATCGCGCACAGCCCCACCACCGCGCCCGCCGCCGGCCACGCCCGGGTCGAGCGCCCGAGCGTCGCCGGGTCGGGCGCGTCGGAGGTGAAGGGGATGCGGGTGAGGAAGGAGAGCCCCGTGAGCAGCGCCTTCACTTGATCCTCAGCGGGATTCCCGCCACCATCAGCGTCACGCGGTCGGCGACGGCGGCGACGCGCTGGTTGCAGCGGCCGAGCTGGTCGCGGTAGCGGCGGGACAGGGCGTCGCCGGGGACGATGCCGAGGCCCACCTCGTTCGTGACGATCCAGACGGGGAGCCGCGCGCCGCGCAGCGCCTCGGCGAGCTCCGCCGTCCGCGCGTCGACGTCGACGCCC
>JBMOQZ010000242.1:0-12934 GCA_049322475.1 Myxococcota bacterium | reverse complement strand
GTCGCCCCGCGGCTGGCCGCACTGCGCGCAGGCGGGCGCCTCGCCGGCGGCGCCGTAGTCGGCCTTCTCGAAGTCGAGGTCGGACATCCGCGGCCCCTTAACGGGCGAGGGCGGGGCGCGAGCGTCGCGAGGTCAGGTGCAGGTGACCTCGACGCCCCTCGCGCGGCACCGCACGGCGGCCTCGCCCGCGTGGACCACGACCTCCGCGCCCTTTCGCGTCCGACCGCCCTTGAGGTGCATGCTGCAGCGCTCGCCGACCGGGACGTTCGCGAAGGACGCGACCCGGTCGCCGGCGAGCACGCTGTTCCGCTGGCGGTAGCCGCTCGGGCAGACGAGCTCCGCGGCGCTGAACTCCGAGTCGCTGTCCACGACGACCTTCACGTTCGCGTGGTCCGGACGCGGGGCGGCGACGCGGGCCACGATCTCGCACTCGCGGCGGGTGATGCCGTCGAGCCAGGCGATCTCGCGGTCGTCGCGGGCCCGCGCCGCCCGCATGCGCCACTCGCCGGCCTCCTTGCGGCAGTTGGCCCCGGCCGCGTCCGCGAGGGCGAGCTCGGACCACGCCCAGAGCGCGCGCGCCTTGTGGACGTCGCGCGCGTCGGCCTCGAGCAGCTCGCCGACGGTCCAGTCGAACACCTGCCGGCGCTCGTCGCCCGTCCTCGGGTCGCGGAAGTGAATGGTGAGCGTGATCGGGTCGTCGCCGCGGAGCTCGCCGTCGCGGACGCGGAGGTCCTGGAGGAACAGCTGCGACGTGCCGGCGAAGTAGTGGATCGGGTCGACGTCCTCGGCGCGCGTGCTCGACTCCTCGCCGTAGAAGCGCTTCATGCCGAGCGAGTCGGGGAGGTCGAGCTCGAAGCGCACGTCGTGCGCGACGGTGCGGGTCAGCGCGTCGAACCCGGTCCCGAACACCCGGTCCACCACCGCGTCGCTGCCCAGGTAGACGTAGGCGCCCTTTCCACGCTCGGAGAGGTCGTCGAGGACGCGGTCGTTCACGTCGTCGCCGACCCCCACCACGGACAGGCGGATGCCCGCGTCGTCGTAGGCCTCGGCCACCTCGGCGAGCAGCGCGGTGTCGAGGTCGCCGGCGTTCAGCTTCGCGTCGGTGAGCAGCAGGACACGGCGCTCGCGCCCCTCGGTTCCGCGGTGCAGGCCCGCGCGCCGGAAGCCCTCGCGCAGCCCCGCGGCGAGGTCGGTCGCGCCGCGGGGCTCGATCCCCCGCACCGCGTCCGTGAACCACGCGGTCGGGTCCCGCCCGACGACGAGGCCGTCCAGCACGGTCTCGACCTCGTTGTCGAAGAGCACGAGGTCGACGCGGTCGCCCGGGCGGAGCTGCTCGCACATCCGCACCAGCCCGCGCTTGACGGCGGCGAGCCGGTCGTCCTCGCCCATCGAGCCGGAGCGGTCGACCACCACGGTGAGGTCGAGGGGGACGCGCCGGGGCGTGGCGCCCCGCACGGCGAGCGCGACGGTCAGGACTTCGTCGTCGGTGCGGAAGGCGGACCCCCGCACGCTGAACGTGGCGCCCTCCTCCACCGGGTCGGTCGTGAAGGTGAAGTAGTTGAGCAGCTCGTGGGGGCGGATCTGGTCGGCGGGGAGGGGCTCGCCCTCCTTCAGCGCCCAGAGGAGCCGCTGCGCGCTCGCGAGGCTCATCGAGTCGTCGTTGGAGAGCCAGACCTCGCGGCCCCAGCCCTCGTCCACCTGCCGCTCCGCGACGGGCGGGGGCGGGGGAGGCGGGGGCGGCGCCTCGGCGACCTCCCGCGGCGACGAAGGGCTCGCCCCTCCGGACGCCTTCGGGAGCGGCCTCGGCTTCGCCGGGGCGCGCGGGGTCGTCGTCGGCGCGCCCGTGTCCTGCGACCGCTTCGCTTTCTTCTGGGCCGCCGCGGCCACCGGCTCGCGGACGGGGGTGGGCTCCGAGTCGCGCTGCATCATGCAGCTCTGGAGGAGGGCGAGGGCGAGCATGGGGGGCCTCCGGAAGCGGCGCCCCTACGCGCGGGCGATCGGCTTCATTCGGGCGGAACGCGGGCTCCCCCGCGGGGCTTACGCCGCGCGCTCACTTTCGCTGCGCGGCCGCCGGGAGGTCGCGCCAGCGCGCGATCAGCGCCGGGTCGACCGGTTCGCGCCCCTCGAGGTGCTCCTCGACGTCGGGGAAGGCGTCGAGGCCCCAGAAGAGCTCGCCGTCCACGCGGATCGTGGGCACGCCGAACACGCCGGCGGCGAGGGCTTCGTCGCTCTGGCGGCGGAGGCGCTCCTTCGCGTCGGGCTCGCCGGCGGCGGCCACCAGCGCGCGGCCGTCGAAGCCCGCGTCGTCGAGCACGCGCGCGACCGTCTCGGCGTCACCCACGCCCGGTCCGCCGGCCCACGTCGCGCGCCACAGCGCGTCGATCACCTCGCGCCGGCGCTCGCCCGGGAGCGACGCCACGCGCAGCGCCACGAGCGGGTTGAACGGGTGCGCGGGGGGCGGGACGAGCGGCACTCCCATCCGGCGGGCGAGGCGCGCGGTGTTGCGGAGCACCCACGCGCGCTTGGGCGGGATCTCCGCGGGTCCCTTGTGGCCCCAGCGCGAGAGCAACGCGGCGAGCAGCGTGGGGACGGGCTCGACGCCGCGTCCGTGCCGCGCCGCGAGGTCGTGCACGCGGTTCCAGGCGAGCCACGCGTACGGGGAGAGGAAGTCGAAGTGGAAGTGGAGCATCACCCGCCCCCGTCCCACGCTACCACGCGACCCCGCTGGCCGACGCCTCGGCCCGGGGGCCGCCGCGCACCCGATCTACAATCCCCCCGTGCCCGACTCCCCCACCCGCGTCCTCGTCGTCGACGACGAGGAGAACCTTCGGCACCTGCTCACGCTGATCCTCGGGCGGGCCGGCTACGCCGTGCAGACGGCGAAGAACGGGCGCGAGGCTCTGGGTCGGCTCGGCGACGCCGACGTGGTGTTGTGCGACGTGCGCATGCCCGACATGGACGGTCTCGAGCTCCTCGGCGCGCTCCCCCCGGGCGCGCCGCCCGTCGTGATGATGAGCGCCTACGGCACCGTCGACACGGCGCTCGAGGCGATGCGGCGGGGCGCCTACGACTACGTCGCCAAGCCGTTCAAGGCCGACGAGGTGGTGCTCACCATCCGCAAGCTCGAGGAGCGCGAGTCGCTCGCGGCCGACCGGGGCCGCCTCGCCGTCGAGAACGCGCGGCTCCGCGAGCGCACGGGCGAGCCCGTGGAAGGCTTCGTCGGCGGGTCGCCGGCGATCCGCGAGGTGCTCAGGGTGCTCGGGCGCGCGGCGCAGCACGACACCACCGTGCTCCTGACGGGCGAGTCCGGCACCGGCAAGGAGCTGTTGGCCCGGGCATTGCACAGGCTCTCGCCCCGCTCGAGAGGACCCTGGGTCGCCGTGAACTGCGCAGCCATCCCCGAGAACCTGCTCGAGAGCGAGCTCTTCGGCCACGCGAAGGGCGCGTTCACCGGCGCCGTGCAGGCCCACGCGGGCCTCTTCGAGCAGGCCGACGGGGGCACGCTGTTCCTCGACGAGATCGGCGACCTGCCCGCGCCGCTTCAGGCGAAGCTCCTGCGGGTGCTGCAGGAGGGCACGATCCGGCGCCTCGGCGGGCAGAAGGAGGAGCGCGTCGACGTGCGCATCGTGGCCGCCTCGGCGCAGCCGCTCTCGCCCCCGCGCTTCCGGGAGGACCTCTACTACCGCCTCGCCGTCGTGCACCTGCACGTGCCGCCGCTCCGCGAGCGCGCCGAGGACGTGCCGCTGCTCGTGGACCACCTGCTCGACGCCCTGTGCGCCCGCATGCGCCTCGCGCGCCCGAGCGTGGACGCGGAGGCGATGCGCGTCCTGCTCGCCCACCGCTGGCCCGGGAACGTGCGCCAGCTCGAGAACGTGCTCGAGCGCGCGCTGCTCGTGTGCGACGGCGCGCGGGTCGCCGTCGAGGACCTCCCCGCGGACCTCCGCGCCGTCGCTTCGGCGGAGGTGGGCGCGGACGACCTCTCGATCCCCGCGCAGACCGCCGCGCTGGAGCGGCGCCTGATCGTGCGGGCGCTGGAGGCGTCCGGCGGCAACAAGTCGCAGGCCGCGCGTCGCCTCGAGATCTCGTACAAGGCGCTGCTGTACAAGATCCGCGACTACGGGATCGAGGCGTGAGCCGGGTGGGGCTCCTCTGTCGAGGCGGTGTCGCGCTCCTCCTCCTCGCGTGTGGGGCCGAGGGCGAGCTGGACGCCGGCGAACAGGCGCTCGCCCGCGGCGATCTCCCAGCCGCGGAAGCGGCGTATCGCCGCGCGCTCGACGCCGAGCCGGCGAACGCGGAGGCGCTCTACGGGCTCGGCTGGACCTGGCACCTCGCGGGCCGCGAGGATCTCGCGCGCGATGCCTTCGATCAGTGCGTCGCGGCCCACCCCGAAAGCGCCCTCGGGTACAAGGGTCTCGGCAGCGTCGCCATGGCCGAGGGGAACCCCGTCCTCGCCCGCAAGCAGTTCGACGCCGCGCTCGCCCGGTCGCCGGGCGACCTCGCGATCCGCCACAGCCTCGGCCTGCTCGACCTCTCCACGCGCCAGTACGCCGAGGCCGAGCGCACGTTCGTGGAGCTCGCGAAGGAGGCGCCCGACCGCGCGGAGTTCCAACAGGCCCGCGCCGAGGCGCTGCTCGGTCTCGATCGCGCCGAAGAGGCCCTGCTCGCCGCGCAGAAGGCCATCGACCTCGGCGGCGAGCCCCGCGTCCGGGCGCTCGCCCGCATGACCCGCGCGCGCGCGCTCCTCGCCGCCTCCGCGGGCCGCGTCGATCCGAACGCGTGCGCCCGCACCGCGCCCGCCGTCTACGCGTGGCTCGACGAGGCCGATCGCGTGCTGGACGAGGCCGAGGCGACCGGCTCGAAGATCTCCGACGTGTACGAGACCCGGCGCGCCGTCTCCCGGCGACGCGGCATCGTGGACGACACCTGCCCGGGGCTCCGGTGACCCCGGAAATCAATTCCCAATTGGGAACTCTTTTCCCAACCGGGCGCCCGTCGGTACGCGTCCGCGCGGCGTCCCGGCGCGGAACGCTTCTTGCAGCCGGGCGGGGTGGCCACTCCCTCCTCGAGATCGCGATCGCGGTCGCGATCGTCGGCATCCTCGCGGGGATCGGGTGGACGATGCTCCAACCCCAGGTCGATCGATTCCGCATGATGAAGGCCGCGCGACTGCTGCACTCCGACCTCCAGCACGCGCGTGCGCTGGCGATCACCACCAACCGCGAGACCCGCGTGAAGCTCCTCGCCGCCGACGCGGCGCTGGATCCGGCCGACGCGCAGGTGGGCGAGTGGCTCCTGCAGGTGGGCAACCGCGACAACGGCAGCAACGAGTGGGACACGCTCCCGATCGACGATCCGGGCGGCGTGCCGAACGACGGCGAGGGCGAGCGGAGCCTGTCCGTCGGCGGCCTGAACGAGACGCCGCGCACGAGCCTCGCGCCCTGGCCGGCCCTCGCGGGATCCGGCGCCGGCAACGCCGACGCCATCGTGTTCTCCCCGCGGGGCTGGCTCCAAAACCCGCCCACCGACTTCGTCGCCGGCTACATCGCGCTCGAAGTGGTCGCCAAGCGCAGCGGCGAGCGCGTGACGATCCGGGTCTCGCGCGGGGGCCTCTCCCGTCTCGAGTCCGCCGCCGAGCTCCCCTCCAACGCGGTCGGCACGGCCGCGGCGAGCACGCCGTGAACCCGCGCCTGCTTCGGCGCCGCGGCGGCTTCACGATGGTCGAGGTGATGATCGCCTCGGCGCTGCTCGGCTTCTCGCTCATCGTGATGTTCGGGTTCCACGGGCAGGCGGTGCGCGCGAACATGAACGCGCGGCGACTCACCGACTGCACCTACCTCGCGCAGACCCAGATGGAGCGCCTGATGGCGATGGACTGGGGCGCGACGACCACCCGCGGCCTCACGGATCTCGCCGAGGGCTCCACCGGCTACGCCGCGCTCTCCACCGAGTTCGACGACCTCGAGCACCCGACGGCGGGCGCCACCGAGGTGAACGCGATGTACGACGCGACGGCGACCACGCTCCTGCCCGTGATGTACCGGGTCACGTGGGACGTCGAGGCGATGGACGGCGACGAGACCTGGCTTCGGCTCCGCGTGCGGTGCACGTACGAGGACTCGGCCTTCAACACCACGCACGGTACGACGATCTCGTCGTTCCGTTTCCGGGACTCGTGATGCGCGCCCGCCGGGGGTTTTCGCTGCTGGAGATGCTGGTCGCGCTCGCGATCGGCCTCTTCGTGGTGGCCGCGCTCTACAACCTCTTCAGCCAGCAGGTCCGGGCCTTCGTGTACCAGGACCTCCAGATGGAGATGCACCAGAACGGGCGCCTCGGGATGGACGTCCTCACGCGTACGGCGCGGCTCGCGGGCCTCGGCACGAACGGGGCGACGACGGGCGCGCTGGGCGCCGGCGGGGCCGTGGCCTCCGAGCTCCCCGCGGTGATCGCCTACAACGGCACCGGCCCCAACGGCAGCGACGCGATCACGCTCGTCTCGATGGACCCGGCGCTGATGGTGAACACCAACGAGTCCTCCCCCCCGTCCTGCACCGGGACCCAGCTCACCGTGAACCCCCGTACGCTGAACCAGGGCGCCCGCCTCGCCCAGCTCTCCGCCGGCGAGCTCCTGCTCTGCTACGACTACGCGCGCATCGGGGACTTCCGCAGCTTCCTCTTCGAGATCACGGCCGTGAACGCGTCGACTGGCATCATCAGCGTCCAGTCGAACACGGGCCTGACCGACTTCGACGCCATCTGCGCGGCGGACGAGAACCTCCCCATCGTGATGACCTGCTCGCGCGGCGAGGTGGTCACCTACTACGTCGACGCCGACGACAGCGACGGCGTGGGCGCGGGCAGCGCGGACCACCCGGTGCTGATGATGGACCTCGACTTCGAGAGCCCGGACGTCGACGACGTGCCCGTCGTCGACAACGTCGAGGACCTGCAGATCGAGTACTGCCTGAAGGCCTCGGCGGGCTCCACCGACTGCGCGGACGCCTCCGCCTGGGTCGACACCCTCACGGCGGCCGAGGTCGAGGATCTCTACATGATCCGCTTCTCTCTCGTGATGCGGTCCAGCCGCCCCGACCCCATCCGCGTGCACACCGAGAACCGCCCCGCCCTCGCCGACAACCCGGCGTCGACGGTCGACGACCACTGGTTCCGCCAGGTCATCTCGTCCGAGGTGACCGTGCGGAACATGCGCATCCAGAGTCTCCTGTGACCCGCCTTCGACGCCCGTCGTCGCGCCGCGGCTACGCCATGCTGGTGGCGCTCGTGCTCATGGCGATCCTCACCATCGTCGGCGCGACGTCGCTGCAGGTGGCGGGCGTCGACCAGCGCGTGGCGACCCACAACATGCGCCACATGGTGATCTTCAACGCGGCGAGCGCCGGTGCCGAGCACGCCCGCTACGAGCTCGAGAACAACGACCCGTCGAGCGAGGGGTGGGACACCGCCGACACCGGCAACCTCTTCGTCCTGAAGGCCGACGCCGAGCTCAACTACGAAGGCATCACCTTCCCGACCAACCAGGGCGTCTACGAAGTGGACGCCGTCTTCCAGAAGTGCGGGAACCCGCCGCCCGGGTACAGCACCGAGCTCGGCAACCAGGGCTACCGCTCCGACTACTGGAACATGGAGTCGGTCGCGACGTTCGAAGACGCCACCTACACCGCGGTCAACCCGATGCGGGCCCGGGTGGTGACGACGCTCCGCAAGGTCAAGAAGGACCCCTGCAAGATCCGCTGAGGCCACCATGACCCTCCTCGCGCTCTCCCTGCCGCTCCTCGCGCCTCCGCTCCTCGTGGAGGAGGCGCATGCCGCCGGTACGGGTACGGACGAGTACCTGTCCACCATCGAGATGGTGCCGCCCAACATCATCTTCGTGGTCGACATGTCCGACGACATGGACCAGCCCTGCAGCGGCAGCGGCAGCGGCGACACCTGCTTCGAGGACGTGATCCAGTCGATCGACCAGGTCGCCCGTCACTTCGACGGCGCCCGGTACGGCGTGGTGGGCACCGCCGACAGCGACAGCGACGACGACTTCTACGAGATCGTGCCCGTCGGCTCCTCCTACGCCGAGATGTCCGCGGCGCTCAACGCGTCGACGCTGCAGCCCTGGTCCAGCGACACCCGCAACCTCGCCGAGGTGCTCGAGGAGCTCGCCGAGAACTACCTCCAGAACTCGGTCTCCGACGACGGCGTGGACGACGACGGCGACGGCCTCACCGGGGACTGGGACGAGACGCCCATCGGGTACACCTGCTCCGACACGCACATCATCGTGCTCACGCGCGATCGTCCCGAGGACGACGACCAGGTGGCCACGAACTACCAGGGCGCCTCGAGCAGCAGCGCCACCGAGGTCTCCTGCGACGATTCGGGCATCACCACCCCCGACGAGCAGTGCTTCTACGACAACGCGGTGGCGCAGATCTACAACACCGACCAGTCCACGCTGGCGGACTACCAGCGCGCGACGATCCACACGATCGGCCTGAACATCACCGCGGGCTCCATCGCGGAGTCGCTGTTCACCAACGCGGCGCTGAACACGGCGAGCGAGGGCGTCTACACCTCCGCGACCACCCAGACGGAGATCCTCTCCTCCATCCTCGCGGTGATGTCCGACGTGATGGCGGGCGTGTACACGCGTTCGCAGCCGGTCATCACGTCCGACGGCGCCTACGTCATCTACACGTTCTACGAGATGACGGGCGACAACCCGCTCGCGGAAGGTCACATCCGGGCCTACCAGATCGACGACGATCCCGGGAGCAGCACCTACGGCATGGTGCTCTACGACGGGCCGGCCGAGTACGACGGGGCGCTCTGGGACGGCGGCGACCTCCTCGTCAGCCGCCCCGTGACCGCGTCCGAGTCCAACCCGGGCGACCACGACGGCGTCGGCAAGCGCGACATCTACACGTTCTACGGCAACCACCCCAGCGCGCCGGTGCTCGGTGGGCTGGCCGCCGAGGCGACCGCGGACCGGCGCGTCGGCCTCGACTACGAGTTCTCCACGGCCGTGGGCGCGAGCCCGACCGCGCTCGACCTGTTCCTGAACACGGGCACCGACGGGACGGCGGACGCCTGCTCGGGCGGCATCCTCGACGTCATCGACGAGGCCTACGACCTCAACGAGGACTGCCTCGTCACCGGCGACGACGTCCAGACGCTCATCGACTTCGCCCGCGGCCTCCCCGAGGCCCAGTTCGAGTACATCGGCATGGAGCGCGGCCGGTGGAAGCTCGGCGACTCGCCGTACTCGGTGCCCGCCGTCGTCACCGCGCGCAACGACATCTTCACCACCGACCTCACCTACCGGCGCTTCATCGAGGGCCTCGTGTTCGACGAGGTCCCGCCCATCGTGCTCGTCGCCGCGAACGACGGCATGTTGCACGCCTTCCGCCTCACCGACGACCCCAGCACGGCGACGGAGAACGAGGAGGGCGAGGAGCTCTGGGCGTGGGTGCCGGAGTACATCCTGTGGCGCGAGCAGCCCACGCCCTGGTCCAACCACCTCGTCGACCTGATGTGGTACGGCCGCAGCTTCCTCTTCGACGGGAGCCCCGTCGTGGAGGACGTGTGGATCGACTACGACGGCGACGGCAGCAAGGAGAGCGACGGCAGCGAGTGGCGCCGCGTGGTGGTCGTGCAGCAGGGCTCCGGCGGCCCCACGACCCTCGCGCTGGACATCACCGACCCGCAGTTCCCGCAGTTTTTGTGGGAACACCAGAACGAGACCGACCCGTACGGCCAAGGCTACACGGTCGGCCGCCCGGTGATTTTCAACGTCTACGACGCCGAGGACGGCTCCGGCCACGACCAGTGGGTCGCGATGTGGGGCGGCGGCGCGCCGGTCCCGTACACCGACAGCAGCGGGTACGAGTACTACAAGGCGATCCAGGCCAACCTGTACATCTGGAACATCGCCGACGACTACTGGGGCACCGAGTCGGTCGGCTACCGCGACGACGGCGACAACGTCCAGAGCGCGTTCCCCGACCTCACGTCCAACGGCGGCGGCCAGTCGCCCTCGACCATCAACTACGACGGGCGCCTCGGCCGCGGGTACTACGAGTACGCCTACATCGCCGCCGCGCTCGCCGCGGTGGACGTCGACAGCGACGGCGACGGCGACGTCGTCTACTTCCCCGTCACAACCTCGTACCGCCCGACCGACGAGGGCGGGGCCGGGCCGAGCGACGTCGAGACCCCGGGCTCCACCTGGATGTTCAAGGCGATCGTCGACACGTCCGACCCGGACGAGTTCACCTGGTGCGAGTTCTACGACCCGAAGGACGGCACCGACGGCAGCAACGGCGTCGGCGCCCGCCCCGAGGTCTACTACGCGGCCACGACGTCGTGGCTCTCGTCGCCCCCGGGCGCGCTCGGCATCTACTGGGGCACCGGGACGCCCTACAGCCGCGACGGCTCGTCGCAGGGCTACTTCTTCGCCATGTACGACGCCGACCCGACGGAGTGCACGTCGACGGCGCAGCCCATCGCGTGCTCCGGCACCGACGGCACCGTGCGCGACGGCTACTTCCCGCTCGAGGCGGGCGAAGGCCTCACGTCCGAGCCCATCGTCTACGCGGGCGTCGTGTACTTCACGACGTACACGCCCGACGTCGACCGCTGCGAGATGGGTGACAGCGACATCTACGGCATCCGCTTCGACGACTGCTCGCCGGGCCTCGACACCAACGGCGACGGCAGCGCCGACGCCGGCGACGACCACTCCGTCGAGGTCGAGAACCAGTTCGTGAGCGGCCTGACCATCACCGAGCAGGGCACGGTCCTCTACGGCACGAGCGACCACCAGCTCGAGGTCATCAACGCGGCGACCGACCCGTTCCTCGGCACGGCGGGGATCGCCTGGATGGAGATCTACTGAGCGAGCCGGGAAGGGGGTTCCGGCCTACTCCTCCCTCTCGCGCAGGAGCGGCGCAAGCCTCTCCAGCCCCGACTTCGCGATCGCGTTGCCCGGGTCGGCCTCGAGGACGGCGCGGAAGCTCGCCGCCGCGTGCTCGTACTCGCCGCGCGCCGCCTGCACCCCGCCGAGCCCGAGGCGCGCCCCGGGGTGGCGCGGGTCGAGCTCCAGCGCGGCCCGCAGGTCGCGCTCCGCGGCGTCGTGCTGCCGCATCATCGCGCGCGCGTTCCCGTGCAACGCGAGGGCGTCCGCGCTGCGCTCGGCGGCCATCGCCGTCTTGGCTTCGAGCAGCGCGGCGTCCGGCCGATCCGTCGCGAGGTAGAGGCTCGCGAGCGCGAGGTGGGGCGCCGCGACCGCCGCGCCTCCCTTCGCCGACCCCGCCGCCGCCTGCCGCAGGAGCGGCTCGGCCTCGGCGTGCCGCCCGAGCTTCATCAGGAACACGCCGAGGCGCTGGACCGGCATCCAGTCGTCCGGCGCGGCCGCCGCGACGCCGGCGCGCAGCGCCTCCTCCGCGCCGACGACGTTTCGGCGCTCGATGCGCACGAACGCGAGGCCCTGCCACGCGTCGGCGCTCGACGGGTCGAGCTCCGCGCACGCCGCGAACGCCTCCTCCGCGCGCAAGAGCTGCCCGCGCGCGACCGCCAGCTCGCCTTCGAGGCAGCGCGTCTCCGCGAGCCCCGGGTGCACGAGGCGCGCGGTCGAGAGCGCGGCCTCGGCGGCATCCCACGCCTTCGACGCGGGCCCTTCGCGGCGCCCCTCCGCCATCGCCTCGCGCGCGTGGGCGAGGTGAGGGCGGACGAGCGGCTCCAGCGCGCGCGCGCCGCCCGGGGTGGACGCGATCTCCCGGGCGCGCTCGATCGTCGCCCGGGTGTCGCCCGAGGTGGAGGCCGCGAGGAGGCGGAGGAAGCCCGCGCGGGCCTCGCCGCGCGCCTTCAGCTCGGCGAGCGGGGCGTCGCTCGCGAAGACGGACGCCGGGTCGAACGCGGCCTCGGCGAAGCGGGTGAGGTGGAGCGCCGGCGGCTCGCGCACCGTGGCGGGGATGCCCGGCGGCGGGGTGGCCTCGGGGAGCGCCCGCAGCGCGGCGCCGTCGGCGAGCGCGAGGCCCGCGACGTCGGCGGCCGAGCGGAGCGCCATCCCGGCGAGGGCTTCGCGGTCGGCCGCGACGCAACGCTCGAGCGTGGCCCAGGCGATCCGCGCGTCGGACGCCGCGGCCCCCAGCAGGACCGCCGTGTCGGCCCCGGACGGCGGCAGCCAGAGCGAAGCGGTGGCGTAGGTGTCCGCGAAGGCGCGCAGGACGCCCTCGAAGACCTCCGCGGAGAGCGCCGTGCCGCCGAGCGCCAGCACGTGGACACCCCCCGGCGCGAGCGTGGCGCGCGTGGCGCGGAACCCCCGCGCGTCGGGGAACCGCACCCGCCCGTCGGTCCAGGGCGCTCGCGCGATCTCCACGACGACGTCGGCGTCCTCGCCGAGGCGGACGACGACGGGCGAGGGCCGGGCGACGAGGCGGACGGCCGGGTGCAACCACAGGCGCTCGAGCGCGGGGCGCGCCGCGGCCTGCGCCCGCACGAGCCCGGCGTCGGGCACCGCGGTGTCGACGAGGGCGAACCCCTGGGCGCGCAGCGCGGCGAGCGCGAGCCCGAGGTCGTCGCCGCCGATCCGGGCGTGGGCCCGCCCCGCCGTGGCGCACGCCGCGAGTGTCCCCGCGAAGCGCTCGGCCTCGCCGGCGCGGGAGGCGGGGTCGGCCGGGGCGCCGTCGAGCTCCGCGAGCACGTCCGCCCCGAGCTGCCGGAGCGCGGTGGCCCCGGCGGGGCCGACGCCGGCGTGGAGCACCTTCGCGCGCGAGCGCAGGTCCTCGCTCCGGTCGCGCTCCCGGACGGTCGCCGCGTGGGCCCGGGCGGCCTTCTCGGCCCAACCGGCGGGCGCCCACCGGAGCGCGGGGAGGGCGATCGCGACGGCGACCGCCGCGAGGGCGACGGCGCGCGCGTGGGTCGC
>JBMOQZ010000241.1:0-13102 GCA_049322475.1 Myxococcota bacterium | reverse complement strand
GGGACGGGCGCGATCGTGGTGGCCGCGGCGATCGCCGGCGCCCTCGTCGGGGCCGGGGCGATCGCCGTCGCCGACGTGCCGGTCGTCGCGCCGGGCGAGTGGGTGCGCGGGCAGGGTGGGTGGTGGAAGGACGGCGTCGCCTTCCCGGACCCCGGCGCCGGCGAGGTCGGGGCCCCGACGGCGTCCGGGGGGCCCGGCGGCGCCGCGATCGCGGGGGCGGCGGCCGCGGCGGCCCTCGGCGCCACGCTCGGCCTCGTCGCGGGCGCCCCGGAGGCGCTCCTCGCCGCGGCGTTCGTGGTCGTGGCGGAGGCGCTGGCGAGGGGCCTGGTGGAGCGGGGGGCGATCGTACGCGCGGGGCTCTACGCGCCGGCGATCTTCGCGCTGGCCGCCGCGGGCTGGCTCCGGCGCCGATGACTCAGGGGATCAGCACGGCGATCGCCGTCGCGACCCCCACCGCCCAGGGCAGCGCCCGCGTGGCGATCGGCTCGACCTCCGGGAACCGCCACCCGCCCGCCGCCGCGAGCGAGCCCCACCACGTCGCCGTCGCGACGCGCCAGTAGTAGGGGGTGTGGACGCTCGGGCCGACCGCGCGCGGGTCGGGCTCGCCGATCGCGAAGAACGCGCGGTGCGCGGCGTACCCGAGCACCGCGGCGATCGCGAAGCAGAGGAGCGCGGCCGCGCGGCGCTCGTGGATCACGACGCCACCATCGGGCACTCGGGGTCGGGCGCGAAGCGGTCGCCGGTGAGGTGCTCGGCGACGGCGTGGCAGCCGCCGCGGCAGAGGTCGCGGTACGCGCACGAGCCGCAGGGCTCGCCGAGGACGCCGGTCTTCCAGCGCGCGTCGGCGGGCCCGCGCGCGAAGCTGCACGGGTGCTCGCCGCCGGCGGCGTCCACGCTGACGAGCGCGTCGCCGCCGTGGCAACCGAAGAACAGGAACGCTCGCATGCGCTCGGGATCGAGGCCGTGGGCCGCGAGCAGCGGGAGCATCGCGCAGTCGGCGCGCACCGTGACGTCGGGGTGCCGCTCCATGAGCGCGACCGCGGCGGGCCAGACCTCGCGGGCCTGCGCAGGGGTGAGCCGGCGGTCGAGGTAGTCGCGGGTGCCGCGGCCCGCGGGCTTCAGCCGCAACAAATGCACGTCGCGCGCGCCGGCCTCGACGGCCGCGCCGGCGGTCTCGCCGAGGTGGGGGAACGTGTTGCGGTCGAGCACCACGTTCACGCCGACGCGGACCTGCGCCGAGAGCGCGCGGATCGCCGCGAGCGCGAGGGCGCCGCCGTCGTAGCCGCGCGCCTCCGCGTAGACGGCGCCCACGCCGTCGAGCGAGACGTTGACCTGGTCGAAGGCGGCGAGCGCGCGCGCGTCGCGCAGGCCGACGCCGGAGGTGGTGAGGCCGATGGTGAGGCCGTGCCGGTGCGCGAGGTCGGCGATCGCGGGCAGGTCGGGGTGCCGGAGCGACTCGCCGCCGCCGATCGCGACGTGGAACACGCCGCGCCGCGCGAGGTCGGCGAAGCGGGCGTCGAGCACGTCGAGCGGGACGTGCGTCCCGTCCGCGCGCGGGTCGACGTGGCAGGTGGGGCAGGGCAGGGCGCAGGCGGTGGTGACCTGGACGTGCGCCTCGACGGTGCCGGGCTCGCCGTCGATCAACACCGCGGGCGGCTCGGCGATCTGGGCGCCGCCGGGCCGCTTGCGGCGGGCGACCCACGCCTCGCTGGCGACCCACAGGGCCCCGACGGCCGCCTGCGTCCACACGAGCACGTTGAGCACGTTGCCGAGCGACGAGCAGTTGGGCGCGTGGCCGAGGCGGATGCGGCGCAATTCAGAACCCCAGGGAAGGGTACCAGCCGTTCGCCCACGCGACCGCCGCGAACGCGCCGAGCGTCCCGACGACCGCGACGGCGACGGGCGCGCGGCCGGCGAGCAACACGCCGCCGGCGACGACCAGCCCCGCGAGCGCGAAGTTCGTCGCGAGCCCCCGCTCCCAGAGCGTCGCCATCACCGTCGGGACCGCGCCGAGCAGGATCGCCGCGACGCCGGCGGAGCGCCAGCGCAGCTCCCCGGGGCCGCGGATCGCCCACGCCGCGTAGAGGCCGCCGAGCGCCGCTCCGGCCGCCGCCACCCAGCGTCGCCGCCGCTCCACGACCCGATCGCCGATGCGCGCCTCGGCCCACTTCCGCGCGTCGGGCTCCAGCGTGGGGGCGAGGACGACGAGCTCGTCGTGCTCGCCCCGGCGCGCCCGCTCGTTGGCGAGCCACTGCCGGAGCGCCGGCTCCGCGGGACCGCCCTTCGCGAGCGCGGCCTCGATCCGCGCGATCGCTGCGTCGCTGCCGATCGTCCGGTAGTCGCGCCGGACCTCGGCGAGCGCGCGCCACCCGACGAAGCCGTCGGCGGCCTGGGGGGCGAGCACGTCTCGACGGGTGCGGCAGTAGGCGCGGTCGCGGTCGCCGCCCTCGGCCACACACGTCTCGTACGCCGCGATTGCCGCGGGGAAGTCCATCGCGGCCTCGGCGCGCTCCCCGTCCTGGCGGGGACCGGCGAGCGCGGCCGCGACCCACGCGATCACTTCGACGCCAGGCCCTTCTCGAGGTTCTCCAGCGCGCGGGCGTAGCAGCCCTCCCACTCGGGCTTCACCGTGTTGTGGTAGTAGCCGAGGAGCGGGGGCGGAGGCGCGGTGAGGGGCGTCTCGACCACGACCTTCGTGCCGCCCTCGGCGGGCTCGAGCGTCCAGCGCGTGACGAAGCCCCGCGGCCCGACGTGGTCGAAGTCGATGTAGGTGGGCGCCACCGCGCGCACGAGCGTCATCGGCAGCTTGCGGTGCATCATCGCCATGTCGTAGCGGACGATGGCGTTGGCGCCCTCGCCGAAGCTGCGCTCGCCGATCTCCCAGCGGCCGACGCAGTCGGGGGGGAACATGGCCTGCAGGTGGTTGAGGTCGAGGAGGTAGGCGAACACCTGCTCGGCGGGCGCGGGCACCACCCGCTCCCCCCGGACGTCAGGGTCCAGCCCGTCGTACTTGCCGGCCATCGCGAGGCCGATCGCGGCGATCCACATGCCCGCGGGTCTAACGCACGAGATAGCCTTCGCGGATGCTGCGCCGCCTCATCAACCTTCCGTTCGCCGTCGCCGGGAAGGCCGCCAAGGCCTTCCAGGAGCGGGACGACAAGAAGACCCGCGAGAAGTACGGCGAAGCCCGCGACCCCGGCGAGATCGGCGTCGCGAGCCGCGCCCCCGAGGTCGACGCCGCCGACGAGACCGCGCGCATCGACGTCGCGGACGCGAAGCAGCGCGACGTGGTGTACGTCGACGTCCGCCGGTCGCCCGAGGGGGGCATCGCGGGGGCGATGCACATGCCGCTCGACGAGGTGAGCGTGCGGGTGAGCGAGCTGCCGCCGGATCGCGTGGTGGTCGCCTACTGCGAGGACGGGCGAGAGAGCGCGCGCGCGGTCGCCTTCTTCCGCGAGCGCGGCATGGAGGACACCTACTGGCTGGGCGGCGGCCTCGGCGCGTGGCGGGCCGCGCGATGATGCCGTCGTCGGCGTGGGCGCCTCCCACGATCCGGACGGAGCGGCTCGTCATCCGGCCCTTCACGGTGGAGGACCTCGAGTCGGTCCACGGCTACGCGCGCGCCTACCCCGCGGCCGTGTACGGCTCCTGGCTGGGCGGCAACGGCCCGGACGACGTCGCGCGTTACCTCGCCGACACCATCGCGCGCTACGGGCGCCCGCCGCGCGCGGACCTCGGCGTCACCGCCGAGGGGCGGCTCGTCGGGGGCGTCGGGTACCGGCAGGTCTGGATCACGCCGCCCACCGTCGAGATCGGCTGGGTGCTCCGCCCGGAGGCCGCCGGCAAGGGGCTCGCGCGCGAGGCGATCGGCGCGCTGCTGGGCTACCTGTTCGCGAACTTCCCGGACATGTCGCGCGCCGAGGCCCGCGTGAATGCGGGGGACAAGAACGGCGTACGCTTGCTCGAGCACTTCGGGTTCGTACGCGAGGGCGTCTTGCGCGCGAGCGCGGGCGAGGCCGGAGATGTGTGTCTCTACGGCCTCCTGCGCTCGGAGTGGAAAGGATGAACGTGCTGATGCTCGCCGGGTGCATCCAGGCGAAGATGGCGTGGCAGAAGGTCGAGGAGAAGGTCGCCGAGGCCAAGGAGCGCGCCAGCATCCCGCCGATGGAGTGCGACGCCCCGGTCGACGAGGGCGAGCCCGTCGGCTGCATCAGCGGCACGCTGCGCTGCGGCGACGTGGTGGAGGGCACCACGGAGGGCGGCGACGACCTCTGGGACGACCCGTTCTACGCGCGTCACTTCTGCTTCCCCGCCGGCGACGACTACGGCGGGCCCGAGCGCGTGTACCGCCTCGAGGTCCCGGCGAACCAGGACGTGACGATCCGGCTCGACAGCGACTGCGTCGACCTCGACGTGGCCGCCCTCGCCTGGGACTACGCGGGCAAGTGCCCGACGGTGAACCACAACATCCCCGAGTGCGAGTCCACGAACCGCTCGGGCGGCGGCAAGGTGCGGCTGAACACGTTCAAGGCGCGCGACTACCTCGTCGTGGTGGACGGGAAGAAGCGCGAGACGGGGACGTTCCGGCTGACGGTGCAGTGCAAGGATCTGGTGCGCTGAGGGCGGAGCCCATCCCGACGGTGTTTCCGCCGCCGCTCGTCGAGGAGATCCCGGTGGTGTTCCCGGCGCCGAGGGTCGAGTGGGCGCTACAAACCGCGCGAATGCAAGGTCTCGTGCCGACAGGGCCCCCGACTGCAAGATCGGCCTCGCAGCGCGCGACTCGCTGACGGGCGAACGTACGTTTCTCGCGGGTGCCCCGGGTCGTGAGGGCGCCTACCTTGCAGTCGGGCCGTCTGTCGGCGCGTCGTCTTGCGTTCGGACCCTCTGTAGGGTCGCGCGCGGTAGAGTCGGCCCATGTGGGTCTTCGTCGCGACCGCCCTCGCCGCGCCGGCGCTCGAGTTGCCGCCGTCGCCTCCGCGCGCGACGTCCTCGCGCCGACCGTGGGCGGGCTCGCCCGCGTGGGCCTGCGCGGCGAAGGCCTGCTGTCGGCCGACGTCAGGGGGCTTCCGACGATGATCCGCAGGACGAACCGGGCCGGGGCGAGGTCTTCGTCTTCTTCGGGCAGAATGTGCCCTGAATGCTCCTCGCCCTCGCCGCCTGCCGCGCCGCGTTCGTCGACCCGGGCGAGCAGGGCGCGGGCGGCGAGGTCACCGACGACCCCGTCGTGGGCGAAGGGGAGACCGCGACGTACGCGCCCCCGGACACGACGCCCGAGCCGGACCCCTGCGCGGGCGGCGGCGCGTGGGCGTGGGGCACCGAGGTCTCGACGGAGCAGGCGGACGCGTCCTTCCACGGCACCGACGGCGACGGCCTCTTCGGCGACGCCCTGATCGCCCCCGGCGACCTCGACGGCGACGGGCGTGGGGACGTGGTCGTCTCCGATCGTGTCTCCGGCGTCGCGTACTTCCTCCTCGAGCCGCCCGCCCGGGAGCGGGGGCAGGACGTGGAAGCGTTGCCGTCGTTCGCGAGCGAGGACGTCTCCCCCCTCGCGTCCCTCGGGGACGTCGACGGTGACGGGCTCGCCGACGTGGCCCTCGGCGCCTCGCTCCTGCACGGACGGGCGACCGGGTGGGCGCCGGGGATGCAGGACGCGGACGCGCGCGTCGCCACCGACGGCGAGACCTGCTACCCGCAGGGCGACGTGGGCGACGTCGACGGCGACGGGCTCGCCGACTGGGTCTTCGAGCGCTCCAACACGAGCGACGCCGTGTTCGTGATCCCGGGTGCCGCCGCCGCGGGCGAGCTGCGCCTCCCGGAGGACGCGGCGGCGTCGGCGCTCGCCGAGGACGACCGGACGCGGTTCGGGCTCTACGGAGACCTCGACGGCGACGGGCGCACCGACGTGGTCGCCACCCGCGACGGAGCGGGCGAGGACTGGCGGCTCGCGTTCCTCCTGACCTCCGGCGACGACCTCGGCGTGGGCGTGACGCCGACCGCCGCGGCGACCGCGTGGCTCTCGGAGCGCGACCCGCTCGGCGACGTGTCCGTCCCCGGCGACCTCGACGGCGACGGCGCCGACGACCTCGCCGTCACCGTGAGCCTCTTCGGACGACGGCGCCCACGTCTTCCGCGACGCGGCCGCCTGGGCGGGCGAGATCGGGCTCGCCGACGCCGCGTTCCGCATCGGCACGGGCGCCGAGGTCCGCGCGCCCGTGCCCGTCGGCGACCTCGACGGCGACGGACGCGGCGACGTCGCGCTCGTCTACGGCGACGGCTCGTACGTGCACGTCGCCGTCTACCTCGGGCGCGAGGCGTGGCCCGAGGCGCTCTCGATCGACGACGCGGACGTGCGCTTCCTCAACGCGGGCCTGCGCACGCCGGACCTCCCGACCGCCGCGACCGTCGGCGACCTCGACGGCGACGGCCTCGGCGACCTGCTCCTCTCGCAGCGCTACGAGGAGGTGGGCGAGCACCGGGAGGCCGGGGCGATCCGCGTCTTCCTCGGCCGCGCCGACTGGCCCGCGGAGCTCGCCTTCGAGGAGGCCGACGCGACCTTCGTCGGCGGCGACGACTGGGCGAACCTCGGCGAGGCCGGCACCGTGGTCCTCGAGGACCTCGACGGCGACGGCCGCGACGACCTCGTCGCCGGCACGCCGAGCGAGCCCTCGCCCGGCGGCGTGTACGTGTTCTTCGGGCGCTGTCGCTAGCGCGCCCCCGCGTTCCGCCGAATCAGGTTCAGCGCGCTGCCCGCCTCGAACCACCGGAACTGATCCGGCGACGTCGTCGTCTTCACCGCGATCTTCTCGGTGGTGCCGTCCTTGTGGGTGAGCACGAGCGTGGGTGCCTTGCCGTGTTTGACGCCGGCGATGCCCTCGAGCGCGACGCGGTCGTCGGGGCGGACCTTCTCGTAGTCGGCGGGGTCGGCGAACGTGAGCGGGAGGATGCCCTGCTTCTTGAGGTTCGTCTCGTGGATGCGGGCGAAGCTCCGGGCGATCACCGCGCGGCAGCCCATGAGCCGCGGCTCCATCGCCGCGTGCTCGCGCGAGCTGCCCTCGCCGTAGTTCTCGTCGCCGATCACCACCCACCCCTGGCCCGCCGCGCGGTAGCGCTTCGCGAGGTCCGGGAAGGGCACGCCGGCCTCGCCGGAGAGCACGTCCACGCCCTTGCCCATCTCGCCCGTCCACGCGTTCGTGGCGGTCAGGAACAGGTTCCCGGAGATGTTCGTGAGGTGGCCGCGGTACTTCAGCCAGGGGCCGGCCGCCGAGATGTGGTCGGTCGTGCACTTGCCCTTCGCCTTGAGCAGGACCACGAGCCCGCCGAGGTCGGCGCCGTCCCACGCCGCAAACGGCGTGAGGCGCTCGAGGCGCTCGCTGCCCGGGGCGATGACGACCTCCACCTTCGCGCCGTCCGCGGACGGGGCGACGAAGCCGTCGAAGCCCGGCGCGAAGCCGTTCCGCGGGAGCTCGTCGCCCGTGGGCGGCTCGAACTTGAGCTTGACCCCGTCGCGCTCGAGGGTGTCGTGGAGGGGGTCGAACCCGAGGTCGCCGGCGATCGCCAGCGCGGTGACGATCTCCGGGCTGGCGATGAACGAGAGCGTCTCGGTGTTGCCGTCGGCCCGCGCCGGGAAGTTGCGGTTGAAGGAGTTCACGATCGAGTTCTTCGTGCCCTTCTGCACGTCGTCGCGCTTCCACTGCCCGATGCACGGCCCGCAGGCGTTGGCGAGCACGGTGGCGCCGACGTCGGCGAGCGCCGCCATCTGGCCGTCGCGCTTGATGGTCGCGTAGATCTGGTCGGACCCCGGCGACACCAGCAGCGGCGTCTTCGCCTTGAGCCCCGCCTTCGCCGCCTGGCGCGCGAGGTGCGCGGCGCGCTCGATGTCCTCGTACGAGGAGTTCGTGCAGCTGCCGATCAGCGCGGCGGTCAGCGCCGGGTAGCCCTCCTTCTGGACGGCGGCGCGCATCTGCGAGATGGGCCGCGCGAGGTCCGGCGTGTGCGGGCCGACGACGTGCGGCTCGAGCGTGGAGAGGTCGATCTCCACGACGCGGTCGAAGTACTTCGCGGGGTCCTGCTCGACCTCGGGGTCGGCGCGGAGCGCGCCGGCGTTCGCGTCGCACAGCTCGGCGAGCGCCGCGCGATCGGTGGCGCGGAGGTACGTCGCCATCCGCGCGTCGTACGGGAAGACGGAGCAGGTGGCGCCGAGCTCGGCGCCCATGTTGCAGACCGTCGCCTTGCCGGTGCAGGAGAGGCTCTCGGCGCCGGGGCCGAAGTACTCGATGATCGCGTTGGTGCCGCCCTTCACGGTGAGCAGGCCCGCGAGCTTCAGGATGACGTCCTTCGGCGAGGTCCACCCGGAGAGCTTCCCGGTGAGCTTCACGCCGACGACCTTCGGGCAGAGCACCTCCCACGCCATGCCGACCATCGCGTCGACCGCGTCGGCGCCGCCCACGCCCACCGCGCACATCCCGAGGCCGCCGGCGTTCGGGGTGTGGCTGTCCGTGCCGATCATCAGCGTGCCCGGCGCGGCGTAGTTCTCGAGGATGACCTGGTGGATGATGCCGGCGCCGGGCTTCCAGAAGCCGATGCCGTAGCGCTGCGACACGGTGCGCAGGAACTCGTAGACCTCGTGGTTCTCGGCGAGGGCGACCCTCATGTCCTCGTCGGCGCCGCTGCGGGCGCGGATGAGGTGGTCGCAGTGCACGGTCGTCGGCACCGCGGTGGTCTCGCGGCCGGCGAGCATGAACTGCAGGAGCGCCATCTGCGCGGTGGCGTCCTGCATCGCGACGCGGTCCGGGTGCAGGTCGAGGAAGGACTTGCCGCGCGCGAACTCGGCGTTCTCGGGGTCGGCGAGGTGCGCGAAGAGGATCTTCTCCGCGAGCGTGATCGCGCGGCCCATGCGGCGGCGCGCGATCGCGTGACGCGCGGGGAACGAGGCGTACAGCTTGCGGGTGGCTTCGAGGTCGAACATGCGCACTCCCGGAGAGGAGGCGCGACGTATCCGGAGGCGACGGCGACCGCGAGGACTACGAGCGAGTCGCGCCGCGCCTGGGTCAGCGAGGGGCTCCTCCCCGCCTGCTAACCGACGTCGTCGACGATCACGCGCACGCTGTCCCGGCCGTTCCACGACTCGGTCGCCACGGTCCCGAACACGCGCGCCTCGCCGTCGATCAACGCGCGGTGCTCGGCGCCGTTCCACCACACGGCGTCGGCCTCGCCGACGCGGAAGAACAGGTGGCGGTCCTTCACGACGCGGGCGCCGGCGAGCCGGCCGCGCACGGCGATGCGCGCGGCGGGGTTGCCCTTCCCACACGGCTCGAGGCGGGCGAGGTCGGCGACCAGCGGGAACCCGACGTCGCGCGCGGCCAGCTCCACGTCGATCTCCTCGCGCGGGACGAGCGCGCCGTCGTCCACGTGGGCGGCGACGTAGTCGGCGAGCCGCTCGCGGAGCGCGTCGATGCGGTCGGTCGCGACGGTGAACCCCGCGGCCGCCGCGTGCCCGCCGTAGCGCACGAGGAGGTCGCTCGCGGCGTCGAGCGCGCGCACGGCGTGCACCGCCGGGACCGAGCGCACGCTGCCGGTGGCGTGGGCCCCGAGGATGGACACGACGGCGACCGGGCGGTGCACGCGCTCGCGCACCTTGCCGGCCACGATGCCGACCACGCCGCGGTGCCAGCCGTCGTCCTCGGGCCCGGCGCAGACCACGAACGGGGGCGCGGGGTCGGGCACCTGGGCGAGCGCGAGCGCGACGAGCGCCTCCTGGATGCCCTGCCGCTCGCGGTTGAGCGCGTCGAGCGCGCGGGCCTGCGCCATCGCGGCGTCGGGGTCGCGCTCGCGGAGGAGCCGCACGACGGCGGCGGCGTCGTCGAGGCGCCCCGCGGCGTTGATGCGCGGCCCGATCCGCCAGCCGAGCGCGGCGGCGTCGACCGCCTTGCCGGCGAGCCCCGCGACCTCGATCAGCGCGGCGAGCCCCGGTCCGTGGGGCCCGTCGTTGAGCGCGTCGAGCCCGAGCGCGACGATGGCGCGGTTCTCGGGCGTGGCGAGGTCCACCACGTCGGCGACCGTGCCGACCGCGGCCAGCTTCAGCATGGACCGCAGGAGCGCGTCGCGGCGGGGGTCGCCGTCGAGGAGCGCGGTCGCGAGCTTGAGCGACACCCCGCAGGCGGCGAGGGCCTTGTTCGGGTAGGCGCAGCCGACCTGCGGGGGGCAGAGCACCGCGAGCGCGGCGTCCGGGACGGACTCGCCGGCGGGGAGGTGATGGTCGACCACCAGCACGTCGATGCCGGCCTCGGCGGCGCGGCGCACGTTCACGTGGTCGCGCACGCCGATGTCGGCGGTGACGAGCACGCGGACGCCGTCCCGCGCGGCGTGGTCGACCGCGCGCTGCGAGAGGCCGTAGCCCTCGGTGAAGCGGTCGGGGATGTGGTAGCTGACGGTCGCGCCGCCGCCGCGCCGCTGGACGAGCCGGTCGAGCGCGGCGTGGAGGATGAGGCAGCTCGTGGTGCCGTCGACGTCGTAGTCGGTCACGAGGCGGACGTGCTCGCCGCGCACGGCGGCGTCGCCGAGGCGCGCGAGCGCGCGGTCGATGCCGAGGAGGCGCCCGGGGTCGACGAACGCGCCGGGGCCCGGGGCGAGGAAGCCGCGCGCGCTGGCGGCGTCGTACCCGCGGGCGGCGAGCACCCGGGCGACCGCCGGGCCCACGCCGAGCGCGACGCGCACGGCCTCCACCGCGGTGTCGTCCGCGCGCAGGAGCGCCCACTCGCGGCCGGTTCGCGAGACCCACACGTCGCCCTCCGGGAGGCCGAGGGAGGGGTAGCCTCTCGCCTACGCGAAGGCCAGCCAGCCGACGGCGATCCCGACGAGGACGCCGATTCCGCCGCCGATCATCGCGGCGCCGATGCCGGTGACCCAGCGGGGCGGCTCGCGCACGGGCGGCTTCGTGGCGACCGAGATCGTGCGCACCTGCGCCTGCGCGCCGGCGCCGAGCACGACGTCGACGTGGATGCGCCCGTCGGGGCCCACGACCGTGTTGCGGATCTCCCGCACCGCGATGGGGGCGCCGGTGATCCAGGCCTCCATCGGGGGCCCGACCGGCAGCGGCGGGGGCGGCGCGGCGGCGGGCGCTGCGGCCACCACGGGCGCGGGCGGCGGCGGGGGCGGCGGCTTCGAGACGGGCGCGCCCCCCCAGGCCTCCGGGCCGTCCATGGCCACCTCGGCCCCGGCGGGCGACGGGCCCGCGGTGACGGGCAGCGGGACGGTGGGCGGGGGCGCCTCGGACTCCTCGGTGATGGGGTCGCGACGCTCGACCACCTCCGAGAGGAACGCGTTCACGTCGGCGTGGCTGATCTTGCCGGCGGCGCGCAGCGCGTCGACGTGGGCCTGCTCGCCCGGGCGCACCTTCTTGATGCGGTCGAGGTGCTCCTTGACGACCTCGCCCTCGCTCTCGGCCTCGGCGCGCTCCATGCCCGTGAGCGGCACGGCCGTCTCGTTGCCCGCGAGGTTGTCGTGGATGCGGTCGGCGGCGATCTCGGTGATGCGCCGCAGCGTGTCGAGCACGCCGCGCCCGTCCTTCGCGGAGGCCTCGACCACGGGCACGCCGAAGGGGTTCAGGTCCGCCGCCATCGTGTCGGGATCGAGCGCGCCGGGCACGTCGCGCTTGTTGAGCTGGATCACGAGCGGCATGCTCGAGAGGTCGAAGCCGTGCTCCTTGAGGTTCTCCTCGAGGTCCACGAGCGAGTCGAGGTTCGCCTGCTGGCGATCGGGCGTGGAGTCGGCGACGAACACGACGGCGTCCGCGCCCTGGAGCACCACGCGCCGCGTGTCCTTGTAGTAGACCTGCCCCGGCACGGTGAAGAGCTTGAAGCGCGCCTTGAACCCACCGATCTCGCCGAGCTGGACCGGCACGTAGTCGAAGAAGAGCGTGCGATCCTGCTCGGTGCGGAGCGAGTGCAGCTCGCCCCGCTGGGTCGCGGGCACGAGGCGGTACAGGATCTCGACGTTCGTCGTCTTCCCGGAAAACGCCGGTCCGTAGTAGACGATTTTGACTTCGATCTCGCTGCGGGCGAAGTTGATGATCGCCATCGGACGGGCTCCGGCTCCCGGGACGGCGCATTGTAATCCTGCGCGTGTGGCATATGAGCGGCTGCCGCGCAGGAACCCATGCATCCGCTCATCCCGTTCTTCGAGCCGCCCGCGTTCGACCTCGGGCCCGTCACGATCCACGGCTTCGGAATCCTCGTCGCCCTCGGGTTCTGGTTCGGCGCGGAGAAGTCCCAGAAGAAGGCGGTGCGCTTCACGGGCGACCCGGCGGCCGCCGACCGGATCAACCGCCTCGTCACCTGGCTCATCGTCGGCACCTTCGTCGGCGGGCACCTCGGCGACGTGCTCTGGTACCACCCGGAGGACCTGAAGACCGATCCGATGCTGATCTTCCGCGTGTGGGAGGGCCTCTCCAGCATGGGCGGCTTCGCCGCGTGCGTGCCGCTGTCGGTGTGGTTCTTCCGGCGCGCGAAGAAGCCGTTCTGGCCCTACGGCGACGCCCTCGCGATCGGCTTTTCGCTCGGCTGGTTCTTCGGCCGCGTGGGCTGCTTCAGCGCGCACGACCACGCCGGCAGCCCCACCAACTTCTGGCTCGGCGTGTACGGCATGTGCCCGGGCAACGATCCCGCCACGGCCTGCCACGACCTCGGGCTCTACGAGGCGCTGTTCTCCGGCGCGTTGTGGGTGGCCTTCGAGCTGCTCGACCGCAAGGGCCCCCGCTTCCACGGCTTCTACGTCGGCTGGCTCCCGACGCTCTACGGGCCCTTCCGCTTCGTGCTCGACTTCTTCCGGCACCCCGCGGGCCCCGACGTCCGCTACTTCGGGCTGACCCCCGCGCAGTACGGCTGCGTCGCGCTCACGGCGCTGGGCGTGTGGATCCTCGTCACCCGCCGAAAGACGCTGGTCGCGGCGCCGGGGGCCGCGACGTAGCGCTACTCGTGCTCGATGTCGGAGTTGAGCTCGAAGCCGGTGATGGTGTCGAGCTCGTCGGTGGCGGCGTCGTAGAAGGAGATTCGTCCGAGCTCGTGGTCCTGGCTGGCGAAGGCGACGTCGGTCTCGGGGAGGACGC
>JBMOQZ010000240.1:0-13228 GCA_049322475.1 Myxococcota bacterium | reverse complement strand
CGACGTCGAGGCGGTCGCCGCCGCCGCGCGCGAGGGCCGCGTGATCGCCCACGTCGACACGAACCTCGACGCCGCGGACGCGATCGCCGCCGGCGCCGCCGTGCTCGCCCACCCCGTCTTCGGCGAGGCGCTCGACGCCGCCGGCCTCGCCGCGTCGCGCGAGGCCGAGGCCGTCCACAGCACCGTGGGCGCCTTCGCCGCCGTGGGCGCCCTGCTCGACGGCACGCTCGACCTCGACGACCCCGATCTGATCGTCGGCGACGGCGTCCGGGAGGAGTGGGCCGCCGTCCGCGACGACCCGGGGCTCCTGCTCGACGGCTGGGCCGAGGCCTCCGAGGCGTGGGCCGCGCAGGCTCGCGAGAACCTCGCCGCGCTGCGAGACGCGGGCGCGCGCGTCGTCCCCGCGTCCGACGCCGGCTACTACTTCTCGGCGCACGGGACCGCGCTGCACGGCGAGCTGGCGGCGATGCAGGCGCTGGGGTGGTCGCCGTCCGAGCTCCTCGCGCTCGCGACGGTGGACGCGCGCGCCGTCCTGGGCCTCGCCGGCGGCCGGGTGGCCCCGGGCGAGCCCGCCGACCTCCTGATCCTGCGGTCGGACCCCTCCGTGGACGTCGCGGCCCTCGACGACGTCGACGCGATCGTGCTCCGCGGGCGGGTGCTCGCCCGCGCGGATCTCCTCGCGGACGACCTGCAGGCAGCCGGCGACCCCTGCCTCGAGGACGCCGACTGCGACGCCGGCGCCTGCGATCGGGTCGCCCACCGCTGCGCCGAGGCGTGCGCGCCCGCGTACACGACGGCGAACGGCTGCGGCGCGGGCGCGTGGTGCATGCCCGCCGACGGGCTCGCCGCCGAGGACGGCGTCTGCCACCCCGGCGACGCCTGCGATCTCTACGCGCAGGACTGCTCCCCCGCGTACTACGGGCAGGCCTGCATCCCGATGGACGTCGACACGAGCCAGTGCTGGTACGGGGGCCCGCGCGGCGAGGGTGACCGCTGCGGGTTCGAGGCGGCGGACAGCTGCGCGCCCGGGCTCTACTGCTCCGCGGGGCGGTGCGCGCGCCTCTGCGACCCCGACGCCGCCGACACGTGCGGGGGCGCGCTCCGGTGCGCGGAGGTGGCCGCGGAGGACGGGAGCCCGTGGTTCGGGCTCTGCCTGTGAGGGGTCAGGTCAGCGCGCCCCGCACGGCCGCGCGCAGGTCGTCGGGCATCACGGGCTTCATCAGGCGGGCGTTGGCGACGACCTCGAGGAACGCGCCCACTTCGGGCGACGCCGCCGCGCCGGTGATGAAGACCGTGCGGCGGGCGAGCTCCGGCTCGAGCTCGACGAGCTGTCGGTGGAGCTCCATGCCCGTCATGACCGGCATGTGAAGGTCGCACACGAGCACGTCGTAGCGCTCGCCCGCGCGGAGCCGGCCCAGCGCGGCGAGGCCGTTGGTGCAGGCCACGACGTCGTGCTCGCTCAGGGCACGGCGCACCGAGGCGCCCATCATCTCCTCGTCGTCGACCACGAGCACGCGCGCGCGCCGGCCGGGCGACGGGGCGGCGAGCCCCTCGACCGCGGCGACGCCCACGTCCGCGGGCGGCAGGAGCACGCGCACGACCGTGCCCGCGCCCGGCTGGCTGTCGATCGCAATCTCGCCGCCGCACGCGGCGACCACCGCCTGCGCGACCGAGAGGCCGAGGCCCATGCCCTCACCCGGCGGCCGCGTCGTGAAGAACGGATCGAACACGCGGGCGAGGTGCGCGGGCGACATGCCCTCGCCCGTGTCGACGACCTCCACGCGGACGCGACCGTCCCGGTCGGTGGCGCAGCGGACCCGCACCTCGTGGGTGTCGGGGGCGCCGTAGGGGATGGCTTGACCGGCGTTTCGGAGCACGTTGAGGAAGACCTGCCCGAGGCGCGTCTCGTTCGCGAGCACCCGCGGCACGGGCGAGAGCTGGCGGACCACCCGGGCGCGGTGGCGGATGTGGGGCTGGGCGAGCGAGAGCGCGGCCTCGAGCGCCACGCGCACGTCGGCCGGCTGGCGCTCCTCCATGTCGGGCCGAGCGAGCAGCCGCATGTCGCGCACGATGGCGAGCACGCGATCGAGGCCCTCCCGCGCGTCCCGCAGCGCCTCCGTGACGTCGGCGGGACCCCGCCCCGTGAGCTCGCGCGAGACGTAGTCGACGTTCGTGAGCACCCAGGTGAGCGGGTTGGCGATCTCGTGGGCCACGCCTCCGGCGAGCGTCCCGATCGCGAGCAGGCGCTCGGCCTGGAGCATCCGCGTCTCGAGCGTGCGGCGCGCGGTCACGTCGCGCGCGAAGGCCGCGATCGCCGGCGCGCCCTCGAAGTCGATGGACACCGACGCCATCTCGAGCCACAGGCGCGTCCCGTCGCGACGCACCACGCGGATCTCGCGGTTGCCCACCGCCTCCCCGCCGAGGATGGCCTTCCCGCGTGCCCGTACCACCGCGAGGTCGGCGGGGTCGACCGCGGCGAGGGCATCCGCCCCCGCGAGCTCGGCGGGGTCGTCGTAACCGAGCGCCGCGGCGGCGGCAGGGTTCACGTGGAGGAACCGCCAGTCGCGGTGCACGAAGACCGGCTCGGGGATGCGGTCGAGCAGGTCTCGGACGGCGCGGTGCGGGGAACGGGGCGGCACGCCCCCATGATGCCACGCGCCCCCGACGTTAAGGCCGGCGTCCGGATGGCGATCGCGTTTTTCGACCTCGACCGCACGCTCCTCTCCGTCAACGCGGGGGCGCTGTGGGTGAAGCGCGAGATGCGGCTCGGGTACATCTCGCGCTGGCAGGCCACGCGCGCGGCCGTCTGGATCGCCGGGTACCACCTCGGCTATGCTCGCGTCGAGCGCGTACTCGAGGACGCGATCGCCACCCTTGCTGGCACCCGCGAGGAGGACATCCACGCGCGCTCGATGGCGTTCTACCGCGAGGAGATGGCCGGGACGTACCGTCCGCGGGCCCGCGAGGTCGTCGAGCGGCACCGCGCCCGGGGCGACGCCCTCGCGCTGCTGACGTCGTCGTCGATCTACCTGACGCGCCCGGTCGCGGAGGAGCTCGGCATCGAGCACGCGTTGTGCAACCGCTTCGAGGTGGCGGACGGCGTGTTCACCGGGCGCCCCCTCGGTCCCCTCTGCTTCGGCCCCGGCAAGCTCGAACACGCGCGCGCGCTCGCCGATCGCCTCGGCGAGTCGCTCGCGGACGCCTCGTTCTACACCGACTCCGCGAGCGACCTCGCCACGCTCGAGGCGGTCGGCTCGCCCGTCGTCGTCCACCCGGACCCCACGCTCGCGCGGATCGCGCGGAAGCGGGGGTGGAGGGTTGAGAGCCTCGAATAGGCTTCAGGCTTCATGGCTTCGGAAGCATCGTTTCCGTGTGCTGGAAGCTCGCGTGTACTGCCGACCGACGGCAGGAACGCGTGCCCCGCCCCCGACCCCGCCCACGGCACTGATCCCGGCGGAAGCCCAAAGCCCAAAGCGTCAGTTTCCTGTGTCCCCCGAATCGCGCCCGTTCCAATTCCCGGTGTCCCCCGTGTCGCCGGTGTCGGCGGTGTCGCCCGTGTCGACGGGGGCCGTGGCGTCGGCGTCCTCGTTGGAGGGCGGCGTCTCGGTGGCGGTCGGCGAGGTGTCGTCGGGCGGCGGGCTCACGACCGTGCCGGTGAGGTTCTGGACACAGGCGAAGAGGAACAACATCGCGGCAACGCTACACCTTCGCGTCCGGTGGGGGCAAGGCGCGGTACACTCGCCCGACCATGCACCTGTTCGTGTTCGTCGCGTCGCACGCGTGGGCCGGCGAGGCCGAGGCCGCCGAGCACGTCCGTCACCGCGAGGAGCTCGTGGGCCTCGTCCAGCGCGCCGCCTGGCCGGGGGCCGAGCAGGCCTACCGCAACCTCGTGGCGCTCGAGGCCGTGGGCGAGTCTCTCACCTACGAGGAGCTACGCCTCGGCGCCCAGGTCGCGCGGCAGCTCGGCGACATGACGGCCTGCCGCGCGCGCCTCGACCGCGCCTTCGCGATTGCGCCCACGCTGGAGGACGCGACCTGGCTCCGCGAGCTCGACGCCGCCTACGCCCCCGTGACGCTCGTCGCGACGACCGCGGGCGCGGCCCAGCTCGAGGCCGAGGCCATGCCGTTCGAGCCGGACCGCCGCGCGGCCATCCAGACGGCGCAGGTCGCGCTCGCCCGCAACGGCCGCTTCGAGGGCCTCCTCCCCCGCGGCGCCTACCGCTTCGGCGGGCGGGGCTTCGTGGTCGAGCCCACCGTCGCAGCCGTGGTCGTGGACCTCACCGCGCCGGTGGCCGAGCCGATCTCGGCGAGGCCCGGGCTGGGCGGTCGCCTCGCGATCGCCGGCGCGTGGACCCAGAGCACGGCACCCAGCGGGGATCCGCAGCCCCCCGCGTTCGGCGGCGCGGGCGGGCGCGTCGCGGCCGGCGTGGAGCAGCCGGTGTCGTCGGTCCTCGGCGTGTACGCCGAGGGCGGCTGGCACGGGCTCGTGGACCCGGCGCCGGACGCGCCGCGCGACAACGCGCTCCACCTCGCCTTCCTCTCCGCGGGGCTCGCCGCCCACGCCGGGCCCGTGCGCGTCGCCGCGGGCGGCGTGATCGGCGCCGGGGCCCTCCAGGCCACCGGGCTCGCCGGCGAGGCCAAAGGCGACGTCGTCTGGGCCGGCACCGTCGTCACGCCCGGGGCGCAGGTCGGCGTCGCGATCGAGGTCGCCGAGCTGGGGCCGCTCTCGCTCGCGGTCGCGGCGGGCGGCGGGGGGGTGCTCGACCCCTCGCGCGCGTGGCCGTGGGGCCAGCTCGGTGTGGAGCTGTCCCCTCGCTGACGGGGCACCGGCGCCCCAGCGCACGGGATTCCGGGGGGTTGCGTACGAGGCACGCCGCTTGCAAACGGCGGGCGCATGCTCCTCCTCGTCGTCTCCTGCACCGCTCCCTCCGACGAAGCCGCGCCCTCCGACCTCGCCATCGCCCCGGCCGCCGCCGGCGCGGTGGTCGACGCCGAGTCCCTCCGCGGCAAGCTCATCTTCGGCTACCAAGGCTGGTTCGGCTGCCCCGACGACGGGAGCGGCCGCGGCTGGGTCCACTGGAACCGGAGCGACGCCCCGCGCGGCGACACCGTCACCTTCGACGCGTGGCCCGACCTCTCCGAGTACGACGACGCCTCGCTCTGCGCGTCGGAGCTCCACTACGCCGACGGCTCCGTCGCGCCGCTCTACAGCGCCTGGGCCCCGGAGACGACGCTCCTGCACTTCGACTGGATGCGGACCTACGGGATCGACGGCGTGCTCCTGCAGCGCTTCAACGTGGAGCTGTACGACCCGACCTCGCTGGCCTGGCGCGACCAGATCGCCACGAACGTGAAGGCCGCGGCCGAGGCGAGCGGGCGCGTCTACGCCATCGAGTACGACATCTCCGGCGGCCACGAGGACACCATCGCCGACGACGTGATCGCCGACTGGAAGCACATGGTCGACGACCTCGGCATCACGGAGAGCGACCGCTACCTCCATCACGACGGGCGCCCGCTCGTGGCGGTGTGGGGCTTCGGCTTCTCCGATCGCCCGGGCTCCGCCGGCGACGCGATGCGCGTGATCGACTTCTTCCACAACGCCCCGGAGGAGCGCTACCGCGCGACGCTCGTGGGCGGCGTCCCCGGCGACTGGCGCACGCTCCGTGGCGCGTCGAAGACGGACTCGACGTGGTCGACCGTGTATCGCTCCTGGGACATCGTCTCGCCCTGGAGCGTCGGCGCCTACGTGGACGACGCCGGCATCGACGCCTTCCGCGACGACTACCTCGAGCCGGACCTCGCCGAGTGCGCGGCGGAGGGCATCGAGTACATGCCGACGGTGTGGCCCGGTTTTTCTTGGGCGAACCTCTTCCCCGGCCAGCCGCTCAACCAGATCCCGCGCCGCGGCGGCGACCACTACTGGCGCCAGGTCTACAACGCCGTCTCGGCCGGCTCGCCGATGGTCTTCAACGCCATGTTCGACGAGGTGGACGAGGGCACGGCGATGTTCAAGATCGGCGCCACCCGGGGCGACGCGCCCACGGACGGCACCTTCCTGACGCTCGACGCCGACGGCGAGTCGCTCCCGAACGACTGGTACCTGCGCCTCGGGGGCGCGGCGACGCGCATGGTGAACGGAAGCCTCGCGCCGACCCGCACCATCCCGATCTCGCCGGGGGACCCTCCGCCCGCGCCCCCGGAGGAGGAGCCCCCGCCCGACGAGGGCACGCCGCCCGAGGAGGAGCCTCCTCCCGACGAGGAGGACCCGCCGGCCGAGGAGCCGACCGCGACGTGGAACGAGACGCTGGTGGCCAGCGCGTACCGGGGCATCCTCGGCCGCGAGCCGGACGAAGGCGGCTACGCGACGTACGTGGACGCGCTCGACGGCGGGCTCTCCACGCTCGAGCTCGCCCACGCGCTGTGGGACAGCGAGGAGTTCGCGCAGTACCGCGCGCCGCTCGGCAGCGCGGCGCTCGCCGCCGATCTCTACCGGGGCATCCTCGACCGCGAGGCCGACCCCGAGGGGCTCGCCGCGACCATCGACGCCATCGACCGCGGCGCCGGCGCGGAGCGGGCGGCGGACATGCTGGAGAGCGACGAGGCGCGCGCGCTGTTCGCGGGCGGCTAGATCGCCATCCCGTACAACCCGTACAACATCATCTTCGGGTTGATGGTCTTGAGCTCGACCAGCTGCCGGCGGACCTGCTCGTAGCGCACGTAGAAGCGGCGGAGGCCCCAGGACTGCATCTTGATGAGCAGCTCCGGGTCGTAACCCTCGGGGTGGTAGACGAGGCGGTCGGGATCCGGGTTGAACGTCGTGTAGTTCTCCCAGTCGTCGCGGAACAGCGTCTTCTGCCACTGATCCTCGAAGAGCTTCGACCCCGGGAACGGCACGGTGATGGCGAACTTGGCGAAGTCGAGGTCGAGGTCGACCGCGAACTCGATGGTCTCGCGGGTCATCTCGGGCGTCTCGCCGGGCATGCCGATCATGAACAGCCCGACCGTCTGGATGCCGGCCTTCTTGGCGTTGGCGACGCCCCAGCGGACCTTCTCGGTCGTGAGGTTCTTGTTCACGTTGCCGAGCAACAGATCCACGCCCGACTCGATGCCCATGAGCACGCGCCGGCAGCCGCCCTCGTACATCGTGCGGCAGGTCTCCTCGTCGAGGCGGTCCGCGCGGGTCTCGGAGAGCCACACGCAGCGCTGGTCGAGCTTGCGGGCCTGCAGCTCGCGGCAGAAGGGCACGAGGTCCTTCAGCACGAGCGGGAAGATGGGGTCGACGAGGCCGATCTGCTTCACGCCGTAGCGGTCGACGAGGTGCTCGTACTCGTCGACGAGCTTGATCGGGTCGCGACGGCGATACACCTTCCCGGAGTGCAGGAGCGAGCAGTAGTCGCAGCGGTAGGGGCAGCCGCGCGAGCCCGCCATCGTGAGCACCGGCTTGTCGATGTCCGCGAAGGGCAGGAGCCCGTAGCGGTGGTACGGGAAGAGGTCCCAGCCCGGGTACGGCAGGCTGTCGAGGTCCTTGCGGAGGCCGCGGGCCTTGTTGGTGACGGGCTCGCCGTGGTCCACCCACGAGAGCCCGTCGATCCGCGCGAGGTCGGCCTCGCCGGCCTCCAGCGCCGCGACCAGCTCGACGATGGTGTCCTCGCCGTCGTGGTTGACCACGAAGTCGACGGTGCCCGCGCGCAGGATGTCCTTCGCGAACACGTCGGCGTGCACGCCGCCCCACACGATCCGCGTCGTGGGGCAGGCCGCCTTGATCATCTTCGAGAGGATCTCGCAGGTGGGCGCGGACGGCGTGAGGACCGTCATGCCGACGAGCTCGGGCTGGAAGCGGCGGACGCGCTCGAGCACCTGCTCGCCCGTGAGCTTCTCCGCGAACATGTCGACCGCGCGGGTGTGGTGCCCGGCGTGCAGCAGGGCGCCGGCGATGTACGCGATGCCCGTCGGCGGCATCGGCTCCAAGAGCTCGGCGAAGCGCCCGAGCTTCTGCATGTTCATCGACGGGTTGACGAGCAGGACGCGCAACGGCACCTCGGGGGGCAGCGTACCCGCCGCCGCGGCGGCGACCAAGCGAGCGCGGCTACGCTACCCGGAGACTTCCTGCGTGGCGGGGTCGGAGGTGTGGCCGGACGCGTCCTGGAGCTGGATGCGGTCGACGACGTAGGTGTTCGCCGTGTCCACGCCCACCACCTGGAACTGGATGTAGGTGCCCTTGTGGGCGGCGCGCGTGTTGGGGTCGTTCGCGTTGGACTCGGTGACGATGTCGAGCGAGCGCGTGTCCGGCGAGCCGTTCCCCTCGATGAGGTCGAAGTACACGGATCCCCCGACGAGGTCGTCCGCGGCGCCGTCGTAGAAGTAGATGTCGCAGACGATCACGTCGCCCGCCTCGGAGTTGTCGAAGTAGCAGGACGAGTCGGTGATCTCGGGCACGCCCTCGCCGGAGGTGGTGCCGGTGTCGGAGCCCGTGTCGGTACCGCCGCCCGTGTCGACCGGGACGGACGCGCGCGCCCCGCCGTCGGGGAAGAACTCGCGTTCGTTGATGTTGGAGCAGGCCGAGAGCAGCGTCAGCGCGAGCATGGGAGGGACGATAGCGCAGACGGCGTCAGCGGCGCAACGCCCCGCGCCCGCCGTACCGGCCCGCGCCGTCCAGCTCCTCCGCGATGCGGAGCAGCTGGTTGTACTTCGCGGTGCGATCCGTCCGGCACAACGACCCCGTCTTGATCTGGCCGCAGTTGGTGGCGACGGCGAGGTCGGCGATCGTGGTGTCCTCCGTCTCGCCGCTGCGGTGCGACATCACCGCGCGGTAGCCCGCGTGGTGGGCCATCTCCACCGCGTCGAGCGTCTCGGTGAGCGTGCCGATCTGGTTGACCTTCACGAGGATCGCGTTGGCCACGCCCTGCTGGATGCCACGCTGGAGGATGTCCGGGTTGGTGCAGAACAGGTCGTCGCCGACGAGCTGGATCTGGCCACCGAGGCGCTGAGTGAGCAACTTCCAGCCCTCCCAGTCGTTCTCGGCGAGCCCGTCCTCGATGGACACGAACGGGTAACGCCCGACGAGCTCGGCGTACCAGTCCACCACCTGCGCGGACGTCCGCTTCTCGCCGCCGAAGGTGTAGCCGCCGTCGGCGTAGAGCTCGCTGGCTGCGACGTCCAGCGCGAAGAACACCTGCTCGCCGAGGCGGTAGCCCGCCTTCTCGACGGCCTCGACGAGGAGCTTCAGCGCGTCCTCGTTGCTGGCGAGCGAGGGGGCGAACCCGCCCTCGTCGCCGACCGCGGTGTTGAGCCCGCGCCCCGCGAGGACCTTCTTGAGGGTGTGGAAGATCTCGACCCCGCAGCGGAGCGCGTCGCCGAAGCGCTCGAAGCCCGCGGGCACGACCATGAACTCCTGGACGTCGAGGTTGTTGTCGGCGTGGGCGCCGCCGTTGATGACGTTCATCAGCGGCACGGGCAGGGTGCGCGCGTTGCTGCCGCCCACGTAGCGGTAGAGCGGGAGGCCCAGCGAGAGCGACGCCGCGCGGGCGACCGCGAGCGAGGCGCCGAGGATCGCGTTGGCGCCGACGCGGCTCTTGTTCGGCGAGCCGTCCAGCTGGACGAGGAGGCCGTCGATCTGCCGCTGGTCGCGCACGTCGAGCCCGACCAGCTGCGGCGCGATCGTCTCGTTGACGTTCTGCACGGCGCCGTCGACGCCCTTGCCCATCCAGCGGGCCTTGTCGCCGTCGCGGAGCTCGACCGCCTCGCGCTCGCCGGTGGAGGCGCCCGAGGGCACGGCCGCCCGACCGACCGTGCCGTCGTCGACGAGGACCTCGACCTCCACGGTGGGATTGCCGCGCGAGTCGAGGATCATTCGGCCGACAACTTCCTGGATCAGGGACATCCGGTCTCCGGTGGGCGGCGCGGTTTATCCCGGCGTCCAACCTCGGGCAACCGCGGGCTCTTGTGGGCCTGCGCGCGCCGCGATAGCCTGCGCCCCCTCCCGGAAGCCCCATGCGCGCCGTGCCCGTCGCCCTCGCCCTGCTCCTGTCCACCCCCGCGCTGGCAGGGCAGTACGCCGGGAACCGCCCCGCCGCCGTCGAGCTCGAGGCCGTGGTCGACGTGCCCCTGTTCGCCTCCCCCGACCGCGAGGACCCGCGGTACTACGTCGAGGCCAAGGTCGGCGAGACCTCGCTCCTCTTCATGCTCCGCACGAGCGAGTCCTCGGTGTGGCTCACGGAGGGCGCCGCCGGGAAGATCGGGCTGAAGGTGAAGGGCGAGGAGGACGACCCGGCGCGCACGGTAGGGGCCTTCGACCTCACGCTCGGGACCGCGACGCTGCACGCGTCGGGCGCGGCGGTGATGGACCCGGGCGTCTCCGGCGTGGACGGCGTCCTCGGGCTCGGGGCGATCGAGGACACGGCGTGGGCGCTCCTGCCCTCGCAGGGCGTCCTGCGGATCGCGCCCGCCGAGAAGGGCGCCGAGCTCGTGAGCGCGCTGGGCGGCACGACGGTCCCCTACACGTCGATGCCCTACCGCAAGGTGAAGACGACGAAGGGCCCGAAGGCGGAGCTCCAGCCCATCCCGTACATCGTGCCCGCGAAGTTCTCGGGCGTCGAGCTCCCCTCGATCCTCGCGATCGACGGCGACACGGCCGTGCTCCGCGAAGGCGACTGGTACGCGGTCCGCGGCGTCCAGAAGCCCGCGCCCGTCGTGCTCCCGGACGCGCCCTCGATGCCCGTCGGCGACCTCGACGTGGAGTGGCGCGAGGTGCAGGTCGCCGGCCAGACCGACAAGGTCGGCGTGATCCGCATGGGGATCGGCCCGGCCCACGTCTACCTGCCCGCGCGCGGCCAGGTGGGCATCGGCGCGCTCGCCGGCACCGACGTCGCGGTCGATCCCGTCGCGCGCACGCTCTCGCTGAAGCGGGCCGCGTCCGTCACGCTGGCGGACTGGGCCCCGATCAAGGAGGCGGCCCTCCGCAAGGCCCTCGAGGTCACGGTCGAGGAGGGCGCCGAGCCCCCCACCGAGGAGCAGAAGCGCGACGCCCGCAAGGCCGGCCTCCCCGCGCTCGCCTCCCACCTCGAGACGCAGGGCCGCTTCGACGAGGCGCTGCCGCTGCGGCAGGAGCACACCCAGCTCGAGGGCGAGCGCTGCGCGTCCTGGCAGAACCTCGGCGCGGCGCTCACCCGGGCGGGCCGCCCCGCGGAGGCGATCGAGCCCTTGACGAAGGCCTGGTCGCTCTACCAGCCCTGGAGCGTGCTCCCCCTCGAGGAGCGCAAGCAGATCCAGGAGGACTACGACGACGCGAAGGCCGACGGCGAGGCCTGGGACGGGCCCGTCCCCCAGCCGAGCGCGTGCCACACCGCTCCCGGCCAGCTCGCGATCGCGGAGATCGCCACCGGCGACACCGCCACCGTCGGGCAGATCTACCCGGCGCTGCTCGATCTCGACGCCACGCTCCCGCTCGTCGCCGGTACGGCGGCCCTCCTCGCCGGCGACACCGAGGCCGCCGAGGCCGCCTACCGCCAGGCCGCGAAGATGACCGTGGGCGGCGACGACTCCGCCGCGCGCGCGGGCCTCTGGCTCGCGACGCAGCGCCGGGACTTCACCGTGGCGCGCGCGCAGCTCGAGCGCTCCAACTTCGTGTACGGCAAGCTCTCCGACCCCGAGCTCGTGCGGCTCTACGCCGAGGCGATCCGGGGCCGCGAGGGGGCCGAGGGCTCCGTGAAGGCCCTGCGCGACCTCCTCGCGAAGCAGCCCCTCAACGTCGTGCTGCTCGTGCAGCTCGCCCGCGAGCAGCTCGCCGCCGGCGACGCGGCCGGCTCGAAGGAGTCGCTCGCCGCCGCGCGCGCGGTGCTCGAGACGTGGTCGCCGCGGCTGCCGCAGAGCGTGCAGATCCACACCACCTGGGTGGACCTGCTCCTGCTCGAGGGCAACAACGACGAGGCCCGCCGCCACGGCGAGGCGGCGGCGAAGGCGAGCCCCACGAACGGGCTGGCGTGGCTCGCGATGTCGAAGGTCGAGGCGGCCGCGGGCAACGCGGCGAAGGCGACCGAGTACCGCCGCCGCGCCGGCGTGCTCTGGGCCAAGAACCCCGCCTACGCGCTGTTCCTGCAGCAGTAGCCGCGCCGGGCGGCGGTGACTATCCTGCGGGCATGTGGACCGTGCTGCTCGCCGGCGCCGCGCTCGCGAGGCCCTACTACGGCGTCGCGCTCGGGGGCGGCGTGTTGTCCAGCGAGGCGCCCGGCGGCACGCTCGTGTCGTACGGCCCGGTGGTGGAAGTGGACCTCGGCTGGCACGCCGGGCCGCTGCAGAGCTGGGCGGGGCTGACGTCCGCGGGGCTCGTCGCCTACACGCCCGACGGGGTGATCCCCGCGTCGGTGCTGGCCATCGAGGGCGGGCTCGGCTTCGGCACGCGCGACTTCGCGCTCGGGTTGTACGGCGCCGTCGGGTTCCCCGGCGGACAGGTCGGGCTCTACGGGCGCTGGCTCGCGCCCACCGACGGGTGGCTCGGCCGCGTGGGCGCGGAGGGCCGCCTGTTCGCGACCGACGTGGGCGACGCCGGCGGGCTCGCGCTGATGCTGCGCGTGGAGCCCGGGCAGGCTCGCGAGGCGCGACCCGAGCCGCCGCGTCCGCCGCCACCGCCGCCGCGGCGTCCGCCGCCGCCCCACGCGCGCCCCTACCCGCCGCCCGCGCAGCCGCCTCCCCCGCCCCCGCCGCCCGAGGACGAGGCCGAGCCGCCGCCCGAGCATCACGACGACCCGTACGAGGACGAGCCCGACGAGCACCACGAGGATCCGTACGGGTAGGCGCGGGGCGTGAACGGCGACGACGCGCCACCTCGCCCAAAGGTCCCCCGTCGTGAGCGCGGGGCCCCGGCGAGGCCGCCTACTCCTCCGGCTCCTCTTCCGGGCTCGCGGGCGCGGGGCTCGACGGGACCACCGCCGGGGGCTTCGGCGGCGGGGGCCGGCGGTCGAGGCCCGCCTTCGCGAGGTCCTCCGCGGACGTGACCATCGGGCGCCGGGGCTTCGAGTCCGCGGCGTCCTCCCGCTTCACCCGGATGCGTGTCTCGCCGCCACCCGAGCCCATCCCGAACAGGTCGTCGAGCCCTCCGCCGCCCCCGCCCGGCTTGGGCGGCGACCGGCTCGGCGGGGCGGCGGGCTTCGGGGGCGCCGCCACCGGAGGCCGAGGCGGCGGCGCGGTCGCCGCGGGGGGCGGAGCCGCGGGCACCGATGGGCGCGGGGGC
>JBMOQZ010000239.1:0-13439 GCA_049322475.1 Myxococcota bacterium | reverse complement strand
CGGCGCCGACGCGAGCGCGCCCGCCGCGAAGAACACCGCGGCGCAGGCCAGCGCGAAGCCGATCGCGCCCGTCACCGGCGCCGCCGCGCCTCGACGAGCTCCGCGAGGCGGTCGAGCATCGCGTCGTCGGCCGCGGCGTCGACGAAGGCGGCGAGGCCCACGTCGCCGTGCTCCGCGAGGATCCGGGACGCGAGCGCGTCGGCCAGCGCCTTCTCCCACGCGGCGCGGTCGAGCGTCGGGACGTACCGCCACGCAAGCCCCGCCTTCTCGCGGTGGAGCAGGCCCTTCCGGTGCAACCGGTCCAACGTGGTCATGACGGTCGTGTACGCGCGCGCCTCCTCGGCGGGCAGGCGGTCGCACACGTCGCGGACCGTGCCCGCGCCCCCGGACCACACGGCCTCCATGAGGAGGTGCTCGAGGTCGCCGAGGGGCTCGAGGAGGAGCGGCATCCGGTGGAGCTACTGCGTGGGCGGACGGCGGGCAACCCGGGGCGGGTCCGCACCCGCACCCGCCACGGCTCCGCGCGCGCGCACCTTCGAGTTAGATCCGCGCCATGAGCCGGTGGCCGGAGTCAGACGACGAGCGGCTCGAGGCGGTCCTCCTGCGGGTGGACCTCCACGAGGGTCGCTACGTCGCGGTGCGCGAGTACCACAACGTCGTCCACCACCTCCTGCGCTCGGCGTCCGCCGCGTGCCTGCTCGACCGCGAGGCCGATGCCCTCGCGCTGATCCAGCGCGCCTGCGCCCGCATGGCCGAGTGGGTCGAGCTCGCCGCCAACGACCGCGCGCGCCGGGCCACGTTCGGCGACCTCGCGGCGACCCGCGGGCTGCTCGCGCTCTCGCTCCACCCCGACGCCGCCGCGGCCGACGGGGCCCCGCACCACACCGCGCGGGCGCTCCTCAAGCAGACGGAGGGCGCGCCCGCCGGCCCCGTGCACAACGCGCGCATCGCGGCCGCCGCGCTCGTCGGGGAGTGGGAGGCGCTGCGGGCCAGCGCCCGCCTGTGCGAGCTGTCCGACGCCGGCCTCGGCGTGCCCTGGCGCAAGCTGGCGCAGGCCATCGACACGAAGGACGCCCCCACCATCCAGAAGGCCGCCGAGGCGTGGCTCCAGGAGAAGATGGAGGCCACCCACACCAACGAGTGGGGCGCCTACAACGAGGTCCCCATCGAGGTGAGCGGCGCGCTGGGGCTCGCGGAGCTCGCCGGCGTGCCGGTGCGGCTGCACTCGAACCGGGTGCTGACGCGCTTCCGCGTCAGCTGATCACGCCCAGCTCCTTCCCCACCTCCGTGAACGCCTGCACGGCGCGGTCCACCTGCTCGGGAGAGTGCGCGGCGGAGAGCTGCACGCGGATGCGCGCCTGCCCCTTCGGCACCACCGGGTAGCTGAAGCCGATCACGTAGATGCCCTTCTTGAGCATGCGATCGGCCATCTCCGTCGCGAGCCGGGCGTCGCCGAGCATGATCGGAACGATGGGGTGCACCCCCGGCCGGATCTGGAAGCCGGCCGCGGTCATCGCCTCGCGGAAGCGCTTCGTGTTGGCCTCCAGCCGGTCGCGACGCTCGGTCGTGCGCGAGAGCATCTCGAGGCACTCGATCGACGCCGCCACGATCGGCGGCGCGAGCGTGTTGCTGAAGAGGTAGGGGCGGCTGCGCTGGCGCAGCAGCTCCACGATCTCGGCGCGGCCCGTCGTGAACCCACCCGACGCGCCGCCGAGCGCCTTGCCCAGCGTGCTGGTGATCACGTCGACGCGCCCCATGACGCCGCAGTGCTCGACGCTGCCGCGCCCCGTCTTCCCGACGAAGCCGGTGGCGTGGCTGTCGTCGACCATCACCGCCGCGCCGTACTCCTCGGCGATGTCGCAGATCTTGTCGAGCGGGGCGATGTCGCCGTCCATGCTGAACACGCCGTCGGTCGCGACCATCTTGACCTTCGCGTCCTTCGCGGCGTCGAGCTGGCGCCGCAGATCGTCGAGGTCGAGGTGCTTGTAGCGGTAGCGCTCGGCCTTGCACAGCCGGATGCCGTCGATGATCGAGGCGTGGTTCAGCTCGTCCGAGATGATGGCGTCCTGCTCGCCGAGGACCGTCTCGAAGAGCCCGCCGTTCGCGTCGAAGCACGAGCCGTAGAGGATGGCGTCGTCGGTGCCGAGGAAGCGGGCGATCGCGCCCTCGAGCGTCTTGTGGGCGTCCTGGGTGCCGCAGATGAAGCGGACGGACGCCATGCCGAAGCCGTGGGTGTCGAGCGCGTGCCTGGCCGCCTCGATCAGCGCGGGGTGGTCGGCGAGGCCGAGGTAGTTGTTCGCGCAGAAATTGAGCACGCCCCCGTCGGCGACGCGGATCTCGGCGTCCTGGGGCGAGAGGATGACGCGCTCGCGCTTGTAGGTGCCGGCCTCGCGGATGGCGGCGAGGTCGCCCGTGAGCTTCTGCTTCAGGGTGTCGTACATCGGCGCCACCTATCCCGGAGGGGATTAGGGATGGGCATGACCGCCCGCCTCGTCTTCTTCTCCGACTTCGTCTGACCGTACTGCTACGTCGCCGAGCGCGGCGTACTCGGCAGGCTTGTCGAGGAGTTCGATCTCGCGTTCGAGTGGAAGGGCTTCGAGCTCCATCCACGCACCCCCCGGGGCGGGATGGCGTTGTCGCGCCTGTTCCCCGGCCGCAACGTGGCGGCGATGCACACGCAGCTCGCGCAGTTCGCCGCCGGGTTCGGCGTCTCGATGCGGCTGACCGACCACCTCCCGAACACGCGGCGACCGCTGGCGATGGCCGAGCACGCGCGCGACCGCGACCGCCTCCACCCCTTCCGCGAGGCCGCGATGGAGGCGCACTGGTCGCGGGGCGAGGACATCGAGCGCGACGACGTGCTGAAGCGCCTCGCGGACGAGGCCGGCCTCGATCCCGACGCCGCCCTCGCCGCCGCGGACTCGCCGGCGATGCAGGCCCGCGTGGACGCGATGGGCGAGGAGGCCCGCGCCTGGGGCGTCTCCGGCATCCCGACCTACTTCCTGTTGCCCGACGGCTGGTCGCCCGGCGACGCGCCCCCCACGAACGGCGCTCGCCCGGTGAAGATCGTGGGGTGCCAGCCCTACGAGACGCTGCTCGCCGGCTGCATGCGCGCGCAGGTCAGCCGGCGAAGCGGATGACGGCCTTCGGGTTCGTCGCGATCACCTTCTCGAACGACGCCTTCTCCCAGTCGGCGATGTCCACGACCGTGCCCTGTCCGCGGTTGAGGATCACGTCGTAGACGGCGTCCTGGATGCCGTTCGTGCGGTCCTCGAGCAGGCGCTTCGTGATCTCCCACGTCTCGAAGATGCGGCGGCCGACGATCCCGTGGAGCCGCAGCCCGTCCATGACCACGCGGTGGCTGTCCTCGATCACCGCCTCGCCGTTCTTCACGCCGAAGAGCACGACGTAGCCGCCGCGCCGCGCGACCTTGATCGCGTTGTTCATCGAGCTGTTGAAGCCGGCCATCTCGATGGCGACGTCGACGCCCACGCCGTCGGTGAGCGCGCGCACGCGCTCGCGCAGCGCGGGGTCGCTCGCCCAGGGCCTGTCGGGGGGCGCCGGCTGGGGCGTCAGGACCTCGTCGGCGCCGAGGCGGCGGGCCATGTCCGCGTGCTTGGGATCGACCTCGACGCCGATGATCTTCGTGGCGCCCATGCCGCGCGCGATGAGGATGGCGAAGAGCCCGATGGTGCCGCACCCGAGGATCGCCACGGTCTTGCCGCGCAGATCGGTGGCCTGGCACGCGTGCACCGCGTTGCCGAAGGGCTCCTGGACGGCGGCGACCTCGGGGCGGATCTTCTGCAGGTCGGTGGGCCAGAGGCTCTTCGCCGGGAGCTTGAGGTACTCGGCGAAGCAGCCGTCCATCGAGATGCCGATGATCTTGTCCTTCGCGCAGACGTGGCTGTCCCCGACCCTGCACTGGTGGCACACCCCACAGATGATGTGGGACTCGGTGGAGACGACGTCGCCGGGCCGATACCCGTACTTCTCCGTGACGCGGCTCCCCACCTCCACGATCTCGCCGAGCAGCTCGTGACCGACGATCCGGCGCGTCTTGCCTTCTTCGGCGAGCGATCCCTCGATCATGTCGCCGAAGGCCTTGCGCCACCAGATGCCGCGATCGCTGCCGCAGAAGCCCGCGTACTTCACCCGGATGATCACGCTGGAGCGGTCGGCCTCGTCGGGCTCGTCGAGCCGCGGGACGGCGACCCGCTCCTTCACGAGGCCGGTGGAGCGGTTCCAGCCGTCGCGCTCGCGGTCGAAGGTCAGCGCCCACATCGTGTCGGCCATGCGGTCCCCGGGAGGGTCGCAGCCTATCCCGACGAGGCGACGTGGTCCCTGTAGGCGATCTCGCACGCGCCGTGCTGGAGGAGGTCGTCCGCGGCGGCCTCCCGCCGGAGGAGCCGGAGGTCCTCCGCTTCTTCGCGGCGGTCGTCGCGCGCGGCGTACGCGGGCACCCGGGTCCGCTGGTGGAGGAGGTCCGCCGGACGTTCGGGCTCTCGGCCCGTACGGCGGAGGCGGTGTCGCGCGAGGCGGACGACCTCGCCGCCCAGGCCACGCTCGAGGCGCTCCTCCTCCCCCGCATGCGGCCCGCCGACGTCGCCGCCGTCGTGCGCACCCGCGGCGAGGCCCGCGCGCCCGCGCTCGTCGTGTACCCGCACGCCGGGAACCTGCTGCTGCTCGCCGCCGCGCTCGCCTGGCAGGCGCCGGGGCTCGTCGTCTTCGGCGACCGCCCCGTGCCCGACGGGAGCCGCCCCCGGCGCTGGGCCATCGCCCGTCAGCTCGCGTTCGAGGATCGCTTGCCGATCCGCTGGGAGCCCGATCCCGACGCGCTCGCCGGGTGGCTGGGCCGCGGGCACCTCGTCGCCTGCGCGTTCGACGACCGCGCGTTCCGCCGGTGCGAGCGCGTCCCGTTCCTCGGGCGGGTGGCGCTGCTCTCGCCGGAGCCGTGGGAGATCGCCGCGCGGGCGGGGGTCGCCGTCGTCCCCGCCTCCATCCGGCGCGACCGCGACAAGACGAGCGAGCTCGTGCTCGCCGCGCCGATCGCGCCCGACCGCGCGGCCTACCTCCGCGACCACGCCGAGCCCTTCCTCCGCGCGAACCCGGGCCACTACGCGGCGTGGCTCGCCGAGCGGGCGAGGAGCGATCGGCCGCTGTTCGCGGACTTGACGGGCGGGGCCCCGCCGGATTAGTCGCGTCGGCCTCGAACCTCGGAGTCGAACGTGGCCAAGAAGGCGCAGGGCCGTCAGGTCATCTTCCTGGAGTGCACCACCTGCCGCGACAGCGGCATCCCCGGCGTGAGCCGGTACGTCACCCAGAAGAACAAGAAGAACACCGCGAGCCGTCTCGAGCTCAGCAAGTACTGCCGCTACGAGCGGAAGTACTCGCCGCACAAGGAAACGAAGTAGCTCACGCCGGCAGGCGGCCTTCCTTGCGGAGCCTCGACCACGTCCACCACTTCAGGAGGGCGGGATCGGGGCTCTCCGTGCTGGCGGCGTAGACCGCGCAGCGGAAGGAGTCGAGCACGCACGGGTCCTGGCGCGAGCCGGTGAGCGCCTCGAGGCGCCGGTACATCGCGACGGGGTCGGCGCCGACGAGGTCGTTCGGCTCGCGGAACCCGAGCGACCGCAAATCTTCCGCGAGGCTCTTCCCGATGGAGGGGAGGGTCTGGAGGGGGTCTTTCGGCATGGTCGCCCCTTAACTGAACAGGCGGTCAGGGGCGAGTCACGTAGATCCCCACGTACCAGTCGTCGTGGTCGGCGAGGTACGCGGCGAGATCGGTCTCCACGACCTCGCCGGCGAAGGGGTCGCCGACGACGAAGCGCCCGCCGCCGCTGTAGAGCCCGACGTGCCAGACCCACAGGGGGACGCCCTCGATACTCACCAGCGACGGCTCGTTGGGGTTGCGACGCGGGCCGAGGAAGTACACCACGTCGCCGGCGCGGAGCAGCTCGTAGTCGATTCGGCGGGCGCGCACGCCGTCGAGCCCCGGGACGGGCGCGCCGAGCTGGGCCTCCGCCACGAGCGTGGTCGGGTTGACCGAGAGCTTCCGCCAGGGCTTCCCCGTCACGTCGGACCACGCGAGGAACACGAGGCCGAGACAGTCGAGCGTCTCGCCGCGGCCGCCCCAGCGCCAGGGGCGGCCGAGGTAGCGTCGGGCGGCGAGCACGATGGGGGGCGAAGGCTCCGCGACCGCGACGGGGGCGGGCTCCTCGGCGATCGCGGGAGCGGGCAGGGGGGTGCAGGCGAGGAGGAGGAGGAGCATGCGCAGTGGGACAAGCGTCGGCTCGGGCGGTTCCGAGGCTACTCGAACAGGAACCGCGGGTCCCGGAGCGACGCCGCCAGCACCGCCGCCCAGGCCGCGTCCTCGCCGGCCTCGGCCTCGACGGCGAGCCAGAGCCCCTCGACCTCGCCGAGCCACGCCTCGTCCGCGCGCTCGGCGTAGAGCCGCCAGTGGAGGTCGCGGGCGGCGACCGCGACGTCGGGGTCCGTGGGCCACGCGCCCGCCTCGACCGCGTGGGCCGCCGCACCTTCGGCGAGCCGCCGGGTCACGACCTCCCACGTGAGCCCCGGCACCGTCTGCGGCGTGTACACCGTGGCGCCGTCCACGCCGCCGGCGAGCACGCGGTAGCCGTAGCGGTCGCTCGTCATCTGGTCCCAGCGCTGCGAGGCCCAGCGGAAGCCCGTGAGGTCCTCCACCGCGCTCGCGAGCTGTTCGGGCGCCAGCATCCGACGCGTCCGCTCGCGCGCGACCACGTCGTCGGGCGCGCCGTCTCGCACGCCGCCCGCACGGTAGGTGGCGTCGTCGGTGATCGCGGCGAGCAGCGGCCGCACGCGCGCGCCCTCGTCGAGGAACACGATCCGCAGCGCCTCGAGCCGCGCCGCGTCGTCCAGCGCGACCTCCCGCCGCCACAGCCCCGCGGCGAAGGTCTCGACCGCGCAGCTGTAGAGCCGGGGGTCGCTGGCGACGGCCCAGCCGAGCTCCGAGAGCCCCTCGATCGGCGTGCCGAAGTACGCCGGCGACACGCCCAGCTCCTGCTCGGCGAGCCCCTCGCGCTCGGGGTGGTAGGTGGTCTGCTCGACCACCGAGTACATGGTCTGCCACCAGAACCCGAACAGGCTGGCGGCGAGCGGGTCGACGCCCGCGTGGCAGGCGAGGCAGGCGGGCTCGGTGCGGACGGCGGTGGCGGGGTCGCCGAGCTCCGCCGCAGAAAAGCTCACCGGCCGCGCGAGGATGTCCTCGCACAGCAACAGATCGCTGATCGCCGCGGCCCGCGCGCGGTTCATGTTCGAGGTGTTCGTCGTGTAGCGCCACCACAGGCCGTTGGTGGCGAGCACGCCGGCGGCCGGCCGCCCGTCGGTGTAGCGGGCCTCCTGCCAGCCGGTCGCGCCCTCGGGGTAGGCGAGCGGCCAGATGCCGGCGAGCGTCTCGTCGGCGACGGTCCAGTCCGCGGTCACCACCTCGGACCACGAGCGGTCCTCGGTCACGACGCGGGCGACGAGGCGCAGCGGCTCCTCGCCGACGGAGCGCACGTACGCGGGCTCCTCCTCGAGCGAGAAGCCGTAGTCGTAGTAGGGGATGTCGAAGCGGTCGACGCGGGTGCGCCAGCGCTCGTGGAGGAGGGCCACCACCCGGTCGCCGAGGCGCGGGTCGTCCAGCCACGCGTCGCGCAGCCCGGCGAGCGCGCCCGGGTCGGCCTCGACGGCGTCGAGCTCCTCCGCCGAGGGCAACACGCCGCGCAGATCGAGGCTCATGCGGCGGGCGAGCCGCGGCGCGTCGAGATCCACGAGCGGATCGACGGCGGCGGGCGCAGGCGGCTCCGCGCAGGCGAGGATCCCGATCATCGCGACGCCCAGGTGTCGAGGAGCGGCTGGAAGTCGAGGCACGCCTCGCCCAGGGCGTCGCCGTCGAAGGTGACGTCTCCGCAGGCTCCGTTCGCGTAGGTCACGGTGTGCCAGGCGCCGCCGGGGTCGCGGACGGAGAGCGTGCCGCTGGCGAGCCCTTCGGCGTCGAACGAGAACCCGTCGGCCGCGAAGGAGAGCCCCGAGAAGGTGAGCGCCCCCTCCATCGCGAGGGTGTCGCGCAACGTGAACGTGAGCAGGCCGCTCGTCCAGTCGGCGAGCCAGGCGTCGTCGCCCTCCCAGCGCCAGGTGCCCTCGATCCGCTCCTCGACGAAGGCCCCCTCCTCGTCGGTGTCCTCGAGGTGGTAGACGTTGCCGCCCACCCAGAACGTGGCGCCCTCGGCGTCGGTGACGGTGGCGTCCGCGTGCACCTGCCATCCGACGAAGCCGTGGCTCTCCTCGGTGACCTCGACGTAGCCGCCGACGCCGGCGTAGACGTAGCCCGACTCGGCCGTGCAGCCGGTCAGCACCTCGTCGACGAGGAAGTCCGGATCGCCCGGGCAGGTCTCGTCGCCGTACGCGAGGAGCGCGTGCCAGGTGTCCCGCGGGCGCTCGACCTCCGGGAAGCCTCGCGAAACCGCCTCGGCCCACGCGGCCTCGATGCCCGCGGCGTCCCACGTGGGCGCGCTCGTCGGGGCCTCGACCTCGGGGAAGGGGGCGTCGGCGATCGCGACGTCCTCCTCGGGGGGCTGGGCGCAGGCGAGCAGGATCATTCGAGCCCGCACGCGAGCAGGACGTCGAGCCTCGCGAGATCGTCGTCGTACACGCCGCCGCCCAGCGGCATCGTCCCGCGCTCGATCACCGCGGACCGCACGGCGTCGCGCTGCGCGCGGACGTCGTCGATCGTGTCGAAGTCGACGCCCTCGGGGGCGCCGTGCCGGTCGGGCGCCGTCGCGGAGTGACACGCGCGGCAGTAGGTGCGGAAGAAGCCGTCGCCGAATCCGTCCCACGTCGCGACGGCGGGGTCGCACGCGGCGGCCGTGTCGCCGCCTTCGCCCGCGCAGGCGATCCAGAGCAGGATCACGACAGGGCCCCGATGGGCTCGCCGTCGGTCCACTCGCCCGGGTCGACGTCGCCGAGGGCGAGCAGGGTTGCGCCGAGCTCCTTCGCGGTCAGGAGCGTGCCGCCCTCGTCGAGCTCGCCCGACGCGAGGTCGACGGCCATCCCGTGCCCGGACGCGTCGAGCCCGCCGATCACGCGCCCGCCGGCGAGCCCGCCGCCGACGAGCAGCGCGGAGGTGTAGGTCCAGTGATCCTTGCCGCCGTAGGCGTTGACGACGGGCGCGCGGCCCATCTCGGAGAACACGACCAGCACCAGCTCGTCGAGGAGCGGCGCGCCCGAGGGGGACAGGCGCGTCGCGAGGTCCTCCATCGCGAGGCCGAGGTACCGGAAGAGCTCGTCGAAGTTCAGGCTCTGGGGCTCGGTCTCGTTGTGGGTGTCCCAGCTCGTGTCGCACCAGCCGTTGTAGCGGAGCATCGCGCAGCGGGCGGCGTCGAGCGAGAACGCGTCGAAGGCGAGCGCGCAGTCGGCGGCGACGTCGCGCTCGCAGCCGAGGTCGGTCGTCGTCAGCGACAGGGTGTCGCCGTAGGCCGCCAGCGCCGCGGCCTTGTCCCGCGCGGCGGCGTAGGCGGCGGCGAGCTCGGCGGGGGCGCCGCGCCCGGCCCGCGCGACCTCCTCCCGCACGCGCGCGCCCACGAACGCGTCCGTCAGCGCGGCGACACGCTCCGCGGGCGGGGCGACCCCCGCGGAGAGGAGGGCGTCGCCCGACAACAACGCCGAGAGCTGCCCCTCGTCGCCGACGCGCGTGATCCGGCTCGGGAAGCGGCTGGCGTACGCGGGGCCGGCGAGCACGAGGTGCCCGAGCACGCGGTCCGTGACGCCGTGGGCCGCGAGCAGCGTGGGCCAGTCGTCGCTCTCGGCGTCGGAACGGCCGGTCATCACGAGCTGGCGGCATCGCTCGTGGGTGACCGACGGGACCTCGATCCCGTTGACGAGCACGCAGCGGTCGGCCCAGGCCTCGAAGAACGCGCGCACGTGCGGCCGGTCGGGGTGGTCGACGAAGCGGAGGCCACCCACCTCGGCGACCGTGGCCTCGGGCTCGAGCTGGGTGGCGATCGTGTCGGCGCCCATCGGCGTGAAGACGCGCGTCGTGTCCCAGCCGCCGCTGTTGTGGAGGAACAGGAAGCGGCGCTCGGCCGGCGCCGCGCGCGCCCGGCGCGGCAGGAGCAGGCCCCCCGCGGCGAGGACTCCGAGCTGGCGGCGTGTCAGCACCGGGGTCAGTGTACGCGACGACGCCTCCACGCGAGCGCGATCCCGGCCACGGCCCCGGCGAGCGGCGTGGCGCCGGCGCCGTTGCACCCGCAGCCGGCGCCCTCGTCGGCGGACTCCTTCTGGTTCCGGGGCTCGCGGGGGCGCCAGTCGTCGTAGGCCCCGGTGTCGCCGGCGTCGTCGCCGGTGCCGCCGTCGCCCGTGCCGCCGCCACCCCCACCGCCGCCGCCGCCCCCGCCGTCGTCGGTCTCCTCGACGTACGTGACGGTGAGCTTCGGCGCCGCGCCGCCGCTCTCCGACGACCAGAAGTGCACGCCGTTGTCGTCGCCGGAGCCGGGCAACAACGCGAAGGCGTAGACGCCCGGGTCGCCGACGGCGTCGCTCACGTCGAGCTCGATCGTCTCGGACGCCGCGACGGGCGAGACGCGGTCGAGCGCGCCGCCGCGGCCGCCCGGGCGGGCGCCCCACGTCAGCGAGCTCTCCGACCAGGACGTGTCCGCGACCCACACCTCCACGCCCGAGCCCTCGGCCCAGGACTCGTCCATCGTCGTGAGCGCCAGCGTCGCCGACGTGATGCGCCCGGGGACGGTGGAGAGGTCGAACTTGAGGTAGGCCTCGCTGTCGTCGAGGCCCACGGAGAGGTCGTCGGTGTCGGGGTAGACGCTGGAGGGGAACTCGATCGACACGGTGACGTCCTCGGCGGCGTCCGCGACCGCGGTGCCGTCGCCCACGTCGGTGCCGCCGCCGCCGTCGTCGCCGCCGCCGCCGTCGTCGGTGCCCTCGCCCTCGATGCAGACCTCGTCCCGGGTCGAGCGCGCGTTGTCCATCTCCCAGCCGCCGCCGGTGAGCGCGAACATCGTGATCGTGTCGAACGACTGGCCCATCGTGTTGTCGCCGATCGCGCTGTAGGTGCCGGTGTCGCAGGCGATCTCCCAGCCGAAGGTCGCCGCGTCGTGCCAGATGGTCACGTCGCAGCGCTCGTTGCCCGTGTCGAACACGACCTCCGACGGGTTCGGCGACGACCACGTCTCGTCGCAGGTGCCGCCGCTGTCGCAGTACCAGTACTCCTGCTTGAGCGTGCCCGGCGGGTGGCCGGTGTTGGGCGGGTCGTCGGGGCCGTAGACCTTCAGCGTCATGCCGCCCGAGCCCGACATCGTCGAGTCCGTGAGGTCGGCGAGGGCGGCCTTGCCGGGGAAGTCGTCGGGGTTCACGCCGGTCACGTCGAAGGTCAGCGTGAGCGTCTCGACCGGGCCGCCGGAGCGGCGGTTGAAGTCGTCGACGGACATGCACTCGGTGGCGGCGAAGGCGGGGAGGACGAGGTGCAGCATGTCCGGGAGATTCGCAAGCGGCGTGCCGGGCCACGGACCCGTGATCCCGGAGGCTTACGCTGAGGCGTCCGCGCCGGGCGGGACACGCGCGCCGGGGCCGCGGCGACGACGCCCCGACAGCGTCGCGCCGGCGATCGCCCCGGCGAGCGAGGCGGCGCCGCTCCCGTTGCAGCCGCAGCCCGCGGCGTCGGCGGACTTCTCCTGCTCGCGGGGGGCGCGGGGCTCCCAGTCGTCGTAACCCGCGGTGTCGTCGCCCGGATCGCCCTCGTCGCCGGGGCCGGTGTCGTCGCCCCCGGCGTCGTCCGGGCGCGGCTCGTAGGTGACCACGAGCCTCGGCGCGGCCCCGCCGCTCTCCGACGACCAGAAGTGCACGCCGTTCTCGTCGCCGGCGCCGGGCAACAAGGCGAAGGCGTATACGCCGGGCTCGCCGACCGCGTCGCCGACGTCGACCGCGTAGGTCTCGCCGTCCGACACAGGCGAGACCCGGTCGAGCGCCGCGCCGCGGCCGCCCGGGCGCGTGTCCCAGGTGAGGGTGCCCTCGGACCAGCCCGCGTCGGTCACCCACACCTCCACGCCGTCGCCCGCGGCCCAGGACTCGGTCATCGCCGTGAGCTCGAGCGTCGCCGAGGTGACGACGCCGGGGACGTCCGAGAGGTCGAACTTCACGTAGGCCTCGCTGTCGTCGAGGCCCACGGAGAGGTCGTCGGCGTCGGGGTAGACGCTCGACGGGTAGAAAAGCGAGACGGTGACGTCCTCGGCGACGTCGACCTCCAGCGTCTCGCCGGGCTCGTCGACGGGCTCGTCCGTCGCGAAGCAGACCTCGCTCCAAGTGGAGGTCGCCGCCTCGATCTCCCAGCCGCCGCCGGTCAGCTCGAAGAGCGACACGTGGTTGACCGGCATGCGCATCGTGTTCTCGCCGAGGCCCTCGAACGTGCCGTGGTCGCAGTCGAGGCGGTAGCCGAAGTCGGTCGGATTGAGCCAGACCGTCACGTCGCAGCGCTCGCCGCCGTCGACGAAGATCTCGGCCGACGCGTTGGGGTCGGCCCACGTCTCGCCGCAGTCGTCGCTCTCGCAGCAGGCGTTCCAGTACTCCTGCTTGAGCGTGCCCGACGGGTGCGACTCGTTGGGCGGGTCGTAGGGCCCGTAGACCTTGAGCGTGAGGCCCGCGCCGTCGGCGCAGTCCACGTCGGAGAGGTCGACGATCGAGCCCTTCGACTCCGCGAAGTCGGCGGGGTCGATGCCGGTGGCGTCGAACTGGACGGTGACGTCGTCGGTGGCGTCGTGCGTCTGCATCCAGACGTTGAAGTCGGCGACGGACATGCACTCGGTGGCGGCGGACGCGGCGGGGAGGAGGAGCATGCGCCGACGCGGCGCAAGGCCCGTGCCGCCAGCGATCCCGGCGACTTGCGCGCCGACTGGGGCGGCGACGCCGCGGCGTCAGGGCAGCGGAGGGAACCCGGCGAGTCGCAGGAACGGCTCGATGAAGAGCGGCACCGTCGCGACGAAGCAGGCGACCGTCCACGCGTGCCCGACCCACGCCGGCGCGCGCGCGATCCCGAGCGCGCGCTCGATCACGACGAGGAGCCCCTGGACGACGAAGAAGGCGCCCATCCGCAGGCCGGCGGCGAGCCCCACGCCCGGGATCACGAGGTAGGTGTGGATCGCGGCGGAGAGCGCGAAGGCGGCGAGCCCGGCGAGCGCGACGTGGCCTCGCCGCGCGAGGGGGAAGAACGCGACGGACGCGAGCCAGCGGTGCACGATCGCGTTCCAGCGTCGGCCCCAGAACTCCGCGACGGTGCGGGCGGCGAGGGGCGTGCGCTGGGCGGGCCCGATCTCGAGGCCGATGGCGCGGTAGCCGGCCTGGACGAAGCGGTCCACGGCCTCGAACAACACGTAGAAGCCGGCGACGCCGAGCCCCCAGCGGCCCGCGGACGTGAC
>JBMOQZ010000238.1:0-1519 GCA_049322475.1 Myxococcota bacterium | reverse complement strand
GGGCTGGCAGTTCGTCGTGCTCGCCGAGCGCTTCGCCGGCGAGGCGGAGGCGCGCGAGGCGGCCGCCCGGCTGGCGACGGACCTCGGGCGGCCGGTTTCGGTGTTCCGGATCGGCGCCGGCGGGCCCGTCGCGATCGGCGCCCCCGGCGAGCCGCCCGTCGAGGGCCCGGCGGTTGCGTCCGGCGTCGGCGAGCTCGTCGCGCGCGCGCGCACGGCGCACGGCGGCGAGGCCGGGGGCGCCGCGGCCCTCGCCCGGGGAGCGGCGGTCCACTTCGTGTTCACGCGCGCGATCGCGCTGGGCGGGAAGCCCGCCGAGGTGCGCCACGACTACTGGCGCGAAGGGGGATCGCGGCGGCTCGCGGTCGACACGCGCGGCGCGGGGAAGGACAGCCTCGCGGTCGCGACGACGCAGGCGGCGTGGCTGAGGGTGGGCGACGTGGTCCAGGGGGTGGACGTGGGCGTCACCATCGGCACGGTCGACGCGTTCGCCCCCGAGGCGATCCTGACGCTCGCGCTCGACGTGCAGTCGCTCCTGTCGGCGCCCGAGGTCGAGCGCTTCCAGCCGCTCGAGGGCGCGGAGTCCGGCGTGCGCGTCGGGCAGGGCGGCGACGAGTCCGAACCCGGGTTGTCGTTCGTCGACCTCGACCCGGCGACGGGTCGCGTCGTCCGCGCGCGGTACGTCACGGAGGCGGGCCCCGTGATCTACGAGATGCAGGGCTGGCGCGAGGTCGCGCAGGGCGTCGTCGTGCCCGCCAGCGTGCGGATCGTGCGCGCGGACGGGCGCGAGGAGATCGTCCGCGTCGAGGTCCTGGAGATCGCGCCCCGCGCGCCGGCCGGGACCTTCGACAAGCCCGCCGGGTCTTGACAAGAGCGCCGGCGCGAATAAGAGGCGGCCGCCGCGATCGCTGGCGTGGCTCAATCGGCAGAGCAGCTGTTTTGTAAACAGCAGGTTGCGGGTTCAAGTCCCGCCGCCAGCTCCATCGACGAATCCCGGGGAGATGCCCGAGTGGCCAAAGGGAGCGGGCTGTAAACCCGCCGGCATTGCGCCTACAGTGGTTCGAATCCACTTCTCCCCACCATGTCCCTGCGCGGGAGTAGCTCAGTTGGTAGAGCATCAGCCTTCCAAGCTGAGGGTCGCGGGTTCGAGTCCCGTTTCCCGCTCCAGGTTCTTGTCCCCCGCCCTTGTAGCTCAGGGGTAGAGCACCTCCTTGGTAAGGAGGAGGTCACGGGTTCAAATCCCGTCAAGGGCTCCATTCCCCGCCACCGAAGAGGATCTTCTCCATGGCCAAGGCGAAGTTCGAGCGCAACAAGCCGCACGTCAACATCGGGACGATCGGTCACGTCGACCACGGGAAGACGTCGCTGACGGCCGCGATCACGAAGGTGCTCGCGGAGACGGGCGGCGCGACGTTCATGGCGTACGACCAGATCGACAAGGCTCCCGAGGAGAAGGCGCGCGGGATCACGATCAACACGGCGCACGTGGAGTACGAGACGAAGAACCGTCACTACGCGCACG
>JBMOQZ010000237.1:0-13495 GCA_049322475.1 Myxococcota bacterium | reverse complement strand
AAGTACCAGGCGAGTGACCGGACGTTGACCGATGCCGAGGTGAACGAGGCCCACGCGCGCATCGTCGCCGAGGTGAATCGCCGCTTGGGGGGCAGCCTCCGGGGCGCAAATCCCTAAGGAACACGGCAGGTTGACAGCCCATTGGGGGCCTGGCATTTTTCACCAGTGAATTCGCGGGGGTAAACGGGCATGACGAAGGCGGACATCATCGAGGGCGTCTACGAGAAGGTGGGCTTCTCCAAGAAGGAGTCGGCGGAAATCGTCGAGCTCGTGTTCGATACGCTCAAAGAGACTCTGGAGCGTGGGGACAAGATCAAGATCTCCGGGTTCGGCAACTTTCAGGTTCGGCAGAAAAAGGCGCGGGTGGGGCGCAATCCGCAGACCGGCAAGGAGATCGAGATTTCCGCGCGGCGCGTGTTGACCTTTCGCCCCAGCCAAGTGCTCAAGAGCGCGCTCAACAACGGCTACGACAGCACCGGCGACAACGTGATGGCCGACGACGGCGACGACGACGACACCAATGACGAGTAGCCTTCTTTGCCCGTGCAGCCAGCCTTGACGGCGTGTGGCACCGCGGGCATAAGGGCGCCTCTTTTTTCATCCCTTTTTTCGGGGCGTAGCGCAGCCTGGTAGCGCACTTGCTTGGGGTGCAAGTGGTCGCAGGTTCAAATCCTGTCGCCCCGACCATCAAGAGGGCCGGACTCGCTGAGGTTTTCTCCGCGGGCCCGGCCTTCGCTTTTGGGGAATCGCCGGCGGGTAGAAGCCGGGTAGAAAAACTCGGCGGATTTTTCCCGACCGCCTCGACCGTTTCGGTGAATTCGGCGTCGACGATTTTGGCGCGGGGCTCGCGCTCGATCTTCGGAAGCACCTCGAGCGCCGGCCGGAGGTCGTCGACGTTCAGATGGCCGTAGGTCTCGGTGGTAATGGTGATGTCGCTGTGCCGGAGGATGCGCTGGACGCGGTGAGCGTCGACGCGCGCGCGGAGGAGCAGCGTGGCCGTCGTGTGGCGCAGCCCGTGGAATTTCATCTTGCGGTGGAGCGCGCGCGGCCAGAGCTTCATGCCGCACCGAGGGCAGCGGCGGAGCTCGTCGTCGAAGTGGCGCTCCTTGTGCGGCGTTCCCTTCGCCTTGCATCGCCGGCAGACGTGCTCGTAGCCGTCGACCAGGCCGGCGCGGGCGAGCGCGCAGCGGAGAATCTTTCGCGGGTCGAGGCTCGGCTTGCGCATCGAGCCGTCTGGGGCAGGGAAGACATACTCACTCGGCGAGGTCTCCACCGCGTGGCGAAGGAACGGCACGAGCGGAGGAGCGATGGGAATGACATCCGCGTGTCCGCCCTTCGTCGTGTCGCGGTCGTACGAGCGCGCGACCGTGATGGTGCCCAGGTCGAAGTCGATGTCCATCTTCTTGAGGCCGAACAGTTCCCCCTTGCGCAGCGCGGTGTAGAGGGCGGTGGTGAACAGGTCGCGCCACTCGTCGGGCACGTGCGCCAGAAGGAGCGGAACCTCTTCGGCGCGGAGGGTCGCGGGAATCTTGCGGGGAATTCGTCGCGGCTCGACGTCATCGACCGGGTTCGGTCCCGTCCAGGTGCGGGCCTTCCTCGCGCGCGAGTAGACCGTGCGCAGAACCGCGCGGACGCCGTTGACGGTCCACGCGCTGAGGCCGGACCGTTCCATCGTGCGGAGCTGGTCGTCGATGAGGTCGGCGGTCACCAGCCGGAGCTCGGTCGCCCCGAGCTTCGACTTGAGCACGTGGGGTTCGAGCCGCTTCTCCTCGTTGTAGACGCGATGAGGGGAGCACCGATGGTCGAGCCACCAGCGGCAGAGCTCGGCGAGCGTCATCGTCGATTCCGAGGGCAGGGGTTCCAGCCCGAGGCGCTGTCGTTCCGCCTTGTGCTCGATCTCGGCGGCAAGCCGATTCGCCTCCGCCTTCGTGCGCGCCTTCGTCGCGACCGTGCGGCGGCGGCCGTGGCCGTCGACGAAGTTCACGTACCAACTCTTCCGCTTCAGAAAGGCACTGGCCATGCGGTTCTCCAGTTCAGCGGCAGCTCGGAAGTCTGACAGCGCGGGCTGACGTGGCCTGACCACGCGACCACGCCTTGATGACCTCGGCATCGAAGCGGAGCAGGGCGCCCAGCTTGATGCAGGGGAGCACCCCCGACTCGACCGCCTGATAGACCCACGACTTCGACACATCCAGGTACTCGGCCACCCAGGCCATATCCCGGAGCGCCGTCTCGATGCTGTTCTGCCCCAGCCTGCTCGTCATCAGGAGCCTCCTTTCCCAAATGAACTGCTCGCTCGCCCATCGCCGCGTGGTCGATTCGCGTGCCTTGTGTCACCGGGGCATTTTTTTCGTCAAGGGTTGGCGAAGCACCAAGGGTCGGTTCTGGAGGGAGTTTCCGCTGCGATTACGGGCGGCTGAACGACCGCCTCGCGTAATCAGCACTGATAAAAATCCCGATCGACCCGGAGGTCGCCCCCGCGGCCGATCCTCACCGGCACATCGTGAGGTGGACCGTGGGCTTCGGGTCGACGTCAGCCGCAACCCTGCGGCCTAATTCCCGTGGCGTCTCGCAGCTTCCCAGGCCCCGCCGCCCCCAGGAAGGTCAACGGTTGGAGAGCGTCGCCCGCTCCCGACCACGCCCTCCCAACAACAGGGAGAGCGTGGTCGGGAGCGGGCTCAAGAGTCAGGATAGGAGCCGGGGACGGTGGGGCAAAATCCGAGGGGGTGCAGTCAGGACACAGGTAACAGGTCAGTAGGGGGTCAGGTGGTTTCGAGGGAGGGGTGGGTTCAGTTCCTCCTGTCCAATCGAGCCAGTTCGACACTGCGGGGCACCAGGGATGACGAGGACGTGAAGCGGTGTCCTGGTGGGGCCGGGCTTAGCCTGTCCTGAGGTTGCCGAAGGGGTGCACTCAGTGGTGCCGACGGCGCACACTGTCGAGGAGGTGCTGCGTAACTCGGGACTGTGTGGGGGTGTCACAACCAGCGGACCGAGACACAATCGAGGCGCACGCCGCGTGCGCGAAGCCACTCGAGAACCTGGACCGCGACGGTCGGCGGTGGCCGGTAATGCCCGCTCTCGCTGTCGATGGCGCGGAGCACCCCGTACTCGACACGCATCCTCCCGGCCGAGGCCACGGATCCGCCAGCCATCAGGCTCGAGTGGTGCATGCGCCCCCGCTGCGAACGAGGACAGACGAACAGGTCGCCCTCTGGGCTCAGCACGAACAACCCATGCCTCCCCCGCTCGTCGGCCAACGTGTGCACCTCGGTGCCATCCCTGAACAACAGCCGCCCGCCGTGCACGGTCACCTCCCACCGTCGGCGCTCACCCGGAGCGCAGTAGAGAACCGTGCTCTCCGGGTACCTCGCGCACACGCCCCGTTCCTCACCGGTGTACTCGGGCAGCAATCTCACGGTGCTCAGGCCAGCAGCCCGGGCCAAGCGCTCATCCGGAGGCAGGCCGTCCGTGGTGCGCAGCGTGACGTCGTGCACCTCGTGCATGAGAGCCTCGACCTCGAAGGCCAGCGCCCCGTCGTATTTCGGCTGGCCCGATACTCGGTCCCTCGCCAGCTTCGCGCGGAACTCCTCCCGCGACCGCGTCCAGTAGTGGTGGATGCGGAAGCGCTCAAGGGACACGCGCTCGGAGTAGTTGCGCGGGACAGGCTCGCCGTTCTCGGTAATGGCCACGGCGCCCTCGGCATGGAGAAAACGGTGGGGGCTCTCGCACCGCAACGTGCGCGCCGGGTCGACGATGCACTTCACGTGGGCGCTCATCGGGTAGTAGCTCGCGAGGTTGCCCGGGTCGGCGTCGGGATCCCGGAGGCGTTCCCTGAACGGGTAGACGGTGGTCTCCCGGGCACGCCAGCAGTAGCTCGCCGTCACGAGGCTCGGTGGCCGCACCTCGTGCCCCGAGGTCCCGAAGAGCAACCCGTTTACCGCCACTGCGGGCGCACTTCCGAACTCCGCGATCTCGCTCCGCAGGTCGCGGCCCCGAGGCGAGAAAAGGAACTCGTCAACGTCGATGAAGGCCAGCCACCGGCAGTCGGCGCCGAAGGTGTCAAGGCAGTGCTGGTAGGCCTCGCGCTGCGCGCCCCTCGCGGGCCAGTCGACGAGCGTCCAGCATCCCATGGGGAGCGCGGCGGCGATGACGTCGCGGTGCTCGTCGGCGCTCTGGTTGTCGTACAGGAAGAAGTGCTCGACGCCAGCACGCGCATGAAAGCGCAGCCACTCCGCGAGGTGGTGGGCCTCGTCGCGGTAGATGGCGCAGCAGGCGAGTTCATACCGGGCCATGGTTCCTGCACCGTGACAGCAGACCGGGCGAAATGCGAGGCTCCGACGCGCATGAGGCACGAAGCCCTCCAGTGGGCAGCGGTCGACCGGGTTCGCGCCTCGCTGGCCGCAGGGGAGGACCCGCTTCCGCTCCACGTCGAGGTACATCCGACGGATCGCTGCAACCACCGGTGCACCTTCTGCTTCCACGGCGGCGCTGCGGCTGAGTTCCCCTCGCCCCGCCCACCACTCTCCCTCGAGCGCTACGGACAGCTCTTCACCGACCTTGCCGCTCTTGGCATCCGCGACCTGTCGGTGTCTGGCGGTGGAGAGCCGACGCTGTCGCCCAACCTCCCCGCGCTGCTCGACCTCGCCCTGAAGGCCGGCCTGCGCGTTCGTCTCGTCACCCACGGCACCCACCTTGACGCCGCGGTCTCGGACCGGCTTCCCCGGCTGCACGAGGTGCGCGTCAGCCTCGACGCCGCCACGCCAGCGACGTGGGCCGCTATGCGGCAGGTGCCGGAGGCATGGTTTGGGCGCGCCCTCGACACGGTACGTGGCGCTGCGGGGCGGGGGCCCCACACCGGCGTCAGCTTCCTGGTCAACCCCGGCAACCAGCACGAGGTGGGTGCCTTCGTCGACATCGTGGGCGCCCTGCCCGTCGACGCCGTCGTCTTCAAGGTGGATGTCGAGCCAGGCCGCCGCGTGTCACGCGAACGATACGACGAGGCCGTCGCCCCGGCTCGCGACCGCGCCCGTGCCGACCCCCGCATCGACGTCCGCCCGTGGATCGACCCCTCGCCCCTCGGTCGCCCCTGTCGCGCGTCCCACGTCAAGGTCGCTTTTGACCCGTCAGGCACCCTGTACTCCTGCTGCCTCGCGGCGCAGCCCCGCTCGACCAACGGCCTGCCCTTCGGGGCACTGGAGGACGACGGCTTCGCGGCGCTCTGGGCCCGCAGCCGCCCGCTCCGGGAGCGCTTGGCCCGCGGCACGCCGTGTACCACCTGCAACATGACCGACCACCACATCAACCGACTCCTGTGCGGTCCCTGACATGCCCATCGCCATCGGTCGCGCCGCGCACCGCCCCCATCGCCTCGTCCACCTCTCGCGCGACCCACTGGCTCACCTCGCTCACGAGACGGTAGAGCGCAAGGGCGTGGGTCACCCCGATTCCCTCGCCGACGCGCTGGCCCTCGAGCTTTCACGCGCCTGGGCCCGCTTCACCCTGCGCGAGTGCGAGGGCGTCGTGCTGCATCACCAGTTCGACAAGCTGGTCATTGTCGGGGGACGCACGGAGGTGTCCTGGGGCGGGGGCCGCTTCGTGGAGCCCATCCGCGTGTTGCTCTTGGGGCGGGTGAGCCGCTCGTTCCGCGGCAGGCCGCTGCCCGTCACCGAGTTGCTCGAGGGCGAGACGCGCGCGTTTTTCCGTGCCCGCTTCCCCATGCTCGACCTCGGGAAGGACCTCGTCGTCGAAGACCAGCTTACCTCGTCACCCGGCCCCGGCACGCTACTCGAATCAACCGGGGCCATCGCCCAGATGTTTGCACCCTCCGCTCGCGAAGTTGTCCGGGGCTACGAGGCGCTCGTGGCCAACGACACGTCAGCGGGCGTGGGCCGCGCGCCGCTGACGGCGCTTGAATCGGCGGTTCTCTCGCTTGAGCGCTGGCTCACCGGCCCGGCGCGCCAGCGTAGGCCCTGGTTGGGCACCGACGTCAAGGTGATGGCCCACCGCTTGGGGGAGGACGTCGAGCTCACCGTCTGCGTGCCCCAGGTCGCGGCCTATGTGCCATCGCTCGCCGCGTACCGGGCGAACCTCGAAGTGATCGGGGCCGCAATGCTCGACCGGCTCGCTCCGTGGTTCGATCCTGCGCGCGTGCAACTTTCGCTCAACACGAAGGACGACGAGGCGACGAGCAACCACTACCTCACCGTAACCGGCGCTTCGCTTTCGGGGGATCTTGGCGCTGTGGGACGCGGCAACCGCGTCGATGGGCTCACCTCTTTCACGCGACCGATGAGCCTCGAGGGCTTCGCGGGGAAGAACCCCCGCTACTACGCTGGCTTCGTCTACTCTGTGCTGTCGCAGGAACTGGCGAACGCGGTGCACACCGCGCAGGGTGACACCGCGGAGGTGGAGATCATCAGCCAAAACGGGGCGCCGCTGGGGGCTCCGTGGCGCATCACCGTCACCTCGCTCGCCCCGGTCGATGAGGTCACCCGCCTCGTCGAGGGCGCCCTCGCGCAGGTGGAGCGGGTTACCGCCCGATTCCTAGAGGGCAAGCTGCCGCAGCCCGTTCTCACCCCCGGAACACGCGGGTAGTCAACCCGAGGCCTTGGCCAGCACCAGCGCAGCGAGGAAGCGGGACGCCTCAGGGAATGACCGGTACGACGGAAACCAGTTGACGTCGACCACCACTGGGCCTGCGGGGCCCTCCACCACATCGATGCCCAGAAGCCTCGCGCCCACGGCCTCCGAGACTGCGCGGGCCAGCGCTATGTGGTCGGGCCTCGGCGTGAAGGGCGCGCCCGGTCGAAGCGTGCTGCCGGGGCCGAACCACTTCTTCGCGGCGAACACGGAGTCGCCGACGAGGTAGAGCTTGGTGTCCGGTTCTTGGGTCTCGACTCGCTCTTGCGCCAGGACGTCCTCCCCGAGGGGTCCCCCATCGAACGGACCGCCCCGGGGGAGGAACCGCACGTTCTCCCCGGCGCCACCTATGCGTGGCTTGAGCACCAGCGCGTGCGCCTCGAGCAGCGCCTTCACCCGCGCAGCCGAAGAGGCGAGGCACGTCGTCGGCACGAGAAGCCCGTGGGCGCGGAGCCGCTCGACGCAGGCCAGCTTGTCGCGTACAACCTGCCGTGCCGGCCAGCCGTCGAGGAGCGGGCGCCCCTCGGCATGGAGGCGCCGGGCGAGCAAGAACCAGCGGGGCGATCGGGACTTGAAGAGGTAGAGCGACGCTTCGGGCACTTCGTCGGGGGCGACCAGCTCGCTTGCAAAGCCGCAGACTACATGGAGGCCTGCGGCCTCGAGCTGGGTGAAGGTGTCCAGAAGTACCGGGCTCGGGTTAGGCCGTGGTGCGTCGGCGAGCATCACGTACACTGAGCGTCGTGTCGTCACGGCGCCAGAACATCGCGGATGGGCCGCGGGGGTCAACGCGCCGGGTGGTGCTCGAGGGCCTGCCCGGCGCGGGGAAGACGACCCTGGCGACGAGGCTGTCCGTGGCGCTCGACGCGCCGGTGGTTCCCGAGTGGGTCGGCTTCACCGACAGGGAGTGGACCCGCTGGCCGCTGCACCGGCCCTTTTACTTCGCAAATGACGAGCTCAAGGAGTCCCTCGCCCGCCTCGTGGCAGCGCCGTGGGTGGTGCTCGACCGCCACTACGTGAGCACCCTGGCCTTCGCCTGGGCGCTGGACGGAGAGGGCCAGGTCAACACGCGCGCCGACGAGAGCTGGGAGGGCAACCTTGCCTGGCTCCTCGCGGCGCGGGCTGAGGGCCGGCTCTCCTGCCCCGACGTTATCGTGTGGCTCGACCTCGACCCGGCTCTCTCGCTCGCGCGCCAGCCCCGGGCACGGGCCTTCGACCCGATCTGGGGCGACGTCGAGCGCCTCGCCGCGATGCGCCGGGGTTACGAGCACCTCTTTTCGCGCCACGAGCCGAGCGCTCGCGTGGTTCGCCTCGACGCCTCGCGGCCAGCCGACGCGGTCTTCGCCCAAGTGTTGGAGTTGCTCCGGTGAGCCCGCACGTCATCCTCGTGGTGCCGGGCGAGGAGGTACCCTCGCCGCTGCGCCTCGAGGACAAGTTCCCCTTTCCCCTTGAGAACCTCGGCGTCGCGTACCTCGCCGCGAGCCTCGAACGTGCGGGCTTCTGTGCCTCCATCGTCGACGGGTACGCGGCCCGGTGGAACGTGCGCCAGACGGCCGAGCGAGTGTGTGCCCTCCTCGGAGAGAAGACAGTCCTGGGCATCAGCGTGCTGCAGGCGACCGCGGAGCAGGCCCGGAAACTGGCGCGGCTCGTGCGAGCGAAAGGCTTCGCAGGGCCGATCGTCCTCGGCGGTTGGGCGGCCACCATGTCGGCGGCCGAGTTGCTGGCCTTCGTCCCCGACAGCGACCTCGCTGTGCGTGGAGAGGCAGAGGACGTCTTCCCCGTCGTCGTCGCGGCTCTGCTCGCTGGAGAGACGCCCTCCGTACAGGGCGTGGTGTTGCGCGAGGGCGCCGGGGTGAAGCTCTGTGGAGAACCGCCGCGCGCACGCTTTGAGGGAGCGCTTCTGAGGCACGACGCCTTCGCCGTGCAGGGGCTCGCGCGCCGCGGCTCGTTCCCAGTGCAGGGTAGCCGCGGCTGTGCGTGGGGGCTGTGCTCCTTCTGCTCCACGGCCGGCCGCTACGGCGCGAAGGCCTGGCGCATGCGAGGCGTCGACTCCCTTCTCGAGGAGCTCGCGCACCCCGCTGTGGCGCATGACCGTCATCCGGTCTTCTTCGTCGACGACGAGTTTTTCGGCCCCTGCGAGGAGGGCTTCGCTCGTGCGGACGCCCTCGCGGAGCGGCTTTGCTCGGAGCGCCGCTCGCTCGAGTTCGGCCTCGACTGCCTCGTGCAGAGTTTCGAGCCCCGGCGCTTCGAGCGGCTGCGAGAGGCGGGGCTCCGGCGCGTGTTCCTTGGCCTCGAGTCGGGCTCGCAGGCCTCCCTAAAGATTTTCCGCAAGGGTTTCTCGGTAACCCGCGCCCGCGAGGTCCTGGCCAGCCTGGCGCAGCTCGGCATCGACGTCATTTCCGGGTACATCCTCTTCCAGCCCTACATGTCGCTGGCCGACGTGCGCACGGGCGTTGACTTCCTCGCCGACGACCTCGCCCACGACGGGAATCCGGGTAAGTTCCTCAGCCGGTTACACCCCGAGGCGGGCACCGAACTCTTCGGGCGCCTACAGCGTGACGGCCTGCTGACCGGTAGCTTCCCGGACTGGGGCTTTCGCTTTGCGGACCCGCGCGTGGGGAAGCTGTATGGGGCCCTCGAGGCCGAGACCGCAGAGCTCTGCGCCGAGTACGTGCGCCGCCGCGTCGCCATGGAGGGCCCCACGCGGTCGCTGACGCAAGACTTCCTTCGTCGCTTTGAGTCGCACTGGCAACGGGCAGGAGAGTGAACGATGAGCCGCAGCATCAGGTTTGCCATCGCCGGGGTGGGCAATTGCGCCAGCGCGCTCCTCCAGGGGATCGCGCTGGCGCGCCGCGCGGGCGACCTGGCCGGCGTGACCTGGCCAACGCTCGGGGGCTACTGGATCCAGGACCTCGAGCCGGTAGCCGCCTTCGACATTGACGCTCGCAAGGTGGGCCGACCGCTCGCTGAGGCGTGCTTTGCGGCCCCAAACTGCGCGCGGGTGGTCGAGCGCCAGCTCCCGTGGCAGGTCGAGGTCTCGATGGCACCGGTGCTGGACGGCATGCCCGCGCACTTCCATGCCCTGCTCCCGGAGTCGCGCTTCGTGCCCTCCGAGCGCCCGCCCTGCGACGTCGCGAGGGAACTCCGCGATTGTGGTGCGGAGGTCCTCGTGTGCTTCCTCCCGGTCGGGGCCCAGCGGGCAGTCGAGCACTTGGCCTCGGCCTGCCTCGAGGCGCGCGTGGCTCTGGTCAACGCGATGCCGGTGTTCATCGCATCCGACCGCTCCTGGGCCGGGCGCTTCGCAGCGGCCGGCGTGCCGATGGTCGGTGACGACATCAAGAGCCAGGTCGGTGCCACCGTTGTGCACCGCGCATTGGTGCGGCTGCTGGGGCTACGCGGCGTGAGGCTCTTGCGGAGCTACCAGCTCAATACTGGGGGCAACACCGACTTCCTCAACATGGCAGATCCCGGACGGATCGAGAGCAAGCGCATCTCGAAGACGGAGGCCGTGCAGTCACAGCTTTCCGCTCCGCTCAACTCCGGCCAGCTGTTCGTGGGCCCAGCCGCGTACATTGCGTGGCAGGGCGACGAGAAGACGGCCTTCATCCGGCTCGAGTGGGAGGGCTTCGGGGGAGCCCCCGGCTCCGCGGAACTCCGGCTTCAGGTGCACGACTCGCTCAACAGCGCTGGCGTGGTGGTGGACGCGCTCCGTGCCGCCCGGTTGGCGAGAGACCGGGGGCTCGGGGGGCCGCTGGAGATACCCTCTGCCTGGACGATGAAGCATCCACCGATCCAGTGGGCCGAGGAGGACGCCGCCGAGGCCTTCGAGCAGTGGTGCGAGGGGCCTCAATCGTAGCGCTCTGTGAAGGCGTCCACCCGGATGTGGCCCCACCCCCGCGCTCCGCTGATTGTGAGCGAATTGGGACCCGATCCGACCGCTGGTGACAGCTACTTCTACACGATGCGTTGCTTGTCAGGGCCCATTACAGATGTCGCGCCGTTGCAGGCCCGTGTCGCTGCTCTGGGGCTGACGAGGCGCCGCAGCGCGTAGGACCCGGAGGACTGCTGGCGCGCCTCCAGTGCACCCAGTGCCACCGGCCGACGTCGTCGGTTTGGACGCGGGCGTTGAGCTGGATCCGGTGACCTCGCTAGACGCGCTTCTCTCGGGAAGTGCTCGTTGCCTTGGGCGACGTCAGCTCGAACTCGCTGGTCATCTGCACGCTGAGGGCCTCAAGAATCCGGCTGGCTCGTTCCACCGTCGCCCCGTGGTAGTCGTTCCGTTCGTCCCGGGAAACCTGCGACTCGTGGACGCCAAGGCGATCCGCGAGCTCTCGCTGGGTGATTCCGCGCGCGATCCGAAGCAGGACGAGCGAGCGTCCTAGGTCTTGGAGATTCAGCAGGGGAGGGATCTCCCCTCGCTGGAGGCGCTCGTACGCGTCGATCTCCTCCTCGAGTTGCGCTTGGAATGACACGAGTGGGTCGAGGGCGCGCTTCAGTTCCGGCGCTGACAGACCCATCTCCTGCAGCCGAGCGCGGTGCTCGGAGAGGCGCTTCTTCTCCTCCTTGAAGCGGCGAACGGCCTCCTGGTACTCGGTTTCGTTGCGAATCATGATCGTCCTCCAATCTTGATGATTCCGCGCGGCATGCCGTCTCGACGCGAGAGGCGGAACGCCGAGGGGAACTCCAACTCATTGCCGTAGCGGTCGCGGATGCCGGAGAGCTGGCCGAAGTGCGGGTACAGCTCGACGCGATACTGGTGCCACATCGGCAGCTGCTTCTTGGGGAATCCAGCGTGGGGCCGTCTCTGCGCCGGGTCCCACGTCCAGCACTTGTGCGGGTCGAGGAGGTTCAGCTCTCGCTCCAGATCGCCGCTGGCGAGTCGTTTGAGCTCACAGACGAAGTACCCATCGACATCGTTCGGATGGTCCTTGTCCTCCACGAATGAGCCGTCGATGAAGATGTCCGTGACGCCTACCCTCCACAGCTGTTCGACAAGAATGGCCAGGTTGTCGACGAGCTGACGGCGCCATGCCGCATCCCAGGTCGGGCTCCGACCATCCCCGACGACGAGGAAACTCTCGGCGAGTTGCCCGATCGTCAGCTCGTAGTCGCCGGGCGGAAGTAGGCCGTCCTCATTGAAGGGCGGCACCATGAGCTGCGGCTTCATCCGGGTCCTCGACTCCTTCCAAACCCTGCACCAAGCACGCCAAATATGCCTCGCATGACAAAAATGTCAAGACGCCGGCATGGCTGGCAGCCAGGGTGGCGAGCACTACGCGGACAGGCGTTGAAGAATCTCGTGAACTTGGGTCGCGCCAGCAGGGTACTCGGGCGGACGCAACCCTTTGGCGCGCGCCCGCGCCCGGCGCTCCTTCATCATCGAAATCGTCGCTGCATAGAAGTCCCTGACCGCGGCGACCTCGTCGGGTGTCATCAACTTGGCCACGGCATCCGGTGCAGTTGATCCCGCCTGGCCGGGCAGCGCCGCAAGCTCCTGCTTCGCGTCGGCGAACGTTGCGACTCTGACCTGAATCTTGTCCGCCCGCCCGAACGCCCACTTGTCGATGGCGGCGAGGATCGACCTCTTCCGAACCTCTGTTCGCACGAGAAACCAGACCTCGGGAGCCAGGCGGTCGGGGAAGGACTTCGCGTAGTAGGTGATTCGGGCCTGGACGTCGGCGAGGCCGTTGATGAACTCGGCGTAGCGCTCCAGCTTGGCGAGCGTGGCCCCGTGCTTCTTGTCGCTCGTAGCGGCAATGGTGTGCGTGCCCATCTCGCACTCAATGAACAGTCGGCGCCGACGGGACGGGAACACCAGAACGGCGTCGGGCACGATCACCCGGTCGCGCAGCGACCCGTCTGCCGATTCGTACGCTTTCCACGGAAGCCGACTGTTTTCGCCGGTCTCCCACCGGAACGCCCACGTTTTCGCCTGCGCGAAGATGTACTGCTTTCGGCGCTCGTATTCAGCCTCGGGATTGGCCGCGTTCGCGCTCTTCGCCCGCTCGCGTTCGAGCTGTGACGCGAGCGGCGCGCCCATCAGCTCCACCAGCAGCTCGTTCGTCATCACGAAGTGCTCGAGGAAGTTCGCCGAGACATCGGCGCGCGGCACTGTCATGGGTGCACCGAGGACCCCTTCAGCGGTGAGGTAGCCGATTCCAGTCAGCGTCCATACCGCTACAAGCTGGCCGTCGAACGTTCGATAGAAGAGTCGACGCAAGTACAGCTGCGGCAGGCCGGCCTTCCCTTCGCCAGCGAGCGCGAGCAACCGCTTTCGTGCCGTCTCAGGATGACGCCCGGGAAAGAACAGGCGGGCGAGCTGCTCGGTCGTCAGATAGCGCGCGATCGCCAGCGCACCCATGAGCTGTCGATCGCGCTGGGTGAGCCGACCGCGGGCAGGGCCGGCCTTCCGTTCATCGCTCATCGCCCACCTCCGCGCCGCGCGAGGTAATCGGCGAGCTCCGCAGGATCGATCCGAATCGCGTTCGATACGCGAATGCACTGCAACTCCCCGCGGTCGATCAGCTTGTAGACCGTCGCCGGGCACACCCCGAGCTGCTCCGAAACATTCGCGACGGTCAGGAGCCTCCGAAAAGTGGGTAGAAGCCGGGTAGAAGAATTCGTCAAAACCGGTGGATTTAGGCCGAGCCGGTGTGACGCTGGGCCGCCGCCGTTCTCAACGAATCCTCGCCCTTGCGTCCCGGTGTCACCCGGTGCGAAGTCGCCTCGCCCGCTTGGGGTGCAAGTGGTCGCAGGTTCAAATCCTGTCGCCCCGACCATCAAGAAGGCCGGACTCGCTGAGGTTTTCTCCGTGGGTCCGGCCTTCGCTGTTTCTGCTCAGCCAGCGTCCTCTGGCTTG
>JBMOQZ010000236.1:0-110777 GCA_049322475.1 Myxococcota bacterium | reverse complement strand
CGAGGAGCGCCGCCACGACGAGCCCGGAGATGAACGGGGACAGACGCATCCCGCCCCCTCAGTCCGTGAACCGCGGCGGGTCGCCGTAGGCCGAAGCGGCCGCCAACGCCCCGACCGCGAGCCCCGCGAGGGCAAAGGTCGCGACCTCCTCGAGCGGAGCCATGATGGCCTCCCCGATGCGCATGGGGTTGAGGAGGAAGGGCAGCTGGAGCCCGGAATCGACCGACGACGGCTCGGGCGGCAGGACGCGCTGAAACGTCGTGTGGAAGCGCACGAACCCGCCGTCGCGCCGGATCGCGGGCGCCACGACGAAGAAGTCCACGCGCCCCTCGGCGTGCAGCGCGACCGCGACGGGCCGCTTCCCCCCGTGGGAAAGCGCCTCCTCGGTGAGCTGCGCGCGAGTCTCGGCCTGCCGCTGCGTCGCCACGAGCGGGTAGTGCACCTGGTTGAGGAGAAGCGTCGCGAGGTTGTCCTCCTCGGGCAGCCGCTCGATCGTCGCGAGGCGCCGCGCGGTGAGCGCGCTCGTCTCCTGCCGCACGGCGTGCAGCCGCATCGCCGCCATCGGCTCCTCCCGGATGATGGTGGACGAGCCCGGCGGCGTGAGGCGCGCGACCTCCCGGAAGAGGTGCGCCACCTCCGCGCGCTCCTTCTCCCGCCCGGGCACTCCCGCGACCGCGAGCCCGAACACGGGCGTCGCCTCCCCAGGGGTGCGGGCACCACGCGCAACCCCCTGCCCGAGGACCGTCTGACCCGGACGCTCCTCGAGGATGTCGGCCATCGGCGCGACCTCGTCGACCGCGAGCACGGTGGCCGCGTCCGGGTCGAGGTCGATGATGGCGCGCTCGCACCGCTCCTCGATCGCGCGGACCCGCGCGCCGCTGCGCGCGAAGGTGGCGGCGAGCGCCCGCGAGCGCCCCTCCTTCGGGTCGACGACGTTGACGTCGTCCAACCGAATCCCGGGCGTGCGGAAGAGGGCCTCGGCGACCGCGCGCCCGCCGCGGTTCGCGCCCATCTGGTGGAAGGAAACTGACCTGGACCTCATGCTGACCTCCTGTGGTGGAGACGAAACGAGCGCGTCAGCGCCAAAGCGCGCACCGCCCGAGAAAGTCGACGTTTCCCGCCCCTGCGGCGGCGAAGTAGCCCCGCCAGATCCTGACGAGCGTGTGGTAGGAGTTCTGCGTGTAGGCGGTGGCGCCGACCGCGCCCTTGTGGACCCCGCAGGTGACGACCTCCACGCCCGTGAGGTCGGCGATGGCGCCCTCGGCCTCGAGCGTCGCCAGCACCTCGCTCTCTGGCAGGAGCTTCCGTTCGAAGTCCCACCGCACCCGCCCGGCCGAACCGGGCATGGGGTGACGGTCCCGCAGGTCGCTCACCACGAGGAGCGTACGGGCGCGTGCCCCGCGCGCGGCGAGCGTCTCGGCGCCGTCCTGCACCGCGTCAAAGAGGCTGCTGCCCTCCACGGGCGGGCCACCTTCGAGCGCGATGAGGCAGGCCTCGATCTCCTGGGCGAAGTCCGCTTTGGCCGCACCGATGTTCGCCCCGGGTTCGTAGCTCATCGGCAGCGCCAGCGAACACGCAGTGAGCGGTTCGAGCGTGCCCGTGGGGATGAGTACGTCGATCGAGGTGCCGGGTGGCAACCCCGTTCGCTCCGCGTAGCGACGCCACAGCTGCGGAAGCACGCCGCTCTCGCGCAGCTCGCCCTCGATGCGACGGCTCGACGACATGTCGAACACGATCACAAGTGCCGCGGAGGGCCGATGTGCGTCTTGAGCGCCGTTGTCCCCGCCACACCCCGCGAGCGGGGCGGAAAGCGACGAGGCGATGCCGATGAGGAGGAGGGCGCCCGCGGAGCGCACGCCCTCGCGGTTTCCCTGCGTCCTGGGCGACGCGGGCTGGCGCACGAACGCGCTGCCGAGCGCGTCGCGGCCCCACTCCAGCGCGGTCTCAAGAACCTCGCCTACGGCATTCCCGACGTGCCATGCGTTCCGGGCCTCCTCGACGTCGAGAGCGATCGCGTCGACCCGGCGATCGAAGAGCTCCGCCGCGATGGCGCGCGCCTGCTCCCGGCGCTCGCGCGCTGCCTGAGCCTCCCGCTCGGCGTCATCGAAGCGGCGAGAGATCGGCAGACGCGCCTCCCGTACGCGATCGACCTGCTGCCGGAGGCGGCCCTCCTGTCGCTCGAGGACAGCGAGCTGAAGTACGGGAGCGCGGGCAGTCAGCCTCGCTTCCTCGAGCATCGCGTACGCGTTGGCAGCTCGCACGACGGCGGCGGCACACAGGAGCGGCAGAAAGATCCCGGTGGAAAACCAGAGCAGCGCGTCCACGACTCCGACCTCGGCCTGCTGTGGTGCGTCGAAGAGTGAGCCACCGACCGGCATGGCCCGCAGGTAGGCGAGGAGCCCCGAGACCATCACGAGCCCGAAGGCGCTGACCAGCATCGCAAGTACCAGCCCGACGACCGAGACCGGGGTGAGGCCGCGCGAAGACCCAGCGCGGAGCCGGAACCGCGCGCTTGCGACGCCGTGCGCGGGAACGATGGACAGGAGCGTCAGTGTCAGGACGAGCAGGGCGACCTGGGCCTGCTGTGGCGGGCTCGCGACATGGAGGAACGCGGAGTCGACGCCTGCCAGGCGGGACGCCGGCGCGACGAACGTGCTGGCGTCGCACGCGAACGTGAAGATCGCACCGAGCCCACTGGTGATCATCACCCGAGCGGCGGCACCGGCGGCGAGGCGCTGGTCGACGTGTGCAACCTCTTCCCCCTCAACCCGCACGCGTTCGCCAACCAGCTCCGCGAGCGCGTTCTCGAGAATCGAGGCCTCGCCCTGCAGCCGTCCATCCTCGTGGTCGTCGAGCTCGGCCTCCCGTGGCGAGCGCTGTGCGTACGCCGGTCGCTCATCGACGACCTCGTTGGGCTGCCCCGACGGGCGTGGCGGCGCGCGCATGCGCCCACGCAGAGCGGCCTCCCGCACGATCGCGTCCTCGCGCCGGCCGGCGAGCCCCCAGGCGAAGGCGACGAGGCGAGCGCGGCGGGTGATCACTGGGACACCCGTTGCCAGAGGCCGGTCACCGCGCACCCCCGAACAGGAATTGCTGCTTGCAACTCTCACACAGAATCTTCCCTTTCGAAAGGCAGGTCGCGGAGAGGCGAATCAACCGAGGCGGCACGCACGCGCATTCCGCACGCAGAAGCCTCGACGTCCCCCTCTGGGCCGGAGAAACTGTGAAAATCCCACTTTCGGCGGCCCGCCCTTCCCACTCCCGGAAGCCGCGGATGTGGTCCTCAATGACGAGGAGCACGTCGCCATAGCGGTCTGCCGTCTCGGACGGCAACGTCGTAATATTCCACCCGTTCTTAGGCGACCGGGCGACCTCGAGCCCGAGCGCACTCGCGAGGGCGCGGAAGCGTTTGTTGTGATAGCGGCCGTCCCGCGACGTGTCCTCGATCAGACGTGCGTGCGCGAGCGCGTGAGCGGCCTCGTGGAGAAGGGTGCCGAGGATGGCGGCCGCACCGAACGCGAAGAGCTCGCCGGCGATGAACACCTCGCCGACTCGAAGCGCCTCCGCGGGTGCAGCATCCAGCCGCCGACACCAGCGGTCGGGGCCCCAGTGACCGAGCTTCTGCAGGCGACCGGCACGGGCGCCCTTTCCCACAACGAGCGCCAGGTCGGGAAGGTCCGGTTGTTCGACCCGGAGGTCGCGATACCAGAACGCCTCCAACACGTACACCAGGGCGCCGTTGGAGAACTCTTCGTGAACAGTGTCATTTGTCGTTGATACGACAATTTTCCGATCCCCGTCGCTGCCGTCCGCCATCCTCCTCGACGAGGTCCGAACAAGTACGGTGGTTCCACCCTCTTCAGCATCGCGCCTTCCGAAACCGGGCCCGTGGGCGCTGTCTTTTTCGTGCGACATCGGGTAGCCTCCGTTCCATGCGGAAGCCACCAAGGGCTTTGGAGTGCGGGATCACGCCTGTGCGCCACCGAACTGCCCACCCTAGACAAGTGGACACACCTGTGGTACAAACCGCGCGAGGCCGGTTTTGCAGCTTGTCTGCCCGAGAGCCCTTGGTAGCAGGGTTACCGGCCTTGACGATGCTTGCGGCATCGCCGGGACTACCGGTCTGCCCTCCTGCGTCTCACCGCAGGAGGGCTCCTTGTAGTTCCGGGTGCAAGGTCGGGTGGGATGACCTCCTGCAGACACTCTACCTCAAGCGAGACAGCGCTTTGCTCGGAACATCAGGATCGGGTTCATTTTGTAGCTCTGACTACAGTCATGATCCCGGGCTTCCGCACGCGCGTTAGGAGTCGGCGGTCATGGACACCAGCTTCTCGCACATCGTTGAGAAGTCGATCGTGCAGGCGTGGCCGGGCTCCGGTCTCGCCAAGATGAACGCGCTCTGGGCTCGTGCTGCCTCCGAGGAAGAACTCGCGCGATTCTCGTCGGTCGCGCTCGAGGAGTTCTACCCCGGTAGCCTCAAGCAACTCATCGACACCTGGGAGGCGGCGCCGACGAAAACGCGCGGGCGAAAGCCACGGGCCGACGCCCTCACCCCTCCGCACGCGGTCTCGGTCTTCGCAGACAAGGAGTGGCTCGCGAATGCGGCGGGACGCCGCATGGGCGTCTATGTGCTCGTCGTGCGGTCCGACGAGGGCACCGAAGCCGCCGTGGCCCTCGGCGTCGTGAGCCAGTCTCGGACTTCCCCTCGGACGGTGGGCATTCACGATCTCTACGTGACGCCGGAGTGGCGGAGGAAGGGGGCGGGCACGACGCTCGCGAACCACCTCGCCCTCTGCGCGCTGCAGTACAGCGCAGGCAGCGCCGAGGCCTACGACCACATCCTTTTCATCCTTCCGAACGGCAGGGGCCACCCGGGCAGAGGAGTCCTCGAGCGCCTTCCGACTGGCTCGCGGCCTCGCCAGGAAGAGCTGCTCGTCTCAGACCTCGGACTGGACCCGGCGCACTTCTTCGCCACGGCCTACGCACCCGTGCCGCCACGTCCCCTGCTCGGCCCTGCCTTGCGTCGCCTTCGCGAAAGCCGCCGTCTGAACCAGACGGAACTCGCCTTCTACACCGGGGTGCGCCGCCTTCACCTGAACCAGATCGAGGGCGGCCACCGCGGGGCAAGCATCGAGCTCCTGCGCACGCTCGCCGGGGTACTGGAACTCACCTCGGCTGAACGCGAGGAGCTCCTGGCCGCTGCCATCGGGTCCCCGCCCATGAAGACCTCTCGCGTTCCATCGACGCGCCTGGAGGAGCTACCCTGGGCCTTCCCCCTGCTCTGCGTCGGGATCGCCCCGGAACTCAAAGATGCGCGCGTCCTCGAGCGCACGAAGGCCGCTCTCCAGTGGAAGTCGCCGCGAACGTACCTGCTTCACGACTCGGCCGATACGCACGACCTGGTGGAGAAGCTGTGCCGGGAGGTCGGCTTTGTGCAGGTCGCCCAGTCGGTGACCGTCCTCGCCCCCAAGAAGGATCAGCACCCGTGCGGATTTCAGGGGATCGTGTTCCATTCACCGGGAGGCCCCATCCTCATGCTCCCGACCGCCGACGGGGAATGGGTCGAGGCTCCCGAGGGCATGGGCGCCGCGGTTGAGCGCGCCGCGGAACACTTCCGTGAGGTCTTTCCGCTCGAGTCCTCAAGTTTGGAGGAGTGGAGGCGCGCCGCCGAACGAGGGACACGCTGAGGGAGCGAAGGAACTTGTCGCTTTCACGACAACAGTGACGGGCGGCAATGAGTTCCTCAAGTCGAACGTGTGGCGCGGGTCGATCCGCGGTAGGGGCCGAAGTGCTGCAGTTCGTCCCCTTACAGGTTTTCAACCAACCACCTGGTGAATCGCGCGCTCATGTGCGCCGCGTACTCGTGGACTGCGTCGGCCTTCTCGGGGTCCGCGAAGTCCACCACCCCTTTTACGGCGCAGAACCGGGGGCCCACCTCCAAGCCGCTGTTGGCACAGGCAAAGTAGACGCCGTAGTTCTCCATGTCGATCCCTATGACCTTGCGACTCTGCCGCTTGATTTCCTCGGTCGTCGTCCCATCGGCAATGACGGCAGCTCCCGAGACCGCCGGGCCTACATGCACGCGGGGCACCGTCTGCGGCTTCGCCGCCGACCACGCATCGCGCCAGCCAACCAGATCTGCCTGTTCTCGCCCCGCCTGAACCACAACGCGGAGAGTCTCCTGAAGGGAGATGGCTCGCGGGTCAGGTCGAAGAAGGCCATCCTTTCCGAGCTTGCCGCTGCCGTAGTCCCAGCAGGGATCGGGCACAACGAGGTCGCCGAGGTTCACCTCGCCCTTTACGCCGGCGCACACGCCCGCCATGAGCAGCGCGGACGGATTCCAGAGCCGAATGGCCTTGTTCGCCAGCACCGCGGCGGCGGGCATGCCCATCTGGCTTGCTTGCGCGTGCACGACAAGGCGCCCGGCTACCACGCCTCTGTGCCAGCGCAGGCCGGCTCGAATCTCCCCACCTCCGCCCATCTCGAACACGCGACGCACTTGGTCGGATTCTACGTCCACGGTCGTCAGGACCACCGCAGAGATCGGCTCAGGAGCGGCGACTGGTCCGTCCCCGGACACGGAACGGCGCACACGGCGAACCAGCCCACGAATGTGCGTTTTCCAGCTCTCGTTGGACGGCGCATAGGTGAGCACGCTAACGCCCAACTCGCAGAGCTGCTGGGCGGTGGCCTCCTCGATCTCAAAGGAAGTTACGGCGAGAATGTGCGCGGGTAGCCGACCAGGGGTGCGGCGTGCCAACGCTCGAAGGAGGTCTGCTCCCCCGCTCTTGGTAGGACCGTCGCCAAACCGGGTGGGAATCTGGAGGTCCAAGAGGAGGATGTCGTAGGATTCGGTCTGAAGCTTCGTTCGCGCCTCGGTGGCGTCGGGAACGGTGATGACGTCCTCGGCGTGCATTCCCGCGGATTCGACGGCCCCGCGCAGGGCACCTGCCTTGCTCTGGGCATCCTCGACGATGAGGACCTTCACGACGCACCCTCCGAAAGCATCGAAAGCAGCCGCTCCTGCCAAGAGTTGTTGCTGTGCTGGAACTGCACAAGCCCCACGAACGAGGGATACTTCGAGCGGAAAGTCGCGACGAGCATCTCCATCGTAGCGACCTTCCCCCCGGGCTCGTGGAAGATGGAGTACTGCGTGAGCACCACGACCTTCGAGCGAATGGCCCGTCGCGTCATCTTCCGGAGCACTTCCTCACCGCCAAAGTTTCGGGGACGCCATCCATCATCACCCCCGGTAACGTCGAAGCTCGTGAGCCGCATGTCAAGGATTACCCAGTCATACGTCTTGGACTTGAGGCTCTCCATCGCGGTCTGAAACGAACGCGCCTCGTCGACCGTGTACGCCTCCCCACGCCCCCGCAGCAGCGCCACGACCTGCTCGCGCTTGCCGGCCTCGTCGTCAACGACCAGAACCCTCACGCCGCCTCCAGCAGGCCAGCATGCCACCCGGGGAAGCGCACCACCGCGACGAACTCATCCTCGTCGCGCCTCACGACCACGCAGGCCTCGTTGCAGCGGAGGTCTATGCGGGCCCACTTCAACACCTTCACCAATCCCGACCGGCCCTCGGCCCGCACAGAGGCGAGCGCGTCCACGCGGGCGAGTCGCGCATGAGCCTCCTCGATGGCCTGGTCGGCGGCGGCACGACGAAGCGCCGAACCCAGTTTGTTGGTGACCTCAAGTCGGGTTTCGCGATCGGACGTCTGCAGCAAAATGCGGACGCTGCAGGCGGCGGTCGGTCCGCCGTGGCGCACCGCCTCTTGGGCCGCGTTGACAAGCAGCGTGTGGATAATGTCGACCCACGGCTTGATCACTCGCCGGTCAAGGCGGCAGCTACCCACGTCGATGTCACGGTGCCATGTAAACTTGAGCTGAGGAAAGGCGTTCTGAACCAGCTTGGTCGAAATCTCGATCGGAAGGCTAGCGTCAACGTCCCCCTGCCCGTGCAATGCGCCCCGGCGGAACCATTCCTCCAGCTTTTCGAGTGCTGCGTCCAGTGCCCCGCGCGCTGGGGCGACCATGTTGTCGGCCAGTGCGCTCTGGCCGTCTCCTGGGAAGAGGCGCCGCATCGCTGAGTCCAGTTCTGCAAGGGCTGCGTGCAGACGAGACGCGAGCTCCCCACGGATGCGCACGCGCGCGGCCTCGAGGCTTTGGTCAAGTCGGGCGAGCCAATACTCGATGGCGAGGTCGGTAAACTCCTCGAGCGTGGTCGCCTTCCTCGCCCGCATCTCGAAGAGGCGCACGTCATGGGTAATGAGTTGGAACTGAAACAGCGCTCGCGGATTTCCAGTCGCAAACTCGATGCGCACCCACTGCGAAAGCACTTCGTCGACCACCTCCTGAAAGGTGCGAGCGAATACCTCAAATGCGCGCGAGACGCCCGAGGGCGAATCGCAGAACGGCAAGGCACTGAGCTGCTTGGCCAAGGGCGGCGCTCGGAAGGCGCCGCCCTCAGCGAAAGAGCCAAGAAGGTCCATTTTCACGAACGGCTCCCGCAGATGGGCCTCAAGGTTTCCGTGCCGAATGCCGCCTGAAAGGTAACCATCGAGCCCGAAATCAGGGCCGTTCGCGAACTCGTAGCGCACGAGGATGAGCATCTTGAACAAAGCGCCATCCGCCTCGCTGGTGAGCGACCTCGCGATGTCCTCGACGTCGAAGACCTCCGCATCCATTCCCTGTTCACGAAAAATGCGCTTGATGGTATCAGCCGCTGTGTGCTTGCGGGTATCGACTACCGTGAAACGGGTATATCGGTCGTAATCGTCAGCGAGCAAGACCAACAGGCGGGCACGGAGTCCATCAAGGTCGACGTACACTCGGCGCTGGTCCAGCGACAGCATTTCGCGCTTTGCAGCAATGACGATCGCTGTCTGCCGGATTTCAAGTTCGACCACCGAGACCTTCTCCGGCACCAGTTCGCCCAGCCGGTGGAGGACGTTGATGCGCTCCTGGAGCAACTCCTCGGTCGACCTCCCGACCGGCACCGTGTCCATGATCGTGGGGGTGCAGATGGTTTCCAGGAAGTAGGCCACCAAGGAGACTGGAACGTCCGCCTGAAGAACCCGGTCCACTGCCTTGCTGGGAAAGCGTGTCTCGGAAAGCTCGAGGACGTCATCGAGGCAATCGTTCCGCTTGGCGAGGTCGAGCGAAGCGCCGTAGCGCACGCAGGCGTCGGAAACGATGGCGCGGCGAAGGGCAGAAGGGAGATCTTCGGCGGGATCCTCCGGGACCAAAGCATGCAGGTCTCGGAACGGCATTCGACGCAGGAGCGGCGACTCTTCCACGATCAGCCGCGCGGCAAGGTCAACCGCTTCCTCAGTTCGTCCGGTCGCAAGGAGCGCATCGAGGAGGATTGCGGCTTCCTCCGGTAGGTGCGCGTGGCCTGCAAGAAGATGGAGCACCCCTGCGTGATCTCCAGTCGCGGCGGCGAGCAATGCCTGCTCAAGGCGGACGCGGGCCGCTTCTGGGGCGGAGCGCAGGCGTACGACGCGGCCAAAGCGCCCGTCGGCGATGTCGGAGCTCACGGCGGGATGGGTGCAAAGGTCGAGCCACTTGCCGCGTGTTCGCGATCGGCGATCGGTAAAGGCCGAGGCCTGCACGACCGCCGCTGCGAGCACGGCACCCGTTCTCGTGCCCGAGAGCGCCAGCGACTGGCGATCGAGCACTGCGAGGTGCCCCGCGACGGCGCCCTCCTGCGCGAGACCGTGAAGCGCTCCCACAACGACACGCTCCTGCGTGTCAGCTCCCTCATGTCCGAGCGGAGGGCCGCCCCCTACGAACTGCCGGACGGCTTGGTCGAGTGGAGAGACTGGGAGGCATGCGTGCGAACGCCCGTGTCCGAGCTCCGCGAGCAGGTTGTCGCTCTCCACGGACGCCACTTTCCGAAGAAGAAGCGGGAGCGCGAACGAATCGCGAAGCACAAGGAACCCCTTCTCATCCGTAATGCGAAGCGACTGCACGCATCGAAGAAGAATCGCCCATCGATCAACCGCTGAGAGTACCAGACTACCGCGCAAGGCGTGGCAGACCGCGTCAGCTGAGAGGTCAGGAATCGGGTCAAGGCACGCGAGCAGCAGGGCGCGCAGGTGGGTTGGGTATGACTTGCCACGAAGATATTGCACAATGCCAGAAGCTGGCTGCCCCTCCCCGCTCAAAAAGTACTTCTCAAGTGCAATTAGGTGGTACAAACCAAAGCGGTCACTCGCCCGTATGGCCTGCACAAGCTTTACTTGTCTCGAGGAACGCGTCGGCAGGCTGCCGATCCATTGTCCGGCGAGCCAGGCTGAATACCCGAGCGCCGACTCGAGCTCGGAAAGGATGTTTTCGTCGGCCTTCACCATTGGGCCGACGAGGGCCTCGCGGAAGTTCTCGAATTGCTGAAGCCGATCCGTATGCGAAAGCAGGGAGAGGGACGTGTACTCGATCGCTTGGGGTGCAGAGGCAAAGGGGCGCATGCGAATGGGACGGCAATCTCGCGGCGTTCGCGGGAACGGTTCGCCAGCAAGAGCCGCGAGCATGCCCGAATGGCGGCTGAGGAAGCTCCACACCGCCCGGGCATTCGCGGGATCGTTGAGCACCGCTGTCACATGCCCGCGGAGCGCCTCATTGAAACGCCCCACCGGTGCCCGCGACGGTCCGCGAAAGAGGGCCCATTCAAGTGCTCGTTGCTCGGCAGACACGGGTCGACTCGTCGGGATGGAATCTTAGCCGACGCCTGCATCTGCGTCCCGCGACACGCATCAAGAAAGGGGACCCGCCGGCGAAGGCGGATCCCCTACGCAAGCCGGCACGCCCTCCGGTACTCGCACCGCTCGCACATCCAGCCCGGGTTCGGGTGGAAGGCGCCGGCGAGCATCGAGAAGTAGGCCTCGATCGCCACCTCGACGAACCACGCCTCCTGCCGGTCGGTGAGGGTGACCTCCTCGACCTCGACCTTCGGCGTCTTCGTCTTGATGAGCTCGATGACCCGGATCTTTGGCCGGACCCCCATCGTCTCGCGCCAGGCGTACGAGTACGCCGCGAGCTGGAGGATGTAGGTCTCCACGCCGGTCTTCCGGGCTGCCGTCTTAATCTCCCCGAGCGCCCCGTCGAGCACGAGGTCGATGACCCCGACGAGCCGGGGCGGGATCGCCACCCCGGTGAGGGGATGGCGGAGCTCCACCTCGAAGCGCTGCTCGCTGCCGAGCGGCACCTCCTCCTTGAACCGTTCCACGAAGAGGCGCACGAGGTTCTCGCCGAGGAGCTTGAGCTCCTCCGGCGTCCTGTCCTCGAAGTCGTACTCGTTCGTGGCGGTCTGGGCGTGCCAGTCGACGCGGAGGATGCGCAGGGCTGCGTCCGCTTCGGGCGACCGTCCGGCCATGCGCTCGTTCGCCCACCACTCGATCGCCGAGTGGACGGCGCTCCCGAGCGCGAGGTCGGCCGAACGTTTCTCGGGTTCCCGCCTCTCGACGTAGCGGAAGCGGTACTTGCGCGGGCAGCCGAGGTAGGTCGTGACCTGCGAGACCGACAGGTACGGCGGGAGGTCAGCCATTGGCCGCCTCCTGCTCCCGCTTCCACGCGTCGATCAGCGCGGACGCGTCGTCCTTCGTGATCTGGCGCAGGTCGTCGACCTCTGCGGCGCGCAGGAGCGCGTCCGTCGCCGCCTCGCCCTCGAACCCCTGCTCGGCGAGCATGCGGTAGAGCAGCCGCCGCTGGTTCTCGGTCATGGGCTGCGGGCGGGCCGGGGCACGCTCCGGCTCACGCCGGGGCAGTTGCTCCCGGCCGCCCGGCGACCGGGCCTCCGGCGTGGGCGGGCGATCGCGCGGAGCCGGCTGCGGGCGCACCGGGAGCGGACGCACGTTATCCCGCCGGGGCGGCGGGGACGTGGGGACCGGCGCCGGGGCGGCGTCGACGGCGTCGTCCTGAAGGCTGCCGAGCTCCTCGAGGCTGACCGTCCCGATGTTCACCGCGTCGCGGAGCGCCCGCACCTTCGCGCGGGTCTCCGCCATGCGGATGATGTGCGGGGCGATCTTCCGCCCGACGTTCCCCTCGTGCGCGTCCCCGATGCCGGAGAACGCGCCCTTGCCCGTGACGACCTTTGCCTCGACGATCGCGACGTAGCCGTTGTCCGGGCCGGGGACCTGGAGGAGCTTCGTCTCGATGGACGAGAGCCCCTCGTCGTGCGCCTTCGCGAGGACGCCGGCGTAGGTGGCGACCTCCTTCTCCTCGATGACGCGCCCCTGCGCGTCCTTGACCTTGATGACCGTGGTGAGGGCGGAGCCCATGAGAACCTCCTGCTCACACCGCCTGCTCGGCGGGGCCGAGCGGCAGAAGAGGCGGGAGTGCCTCACCGCGAATCGTCCGCCAAAAAGGCTCGGCCAGACAGGTAGGCCCGCAGCTCACGCGCCGGAGCCCAAGACGCACGGGCCCCCGCACATCCCGGCATGGTAGACTGCCAACCATGCTGACAGGTTCAAAGCAGGAAGCTGGACCTCACTCGAGCGCACATCCCTCACGACGGGTGCTGGTCCTCGAGGGCGGCGGCGTGCGCGGGGCCTTCACCGCCGGGGTGTTGCGAGCATTCGCACGCGCCGGTCTCGTGTTCGACGAGGTACGCGGAACCTCCGCCGGGGCCATCAACGGGGCCTTTTTCGTTTGCGGCCAGACCGCAGACCTCGAGGACCTCTGGAAGGAGCACGTACCGGGCACAACTTTCATCAACCGATGGCGTCTCATCCTACCGTGGGCCCGCCCGGTCATGGACTTGGACTACCTGATGGACGAGGTGATTGCTGACGTCTACCCGATACGGACCGAAGGCCTTCAACGGGAGCTCGCCGAGTCGCTCGTCGCAGTAGCCTCACGAGTGAAGGACTCTCGGCCACAAGAGCTCCGGCCGTTACTGGCACGTGGACCGGAGGCCATTCAGATGCTCAAGGCGTCGGCGGCCCTCCCATTCGCCTACGGGAGAACGGTAGCGGTGGACGGGGAGGAACTCTTTGACGGAGGATTTGCCGACCCTATTCCTTTGCCGCCAGAGCGCGAGGGAAATATCACTGTGGTCGTCCTCACGCGACCTGCGGCGTTCAAGAAAGAGGCTCCGGGGGGAATGCTCGGCTGGGCGCTCGGAAAAGTGTTGCCCGACTTGCTCACCAAGATCCAAGCTCAAGCGGTGCTGTACAACGGGCGAATGGCGGAAGTGGCCACTCGTGTGCAGACAGCGAACATCTTCGTTCTCGCCCCGCCTGACAGCGCGAAGATTGACCGCCTCGAGTCACGGCCTCGTCCCATACGGTGCTTTTTCGAGGAAGGCGCTGCCACTGCAGAACTGTTCTTGCACGGCCTGCGGCAGCGGTCGCCCGCGGTATACTCACGCCTGTCACAACCGCACAAGTGGATTTCTACAGGAGGAAACCTCATGCCTCAGCGCGAAGTAGTGGAAAGGGAACCCGAAACTAAGGAAGTGGAGGAATCCGCGCAGCCTAACCAGGGTCTGGTCCCCCTCGTCCAAAGCGGTGGCCCGGCCAGGCTAGGCGCCGTCTCACAAGAACGCGCCGAAATCGCGAACATCATGCTGCAGGAATACGCGCAGTGCGGCGAATTCATCCGCTGGTGTGCCACGCAGATTTTCATCATTTTCGGGGCCGTGGCGGGGAGCATTGGGTTCGTCGTTCAGCGCGCGATCAGCGATCGGCGGTTTCCGACTGAAGACATCGCAGACCTGATCACGGGAACGAACGCATTCGTGGGGTTCGCAGGGGCCTGGATCGCGATAGGGGCGATCTTCTTCGTGCTGGTAGGTCAGGCGCTTCGAATCAACCAGTACTGGATCGCCGCCTTCCAGAGGGCCCGGGCTATCGAGAAAACGCTCAACGACCTGTATGCGGGCGATCCACTCCTCCGGTCGTCGAGCAGCAGGGTCATGTCGTTCGGCACTAATTCCTGGTCAGTCGCGAAGAACGCGTCGCCGTTCAAGAAGAGGTACGCCATCGCGATCGTCTCGCTCCTTCTCGCGGCGGCATGGGTCTACTTCGGTTGGGTAGCGGTGGCCGCGTGGAGGGCGCTCACGTAGAGGAACAACCGCGGGACGCCTTTGTTGGCAGTGGTCATGCGGCCGTCGGTGGCCGACAAGGGCGTTTGTTGACTTCACACGTCACATGACGTACTGTCAATCGGAAGACTGGTTGTTCCCGGTTTATCCGGGGCTTAGGGCCCAGTCACATGGAGGAAGCGCGGATGCCCGAGGAGGGCAGTAGTCCGCTCATCCTCCTGTGCGTCCCTAAGCGCACCTCGGCGGGGTGGGCGGATTTTTGCATTCGCCCAGCCGCGGGCGCGTACGCGCGCTGGGGGCGCTCCTCCCCGGGGCGGACAGCCTGTCGCACCGTGAGGATGACGCTCACGGCTAACTGCATGCCCCTATGCCCGTCCCCGCCCTCAACGCCATCCGCAGCCACCGCCTGCGCAAGTCCCCGCCGATGTCCCAGGAGGACCTCGCCCGCCGGATCGGCTCCACGCAGTGGAACGTCTCCGCCTACGAGCGCGGCGACCGCCTGCCCACGCTCCACAAGGCGATCGCGATCGCCGCCGCCCTCGGCACCCATGTCGAGGAGGTGTTCTTCGGTCTCCACGACCTCGCCGCCCACCAGGTTGGCGGACGCGTCCACGAGACCGACCCTACCTGATGGAGCTTCGTTCCGCCGCCACCGAGCCGTGCGCTCGGTGGTTTTATTTTTTGCTCAAACCCGCTTCATCGCCCGCCTGTTTGGCTACGCCAGCGTAGCCAACCTCGCTGCTGACGACCGGCTGTGGACGAACGGTGGAGAGCCTGTGGACACGTCCCAGTTGTCAGTCTCCCCCTTCTTCCCCCTCGCCCTCGGGCTCCCACTCCCCCTGTAGCCCCCTCGGTTCCGACCAGGCTTTTTCTTGGGGGAGAGTCCGGGAGGGGGCGGCTGTGGACGAAATAGCTCGAGGTCGAGCTGTCGTGCCCACTGCCGGCGAAGCGCCTGAAGCGACACGCTGGAAGCATATGCAAGACCCCCGCTATCTCCCGGAGCCCGGCGGCGACCTCGTGCTCCACGTCGACCGGCACGCGCTCCGCCTCGTCCGCGTCCAACGCGACCAGCTCCGCTTCGTGCTCGACCTGAAGATCGACGACGAACCCCCCGAACACGTCATCGCTCGGATCGGCGACGCGGCCGACGCCTACGAGCCCGATCGTCTGCTCGTCTCCGTGACGACCCGGGCCCACGACGCCCACTGGCTCCGTCGGTTCACCCACGACGTGCTCGCGCTCACCCGCGCCCGGCAAATCCCGGTCGTCGAGGTCCCCGACCTCGTTCGCCTCGGCCGCTTCCTCGGTCGCTCTCGCGGCGATCGACGGTCGACCGGACCGGGCGTGTGTCCGCCGGCCCCGCCGGCGCCGGCGCCCGCCGCGGACCCCTCGCCGCGGACGAAGGCGGAAACGAAGCACTTGCCCTATGTCCCGCCAGCTCTCTCTGCCCTTCCCGCCTGATGCCCTGCCCCGCGTCGCGCTCGGCGTCTGCCTCGGCAACCGGATGGTCGGCGTGGCCGTCCTCACCCGCGAACGTCTCCTGCGCGCCCAGGTCGTCGGCCTTCGACGGCTTGCGCGTGAGAAGCGTGCGGGCCGCCTCGCTCGGGTGACCCGCGCGCTCACCGAGCGGTTCGGGCCCTCCCGGATCGCCGTCGTGCAGCTCGCCGGCGTCCGGGACGACGTCGTCGCGCTCGACCCAGAGGCTGTGGTCGCGGCCGCCACGCCGACCCCCACCGTGACACGCTACCGCGCACCAGACGTCCGGATCGCGCTCGCGCAGGAGGGTACACACCCGACCAACCGCGCGGTTGCCCACCTGCTCGCCGAACGCTTCCCCGAGCTCGCGCGCCACGCCCCTGAGCCCGCTCCGTCCGTGGAGCCCACGAACGGACCCTGGGTGCCGCGGCGCAAGTACCCCACGCCGAAAGACCGCTACTACGTCCGCCTGTTTCTCGCGGTCGCGGTCGCGCTCCATGACCTCGAGGAAGAGCTCAAGACTCGTCTCGCCGCCTGAACTATGCCTAAGCCATCCATCCGCCTCACCGAGCGGGACTTCGACCTCCTCGACGCCCTCGGGGACTACCGGTTCCTCTCGGTCTCCCAGGCGACCGCGCTGTTCTTTCCGAGCGCGCAGAGCGCGGCCCGACGCCTGCGCGAGCTCGTGGCCGCGAGGCTCGCCGTCCCGGTCTTCATGCCAGTGAGGCCCCACGACCGCCACAGCGAGACCGTCTACGCGCTCGCCGGCAAGGGGTCGGTGCTCCTCGCGCCACGCCACAACGGCCTGCGACCCCGCCACCTCACGGCGCGCGAGCAGCGGAGCGGCCTCTTCCTCGAGCACACGCTCCGACGCAACGACGTCCGCATCGCCCTCGACCTTCTGCAGCTGCAGCGCGACGACTTCACGCAGTTCGCCTGGCAGCAGAACCCCGATGCCGTGCGCGCCTCCGCCGTGGTGAAGCTCGGCACCCGCACCGAGGCCCGGGTGCCCATCGTGCCCGACGGGGTGGCGCTCGTGCGCATCGGGGGCGAGCACCACGTCCTCGCCATCGAGATCGACATGGGCACAGTGCCCGTCGTGCGGATGTGGCGCCGCTACCGCGCCTACTGGAAGTGGTGGCGCCTCGGCGGCCCGCGCCTGCGCTACGGCCCGGTGCCGTACCGGGTGCTCACCCTCGTCCCGGACGAGAAGCGGCTCAAGGCTCTCATGGCCGCGGCCGTGCGCGCGCCCGAGCACCTCGCACGCGGCTCCCGCCTGTTCTGGTTCACGACGCTCGACCACGCATCGATCGCCGAACCCGCGCGGCTGCTCGGCCCGGTGTGGCGTACCGCGTCGGATCGCCTGCTTCCGCACGAGGCCCTGTTCTCCCCTCGCCACGAAGAATCACCCTGACCCAACCCACTGTGTTCTCCCCACGACCTCCCTACCGCCGGCCGGGCTCCATTGCCCGCTTCCGACCGGATCCCCTGCGCCAGTTCCGCCCCGGCCACCGGCGACCAAAGCCGCGGTGCGCACGGTGCAGGCGCCCGCTCCACGGCCCCCACTACAAGGCCGGCGGGCAGGCGCGCTGCTACGCCTGTCGCAACCCGTAGCCCTATGCCCCGACGCAACCATGCTTCCCAGCAGGCCCGCCGACGCCTGCGTCGACGCGTGCAGGTCGTCCTCTCCGAACGGTGCGCGACCTGCAGGCGCAAGCTCGACCTCGTCTTCCGCTGGGATCGCAAGCGCCAACCGCACTGCTCCCGTCACTTCTGACACACAACCAACGCCGCGCGGTCCCCGGGAATCCCCAGCGTGGACTGCTCCGCCCGGGTGGCGCCGTGTCGCCCCGGCGGACGCGCAGCCCGCCCGCACACGGGCGAGCGGGGCGTGGCGGCAACCTGGATTGGCCGGACCCACGGACCCCGGCCCGGATGCTGGACCTTTCCCCGCACCAGCATCCTGGCCGGCGTCTGCGTGACGAACCGGCGCGTCGGGCATTCCGCCCGCGCGAGGCACACGGTTCTTTCCCATGCTCGCACTCACCATCCACGGCAACACGGAGCACCTGCCGGAGGAAGAGAGGGACACGGCCATGCGCCGCTACTTCGAAGCCTTCCAGCAGGGCGACGTGACCGCGAAGCTCATCCGGGTGGACGACCCGCCGGCGAACGGCCCCATGCCGACCACCCCCGACGATCCCGACGACGACCCGCCGCCCACCGCGCCGGGCGCCGTCTCGAAGATCGCCGAGGAGCGCATCTCGCTTCAGGAAGACTGGCTTCAGAAGGCCGGGTTCGCGCTCGCGCCCCCGCTCTACGCGCCGGGCACCCGCGTCCTCCCGCTCGGCGACCGCAACTTCCGCCTCGAGCGCCAGCGCGTCGAAGCGCTCCCGCCCTGGCGGGGCGCGGCGTCCTCCATCATCGCCACCGTCGCCCACGAGAAGCGGGAGAACCGCTCGGTGCCGCTGCGCGACCTCGCGCTCACGGACCACGGCACGCTCACGGTGGGCGAGGAGGAGGTCGCGCTCGAGGTCGGCGCCTTCTACCAGCTCGCCTTCCACGCGGGCTTCGGGATGGGGGCGCGCTACCTCGCCGAGCGCTGCGACGCGGAGCTCCGCGCCACGAACGTGAACGCGCAGTTCAAGAAGCACCCCGGCAAGGTCGTTACGCTCCGGCTGCGGGAGACCGGCGGCGACTATCCGCAGGCGTTCGCGACCGTGACCCCGACCTACGCGGTCGCGGACACGGATGCCGCGCTCCAGGTCGTCTCGCCGCTCCTCGAAGACAGCCGCGCCGAGGTCTACTACGACGGCACCGGGGTCCGGGCGACCGCGCTCTGGATGCCCGACCAGGTCGTCGACCTCGCCGCCGGCGACATCTTCAAGGCCGGGGTGCGGATCGAGACGGACGACACCGGCCGGGGGCGCATCCGCGTCTCCGCGGTCGTGTGGCGCAACCGCTGCCTCAACCTGCTCGTCATCGGGCAGGGGGTGGTCGAGACGGTCTCCCAAGTCCACCGCGGTTCCAGCGCGAAGATCCTCGACGCCGTGAAGCACGGGGTCGAGGCGGCGCGCGAGAAGGTCAGCGACTTCCTCGACGCCTGGGGCAAGGCCCGCTCCCTCAAGACCGACCCGGAGAAGCTCATCCGCATGTGGGTGGAGGAGAAGGAGCTCCAGGTCCCCGGCGAGCGCAACCCCGACGCGATCGTGGAGGCGCTGCTGGCTGCCTGGCGCAAGGAGCCCGGTGACAGCTACGCGGATGCGGTCAACGCCGTGACTCGCGCCGCCCACGAGAACCCGCTCTGGGGCGTTAATATCCGCGAAGAGCTCGAGCGGCAGGCGGCGCGGCTCGTGTACGTGCCGCGGTAGCCGACGCGTCGGCACCGGATACGTTCGTCAGACTGGCGACCGGGCAGGTTCGAAGGACTGGACCTCCCGGCCGCCACCTATTTCGCCTTAGGAGCGGGATGCGGCGTCAGCAGGGGACGCGCCCAACACTTCAGGATGTCCTCACGGAGCATCTCGAATGCGTCGGGACCAAGACTGGCGATACGGCTCATGATCGCATCGTAGACTCGTCGAGACTCGCGGTCGGACATCCCGCCCGCTTTGGCCGGCTCGAGCAGAACAGCGACTAATACGGCGATGTGGTGGTGCGCGGGTTGATTGGGAAAGTCAGATTGGTCGTGTCGCATGGTGCAATCCTACCGCATGGTGGGAGCCTGACAAGGACGCTCTCACGGAGCGGACGAGCACGGTGCTCGCCCCTTCCGCAGGACCCTCTTTCCCGGACACCCCCATGCACATCGACCGGATGGACCGCGCCGCGCTGCTGTCCACGCTTCTTGGCCCCGAGCGCGCCGGTGAGCTCGCCGACTTCAGCCCCGAGGAGCTGCGCGACGTCGCCCGGAACCCCTGGTCGCCCGTCACCCTCGCCTGGAACGGCGACGAGCGGGCCCGCCTCGCGGCGGCGTTCCGCCTCGTCGACCTCGCGTTCTTCTCCCGGCACCGCCGGCCTGACCTCTTCGCCGACCCCGGTGACGTCGTCCGCTGGTACCAGGACGAATTCCGCCACGAGCACCGCCACACGGTGCTGCGCGTGGCAGTGAACGAGGCCGGCCGGCGCATCGAGGAGAGCCACGTCGTGTCGAGCCTGCGCGCCCCGATGGTCCCCGCCGCACGGCGCATCTGGGCCGACAGCCCGCCGCCAGCGGGCACCGCCGCGCTCTACGTCGTCGACCACCGCCCGTACCGCGTGGTGCACTCGCCGCGGCTGATGCGCATGTTCCGCGCCATGCGGCTGCGAGCCCGGCGTGCGGGCATCCCGCGCTTCGACTGGCTCGTCCTCACCGGCGAGCGAGCCTACGCAGTCTCGGACCTCGAGCGCTCGCTCGAGCGCAAGGCGGCGGCATGAGCCTCACGCACATGGACCGCGCCGCGTGCTTCCGCGTCCTCTTCGCCGACAACCGGGCGAAGAAGATCGCGGACGCCTCCTGGGGCGAGCTCCTCGCCGCTTGCGTCGACCCGAAGCACGAGCGTGTGCGCGACTGGCCGGAGTGGGAAGTGCAGCGGCTGCGGGCGCTCGTGCGCCTGATGCAGCTCTACTACCCCTCCCGCTGGTACGAGCCTGCGCACGTCGCGGAGGTCGGGGACGTCGTCGCCCGGTTCGCGGAACGCTGCCGCGTGCTGACTGAACGCACGATGTGGCTCGTCGTCCTCGACGGGAGCGGGTGCGTGACGGAGGAGGTGCTCGTGCTTCTGGGCGGCCCCACGAGCGCGCTCCCGCCGCTGCGGAAGCTCCTCCGCCTCGCCATCCTCAAGGACGCGGAGGCGGTCTACGTCGTCGACTTCCGGCCGCTCGACGCCCTTGCGGTCGACGTCGGAGTCGAGCACGCGCTCGCGAGCCTGCGCCAGCTCGGCGAACTCGCCGGCGTCGTGGTGCACGACTGGGTATTCATCGGGCCGGCGGGCGTCGTGGCGGTCGAGCGGGACCGCGCACCCACACGCCGCGCTGCGTGAGGGAAACCAGAACGCTCGGAGGCGCATCGGCGCCTCCGCTTTCATCACGGATGCGCGCCGGGCAACGCGTCGACCGCCCGCCATTCGAAGTGGTCCTCGCGCACGACCCGCCGTAGCTCCGCGAGGCAGCACAGGCCTGTGCCCTCCCCGCCGCAGCACGCGACGCCAAGAAGCATGGCGGTCTCCGCGGGCGCGAGCCGCCTCGTGGTGAGCTCCGGGTGGACCCGGCGCAGAACGAAGAGCACCTCGTCGACCGGCCAGCGCAGGACCTCGGCGACCTCGGCCGCGGGCATCCCAAGCACGGCGTGAAGGAACCACACCCGACCCTCGCACAACGCCAGATTTGTCGGAGAGCTAAGCATGAAGGCAGACTTGCCTTCCAGGGTACGCGATGTGGGCGTGCACGGTCAACGCGTCTGCGGACAGGGAGCTATCCACTTCTCACCTCGACCAAAAAATGCCAGGATTGCATCGTTGCCCACGCGGGGCGCCTCGCGCGCCTCGCGTCCCGGCGGATGCTCTCTCACAATCTATATGTCTCAAAAAGGTTTCGACGCACCCCTCCCGGTGCGCCCCCTCCTCCTCGCGGACGACGTCGCACGCCAGCTCTCGGTCGGCGTCGACACGGTCTATCGGCTTGCACACGCGCGCAAGCTCGCCTTCGTGCGGCTCGGCCGCTGCATGCGGTTTCTTCCCGAGGACGTGGAGGTGCTTCTCCGGGCAGGGCGTGTTGGACCTTCCAACCGCCTATGAGTGTCCGCAAGATTCGCAACAAATGGTGGGTGGACTTCCGCATCAACGACGTCCGCTATCGGAAGAAGTCCCCTGACAACACCCGCGCGGGCGCGCTCGCCTATGAGACCACCCTCCGCGCGCAACTCGCCCGCGGCGAGGACATCGAGGCTAGGCCGAAGGTCGAGAAAAACTTCGGAGAGTTCGCCGCGGAGTGGTTCGACACGTACGTGAGGGCGAATAACAAGCCCACCGAGCAGACGAACAAAGCCGGAACCCTGCGGTACTACCTCCTTCCCTCGTTCGGAAAGCTTCCCCTCTCATCGGTCACGGTGCGCCAGGTCGAGTCGCTGAAGGCCGAGCTCGTCAAGAAGGGACTCGCCCCGAAGACCATCAACAACCACCTCACCATCCTCAAGAGGTGCCTGGCCTGCGCGGTGACCTGGGGTGAGCTCGAACGCGCGCCCCACATCACGCCGCTTCGCTGCCCGCCGGTGCCCGTGGGTTTCCTCTCCGACGAAGAGTGCGCCCGCCTGCTCGCCGCGGCCGCTGACCGGACTTCGCGAGCCATGATGCTCACGGGACTTCGTACTGGCCTCCGGCTCGGCGAGCTGAGCGCGCTCGAGTGGCCCGACGTCGACTTCGAGCGGCGCCTTCTCACGGTCGCGCGTTCCGTCGTGAAGGGCATGGTCCATTCGCCCAAGGGCAACAAGGTGCGGCACGTTCCCATGACGACCGACCTCGTCGCCGAACTCGAGGTCCTCCCGCGTCGGTCGCGCATCGTGTTCCCGGACGCGGACGGCGGCCACATCCCCGAGTGGCGCGCCCGCGTGATGATCCGCACCGCCTGCCGCCGCGCCGGCCTCCCTCGGATGGGTTGGCATCGCCTGCGCCACACCTTCGCCACGCAGCTTGTGTCGAGAGGCGCCCCGCTGCGCGCAGTCCAGCAGTACCTCGGGCACTCGACCATCGCGATGACGGAGCGCTACGCGCACCTCGCCCCGGACGTGTTCCGGCACGCGATCCACGTCCTCGAGCAGCCCATCCGCGAAGGGTTTGGGCAACCGGTGGGCAACGCAGAGGCCGCGACAGCATAAAACACCCGGTTTTACGGGTGTTTCATGGAGCCACAGACCGGGATTGAACCGCCCGCCCCGTCCGACGAAAATGGACGAAAAGAAGCAACTCCGCCAACGTCAGCACCTGAACCTGCAACGCTCGTGCTTACAGAAAACGCTTGAGACGCCTCCAGCACATCCCTCTTGGGCAACCCGCGGGCAACGCGTTGGGAAGAGGGACTGTGCACCAGGAGGCGCCAGCTGAAGCGGCACCTGGATGGTCGCCCTTCCGCCCAACCGACCCGTCCACCCGTTGGCACGCACGCGCTATTCGCCCTGATCCTCAATCGGGGCAATTGGGACGGCATACCTCACAAACACCGCCGACATCAGCTGTGCAAGCTCGCTGCTCTCTCTGCGCATGCTCCATAGTTCGCCGCCGCCAGGCGGCTGACCGCGAAGGAAATTTTCAACGAATACGGCGTCGGATGAACGGATATTCACGAGCGGAGTCCAGAGCGGGCAACTTGCCCGCTGCGCCATAGTAAGCGCCACATTGGCACGCAGGGGCGCCAATGCGCCGCGACAGGTACTGACGACCAGCCCCGAAACTCGCACGGGGAACGCGCTTGCGGCATCTCTTGAAACAACCAACCCTCTCTCCCAGATTTCCTCGCCCAGGTTTAGTGGCGCGCCGGGGGCGTCCGTATGGCCTACGAGGTGGAGCAACGGCGGCGCGCTGAGCCGTTGAAGTTGGCTTCGCACATCCGACCACGACGCCGGTGGGATCCGCTCCCAGCCTTGATGATCACCTACACCAAGCGAGAGAATGTTGTTCCAACTCGGCGGATCAGGGAGCGACCTGAGATAGGCACCACCAAGACCCTCCGCCGATACCCAGCGGGAGATTCGCCACGCCTCTCCGATGAGAGGAAACATTTCCGCGCCCACTGGTGGGACCGCCATCCACTCCCATGGAACCGACACGTCGCTTGTGCACAGAAGCACCTCCTCCAGCGCATGTAGATGAGAGGCCAACACGTCACGTCCACGTGAAGAAAGCGCGACCTCGCCAAGCCTGGTCCCCGAAATCCGAATCTCTTCAAGAATGCTACTCTCGTCTCGTTGACCTTGTACGACAAGCGAACTGACACTCCCGATTAGAGTTGACGCCAATTCGCGCAACACCGCGCGCTTTACTCTGCCGAGCTCTGCAACCTCTCCAGTGCCATCGCCATGCAGAAACTGGAGCATGAGGCGAACATAATCGGCCTCCACCGTCGCGGAGAGCAGCCCCGACCTTGGACTTGAAGTACGAAACGGAACCGCCTCAACGCCTACGCGGTCATGCCGCTCGGGGCTCGACACCCTGACCTTGACGGAGTGTTGCTTTCTATCCTCAGGGGCCCGATTGCCTCGTGGCGAAGCGAGAGTGATCTCCGAGTGCTGGCTGCTCCCATCGGCAAAGTGAAGTACCACGGCCACAGCCGCGACGGGGTCGGCAAGGTGCACGTGGAGCGTCGTAGGTGCGAGGCTGTGGGGGCCGCTTCTGCTGACTCGGATTGTTGCCTGTGGCAGCTCGAAGTGGGCAAGCTCCTCCCCTGACGGTTGTGCGGTCGAGGTCGCATGCACCAACTCGGTGAGCCTTTGTATGGAGAAGTTCCACCAGGAGCGCAGCTGTTTGAGCTGGCCTTCAGAAATTTGCCTTGCGATATCTCTGGCTCGGCTGGGGTCGCTGGCTCCTTCTGCTTGTTCCGCTGCTTCCTCAAGAGCGTCAATGATGCACTTTGTGAGTAGACCCCCCTGAAGCATGGTCGTAGCGACTCGAGCGCGGACACGGTGGTCCGGCAGACGTTGGATCCTACGAAGCTGCCCAGCCTCCTCCTGCCGAACCGCCTCAGCAAGCTCGGCGACGGACTGGAGTCGGCGATGAAAGGGTACATCAACCTCAGCGGGCCAATGTGTGTGCTTGAGCGGAATGTCCGCCACAACACAGGCATGATAGTCGATATAGTGAAGCATTTTGTCAAAGTAGAAGCGCCCGGACTCCGTCAGCATCCATCCCTCGGGCAGCTTCGCGTCCACCTCGAGCACCTCTCCATCCGAGGCGGAAACCAAGCCCGCGCTATGCAGCATGCGGAGCGCACCGATCCATACCGCCGTCTCAAAGCCCATACACTCCATTAGTTCGCGAAGAACGCGCACGGGCATCTGATCCTCGTCGCGCAGCACACACAGAATGCGGTGAAGGACAAGCAGAGTTCCTCGATGCTGGTATCCGCCCGCCTCAAACCAAAGGAGGTTGGGTACGTCCGCTTGGTGGCGGAAAAGCGGCCACGGCCCCTCGATCAGCATGGGTAGTGGGTGGAAGACTGCCTTTGGCTCGCCGCGCAGCAGGTGCACGAATGGAAGGTTTCGATTGGAAAGGATGCGCCGAACGAGCTTCTCGAGCAAGCGCATGTCGTCGGCCGACGCGTCCTGAAGGATTTCGACGACCTTGTCCCTGCCGCGCTTCCCTTTCCCCACCTGAGAACTCAGGAGATCGACGAAACGGCGAAGCGCGACCTCAACTGTCCGATGGTCTATCGCAAAGTCATGAACCACGTTGAAAGGACCCTTGCCGTGCTGCCGCTCTGCAGCCTCACGACACCTGCCCACTAGGCGATTGAGCCAAGCATGGGTGTCTGGAGCATGGATGTGGATATAAAAGGAGAAGAACGCCCTTGCGTCGCCGCGATTGAACGCCGCCGAACGGGCTCCCGGGCGGAGGCAAACGACCGTAGGCACCCTGATGCCCAAGTAGATGGACTTGGCCATCTGGAGGATAGCTCCAACGGCCTCAGATCGATGGTGATCCAAGTTGTCAACCACAAGGACCACACGCTCCTTCGGTGCCTTACCCTTGACCGTCGACACGAGTCGGACGCAGAAGCCGATCAGGTCTTGCGAGGGCGTCACATTGATGTCCTGATCGCCGCCCACCGAGATCGGCCTACCAGTGGCGCGTTCGCACTCGTCACGCAGGATGGACGCCAAACGACTTCGGACGGCCTCGATCGGCGTATCCGTGGGGATAGCGTTTCCGTCGAGCACCAGAAACATCGGCGCTTGGTCGCCGAGCGCGCGGTGGAAACACTCCTCAACAAAGTGAATGAGCGTAGTCTTGCCGGCACCGCGAGACCCGAAGATGTTCAAGATTTGATTGCGCTCGTATCGGGCGATGAAGTTGACAATCTCGACCTCCGAGGGCCCCAACCGCTCTGCGATCAACTCGAACTCCTTCGGGAGCGAGCGCCGCAGGACTGCCACGTCAAAGTTTTCGTCCCAGCGCCGACGCGCGATGTACCCTTCGAAGAGCTCGCGAGAGCGCCTGGGAAGCGGCTCGAGCGCGGCGGCCTCGTCGTAGATTGCCTGTATGGCCTGCCAGAATGGCGAGGTGAGGACGGGACGCCGTTCTGGCTGGCGGCTTGGAATCACGGGGACGGCTTGAGAGTAACGCTGATGTCGCCGTCGAGGCCCACACCGCCTACCTTCCCCCCGAGACTCAGCTTGACCTCGATCTCCGCGACGACGAACGTCGGGGGGGTGATCGCCTCCAGTCTGCGGGCGATGACGGCGGGCAGTACGTCAAAGACGGCGCGCTGCGTCGCGGCAGCGCCACCGAGCGCCTTGTCAGCACCCTTGTCGCGAGCGTGAGCCGACTGGACCACAGCCCTCTCGGTGGGAGTTAGGTCTGCGTCGGAAATTTCCATGACCAGCTGGCGCGCGGGTGCTTCGGACATCCCTCTCTCCTTGCGCCGCAAAGGGTACCACGAGAGCGTCGTGACCGCCAAAGGGGGTGGCGGTGCTTGTGGATAGACCGTTGCGCGAAATCCTGAGCCTGGTATTGTTGGCTGGCCGCTTCGACCCATGTACCCAACCGTACGGTCACTGCTGCGGCGCTGCCAGGCCCCTCGTGGTGCATGCCTCGAGGGGCCCCTTTTATTTTTTCGTCGACAGAACTTCGGCCGTCCGCTACCCCGCCTGCTTTCGGCTCTCGCCCCCGCACGTCGCGAGGCGGTGCTCCAGCTCCTCGCACCGTTCGCGCATCTGTTGCAGGGTCGTCCGCAGCGCGGCCACCTCCTCGTCCTCGAGATCGTTCGCCTTTTCGAGCTCACCGAACCACGTCTCCGGGTCCTGGAGGAGCTTCCCGAGGCGGCGGATGCCTTTCACGAATCCGGGATCGGGCCTCCGGCCCCGGCCGTCGGCCTCCTTCTTGCGGACCTTTGCTGCGGCCCTCTCGAGGTCCGCCACCGTGAGCTGCTTCGCCTCTGCGTCCGTGAGGAGCTTTCGCTGCTTTTCCTCGGGGAGCCCCAGCACCGCTCGCAGATGGCTGACCGTGAGGTGTTTCCACATGGAAACACCCAAGCGCTGCTCGAGCTCGTAGATCGCCACGGAGCGGTAAAGCACCGGCGCGCTGACGTGCAGTAGGCCGGCCTCGGCCCGCTCCGCGAGCTTTCGGAACGAGGCGTCCTTCTGGCCGCGGCTGCGCCAGGCGTTGAGGTCACCGGCGTAGAACTTCTCCACGATGAGGAGCCCGGCGGCCCGGGCGAAGTCGAACGCGGAGGCGCGCGCAAGCTCGTTGAGGGAGGCGGTGACCTCGTCGAGGACGTCATCGGCAACGGCGGCGGGCAGAATCTCAGCTGGGGGAGGGGTTTCGTCGCCGGGCGTCGTAAGGTCGGCAGAGCGGCGGGACATGAACAACCTCCGCACGCGGTTGTACCACGCGGTCGCGTGGACGCGTGTCGTGACTCTTTGCGAGCCGTACTTCACCGGGAGCGAGAGGTACACATGGGATCACCGCCCTCCGGCCGCGGTTCGGAGCCGAACCGTGGACTCCCGTTTTCTGAACCTCCGCACGCGAATAGCTTCTTTCGGCCCGAGTTATCGCTGTTGGCCCTCCGGCGGTGCACCGGATGCCGCCGAGCGCAGGGCGCTACGAATCGCCCCCACGTTCGCGATGCACCCCTCAAGCACTGCGTCCGCCTGCTCCCGCGCCTCCGCGTCGCGGGTTGCCCGCTCGATCTGGATTTGTAGGGTCGCGCGGTAGCGCTCCACGTAGGCATCCAGAGCGCCCTCTGCGCTGCGTACATGGTGGGTGACCATGTGGCCCGTGAGTGCGGATGCGGTCTGCTGCGAGGTCGTGAACGCCTGCTCGAATTGTTCACGGAGGAAATGGCGAACGAGGTAGACCTCCATCCGGCGGACCCGGATGTCCTCGTACCTCTCAACCCACTGCGTGCGCCAGACGGGCGTGCCACAGAAGCCCTCGGACCTCACCTGCTCCTGTACCCGCCGACGCTGCCGTCGGACTGCTTCGGCCATGATGACGCCGAGCTCCCCTTCGATCCCCTCGTGGAGGCCCAAGCGGGTAGCCTCCGGGATCTCGAGATCAACCGGGGAGATGGTCAAGTTGAGCGTCTCACTCACGTTCCGGTCGACCTCCCGCGCGAGAGCCGCGCAGGTTGTCCGCAACTCCTCGATCAGCCTCCTCTGATGCTCGTGCACGTCGCGCTCGAGGTCCACTCGGAAACGTGCGTACTCATCACCCGCCCACTGGAGGACTGTGTCGAGCGTCAGCAGGAGAGTTGCCCGCGCGTCCTCGTCCGGCCCGAAGTAGCGGTTCGCCGTGGCTTGCACCGCGTCGCGAGCCCGTTGAAACGCTCCGGTCATGAGGCCGGGGGCGACGTCACCCCCAAGCGCGTCCACCTGCCGATCGAGGCGAGCCCGAAAGACGTCGAACGCCGTCTTCGTACGAGTGGTTATCGCCTCCTGCTGACGCTTCCCGATTTCTTCGAGTTCACGAAATCGCCCTTTTGCTCGACCGAGCTTCTCCTGGAGGCGACGCACCTGTGCGGACAACTCCTCGCGTTCCCGGACGGTCAATTCCTTCTGTAGACGCAGATGCTTGTCGACCTCGGCGAGCGTGCGCTCGGTGCGATCGACAACGGACTGCCGGAGGAGCCGCTCCGCGCGCGAGCCGAGGAACCCCAGGATAGCATCCTCCGCCGCAGGAAATCCCGACTCGATCAGAAGCTCGGGTGCAGCACTGCGGAGATCGGCATCACTCACCTGCGCCCACCGCATGCCGGCGACCCGCTGCGCCATGTCCTTGCGCGCGGCGGGACTCAGGTGGTCGCCCAGGCACAGGCGTGCGAGGAGGGCCATACGTGCGCTCACGGGACACACGCGCTCCGGCGAGACGTCGATCTTGAGGTACTTCCGGAGCACGCCCGTGACGTAGGCTTGGGCGTCCTCCGCACTCTGGTCGTGCCGGTCTCGGTCGTCGATCTTGTTGACGAGGAAGAACAGGCGTTCGGTCCATGCCGAGAGCATGTCTTCTCGCAAGGCGGAGACGGACTCGAGGAACCGGGCCTCGTCGGTGGTGTTGAGGCGCGTGTAGTCTAGCACGTACACGATGGCGTCCGCGTCCGTGACGATCGCCTCTGTGCGTGCCCGCAGGTGGTCAGCGCCAGCTTCGTTGGGTCCCGGCGTGTCGATCAGCTCGATTCCCGCGCCACGGGACCTCTGTTCGTCCCCTCGTCCGCCGAATGCTGCAACGTGAACCTGAAGGTGGAGGTCCGTCGGTGCGGCTAGGGTCGCTCGGGACTCCCTGTTCATGCGCTTGATCGCTTCGCTGATTTCCTCGGCGCCACGCCAGGTGCGCTCGTCGCCGATGAGGACGCCCACTTGATCGTAGTGCTCGTGGGTGATGCGCACGACGCGGGCCGTTTCCGCCACGTTCGCCATGGGGAGGAACTCCTGACCGAGCCAGGCGTTTACCGTTGTCGATTTCCCAGCCTTGACGAGCGCGACCACGGCGACTTTGAACCGCCGCGATCTCCAGTGCCAGAGTTCCTCGAGCACCTTCCCGTGCAAGGGCATGAGGCCCGCATTGACTACTGCCGCCTTCAGGACGAGGTCCGCGGCTTCGATGAGGGCAGCCTCCAGCCGATCCGGTGTCGGGTACACCGAAAGACCGAGATGCGCGCCGATGAACGCCGCGATCTCTTCCGGAGATGCGCCTTCGGCAATCGGAATCCCTTGGCGCCCCGAGACAGGCGCGCCCCAGCCTTGGACCACTCCCGCGCCGACCATGACAGGCACGATGTGTCGGCCATGCTTCTGCGCGAGGTCGAGTTCGTCTGCCACCCCCTTCGCCGTCCGGCTCGCCGTCGTCGCCCACAGGAGCACGACGTCACTCGCCACGAGCCAGTCGTTGAGGTTGCCTGACCACCCGCTACCCGGCTCGAGATCGACGTCGCACCGTACTTGCACGTCGAAGCGCGTGCGCAGGGTCATGACCAGCCTGATCACGTCGCTTCGGTCGGAGCGGGCGTAGGAGACAAAGAGCTTCATCGATGGAACTCCGAGCGAGTGAAACGCCCTACGCAGCCAGCCTGCTTCGGCATTTTGCGGATTACCCGCGAGGCAGGTTCTCGAGGTTGTTTTTCTCCGTGTGATCCGGGTGCGTCGTGAGGTACGGGCTGTGCAGACACGCGGATTGCGGACAGTAGCTCACCTTGCGGATCTTCGCCTTCGGTTCGCCGGACACCTCCGTGTACCAGTCGTTGCCGTTGTCGATGCTGTCCGTCACCGCTTTGTTCGAGTGGAAAACGCCGTCTCCCGTGAGGACCCCGACGATGTGCTCGTGGCTGTTGTTGCCGGATCCCGCCTTCTCCTTGCGGACCTTCTTCGCGTAGTAGCTGCTCATGGCGCGCTCCCTGGTCATGGGGATGGCGGGCCCGGAGGGCCGGGCCCGCGCTGCAAGCGAGCGGCTGGACAATGTGCCGTGGGTACCACCAGGCTTGCAGCCGCTCGGTGAGGAAGAGCGCGAGGGCGTCGTTCGTCCCGCGGGTGCCGAAAAAAAACGCTCGCTCTGCTTCCGGGGCAACCTATGGCCGGAACATCCGCAGCTTCGTCGTCCCCGTGACCTTCTCCTGCTTGATGAGTGTGCCGGACGTCGGGAAGCTCGCCGGGTAGGTCGGCACGTCCCCGTTCTCCTGGAAGAGGAGCACGACCCGGTCCTTCTGGTAGGGTGCGCTCCCGGCGCTCTGCAGCGTCATCTCGATGGCTGCCTCGCTCAGCATGTCCGCCTTCCCGAACGTCGCCGTGTGGCTCTGGGTGTTCGTCGTGTCCGTCATCGAGAACGAGCTCGAGGAAGCCGAGTTCGGGCAGGTCCCGTGCAGCCGCGTCGTGACGGCCATGCTCTGCGTGGCGTTGTCGGAGGCTGTGACCCTCATGCCGACCTTGAGGGCGTTGTTGCTGTCCCAGCCGAACGCCAGGTCGAACGCGGGGACCTTCGCGACGTTCGTCGACCCGTCGAACACCGTCTGGCCGTTGCCGCTGACCACCAGCACCGCGCTTCGCTCCATGACCGTGTGCGTCATCCACGGGAGCCCGGTCCGGCGCAGCGCATGCAGCCGGAACTCGATGGTGTCCCCGTTCGACACGGAGAACGCGGTGATGGAGAGCGCGCCGGTCTGAGCGTTGATCGTGATCGCGCCCTGCTTCGAGCCGTTCTTGAAGACGGTCCCGCGCACCTCCCCGTTTGCGACCTCGTAGTCGGCGTGGTTGAGGAGGTTCGATGGGGCGACGAGGGACAGTGAGCCACTCGTGACATCGACCTTCAGCTCGAAATTCGGGCAGAACTCCGGCCACTCGTCCGTCAAGCCCATCTGTGCCTCCCGACGCGCGCGCGGGCTTCCGCGCTCAGGGAGGAGCGTACAGTACCGGTGCGGCCCAGAGGCGCGAGGGCGCGCCCTCGTGGCGCAGGCGCGCGCAAATCATGGCGATAACGAGCGCAGGATCCGAAAACGGCCAGCACAGGAGGAGGAGCTGTACGAAGCGGTGGTATTCCCCGTCGCGAACTGGCCAGCGCGTGGCAACCACGCCGGAGGCGCCCGCGCGCAGGAACGCACTCGCGAACGACCACTCGACCCCGCGTTCTGTCCCACGCACCCCGCTGTCGCACCCGGAGAGGACCACGAGCGGATGCCCCACGAGGGCCATCCCCTCGATCTCCTGTGGCGAAACCGGCCCATCCGCGAGGAGGAGCTCGGGGCCGCTCCGTTCGCGACGGAGGTGCGTGCCGACGTGGAGCAGCCCCGCGTTTCCCAGATTCGCGAGCGCGCGACGGGTCATGCCCTCACCGCGGACGAACACGGCGGCCTGCTCGGCCGTCACTTCGCGATGGGCCCCGGGGAGATCCCCCTCGGGGTCCGCGAGGCTCGCCACTAGGTGCGAGGCACAGGGTTCCGCGCATCCCGCGCCCGGCACAACCTCCCAAGCCTGCGGCAGGGGACCGTCGATCCCGCCAGCGAGCGCAGTGAGAGGAAGGTCGGCGAGCACACCGTCGTGCGCGACGCACAGACGCCTGGTCTGGCGCTCGGGCAGGAGGAGTTCCCGCACGGCAGCCAGCTGCGCATTGGACCACTCGGCCCGGAGAACGGCCTCTCGTGCTTCTTGGATGAGCGTGCGCAGCTGGCCGCGGCCCACGCCGAGCCGACGAACGCCCCCGCCGTGTCCGACGAGCGTATGCGTCTCTCGCGAGGCAACGCACAGCCTCGTCGTCTGAGCGTTGCAGGCACGCGCACCCGCGAAAAATCGGGTCGCGAGGAGGTCGTGGCCGGCGCGCACCTCGCCGGCGTCGAGCGCGAGGTCCACGAGCTCGGTGAGGAGGTGGGCCTCCATGTGCGACACCCGGCCGTCTCCCCGGGCATCGGCGGCTACGGAGAGCACGCGCGCCGTACGACGCCAGGGCACCTCGCGACCCTGAGCCCGGGTGAGCGCCACCTCGGCGTGCGCGCGCTGGAGGACGACCTCGAGCTGCTCGGGGGAGGAGGATGGAGGGGCAGCGAGGAGTGCCTGGGCGTCCGCCACGTTTCCGAGACCCGCACAGGCCTGCGCCCGGGCCAGGCGGAGCATCTCGGTGAGCGTGTCGGTTGGCGCGGAGTTGCCGACTTCCGAGAGCGCGGCCGCGGCGCGTGCGGGGTCCCGTTGTGCGAACGCGATCTCCGCCTCCAGCAGAGCCAGCCAAACCGACGCGCCGCCCTCGATGCGCTTCGCTTCGGCGAGCCATCGCTCGGCGGCCGAGACCATCCCGTCGGAGAGCTCGTGGCGAGCCATCGCGCGTGCGAGCTGACTGCCGACCTTCCGGTCAAACTCAAAGGCCGCGACGGCGTCCTGGAGGAGTCGGACGGCATCTTCAACGTAGCCGAGCTCCCGAAGCGCAAGTGAGAGGCCGATCCGGGCCTTGATCTCCCCGGTGGCGTTCTCCCGGGTGGCCGCGACGTCGAGCGCCTTCCGGTATCCGACGGCCGCCGCGGCGTTCCTACCGGCCTTGCCCTCGGCACTCGCGGTCTCGAGGAGGCGGGTGATCTGGGCGGACGGTGCCGGAAGCTCGCCCTCGACGAGGTGAAGGATTCCCGGGATCAAGCGTCGCCGGAACTCAATTTCGGCGACGTGGACTGCGTTCCGCACCGGCCCAGGATCCACAGCAGCGGGCCAGCCCGCGCGGGCATGGTCGGACAGCCACTCCGCGACCATCGCTTCGTCGATCGGCGCGAGCGTACCCAGCGCCACCACCCGCGCGGACGGACGGACGGGCTCGGCGCTCGCCTGTACGCCGGGGCTCGCGCGGACCGCCCGCGCCAGAAGGTCAACTGCGCAATCGGGTGCCACCGAGAAGAGGGTCATGTGCGTCGCGTCCGGGTCCCACGCCCGCACACCATGCTCGGTCCGTATGAGCTCGATGGCGCTCCCGCGATATGCGCCGTGCCCGAACCAGGGCAGCCCCGGCAGGAAGACGGACAGCGGCGGGACGGCACGCGCACGCAAGCGGGCGAGAAGCGTCGCCGGCGCCGGCGGCGGGGGGACCGGGGAGTCAATCGCGCCCCTGCCGTGTCTGAGGCGGTCATCGAGCGCCACGAGCGCCCGACAATCTGGGCAGTCCGCTGCGTGGGCCCGAGCCCATTCCGGCCAGGCAGAGCGGGTGACAGGATCCAACGCCCCGTCAAGCAGCCCCGCTTCCTCAATGCGGTCGTGTCCCGGGTTCATGGCAACCACCCGAGCGCCGCCAGGCCTGCCGTGAGGGCCGCCCGTATGCGGAGCCGGCGCTTCCGAACGGCGCCCTCGGAGAGCGCCTCACCTGTCTCCACAGCGACGCGTTCGACGATGTCCCGGTCGCTCATGTGCTCCCCCAAGCAGTCGAAGATGAGCTGGTTCGCCGCGCCGCCAAGCTCCTCCCGCAGGCGTTCGAGAGTCGTAGCAAGCTCGGCCTCAATCTGCAGATCGCCGGCGTCCCCCGGTGCGGGGGCGGGTTCTTGCCCAAGGAGCGCCGCCACGCGCCATCGGGCGCGAGAGCGTTCGGTGCGCCAGCGCAACACCTCGAATTTCGCTGGCGTAAAGACCCACGCATCGAGGTTGCCCCCGGAGTACGCGGGCAGCCGGGTGAAGAGCTTGGCAAAGACGGTCTGGCAGAGGTCATCGACGTCGGCAACGGCCACCCCGTGTGCGAACAGATATCCGCGGACGCGGGCGTAGTAGGCCTCCCAGAGAAGCCCGAAGGCCGTCTCGTACTCGCACGCCAGCACGGCGGCGTGGAAGCGGGAGAGAATCTCGTCCATCGCGATCGCGGATTCTGCCTCAGACGTGGGATGAGCACGGGGGCGAAGGGCATGCGTCCTCCGGTCGCTGGGAAAGAGCACGAAGCAGCGCATCGTCCCGGCGCGACCCGAACTTTCCCATAAACGGCAGGCTTCAGGCAGCGGCGCCAGCGCGTGGCCGATGGGCACTGCCTGCTCGAGCCCGGGTCGCCCTCGGAAGCCAACACGGAAATCGAGTCTCCGTCGTCCGCCGGAGCGCTCATCCGCGGGACGTAGTGCCCGTTCGCGCTCTTTCCTCTCGCGAACCCCACCCGCTTGGAGATCTCATGCCCGAACCCACCGTCCATGTTCCCGAGGTCCTGGGACCACCCCGCCGGCCGCTTCCCGGTGAGGGTGCCGTCGAGGACCTGCTCCTTCACCGCGCCGCGCAGGAGATCAACCGCCTGTACGCGCGCGGTACCCTCGAGACCGCGTGTCGTGTCGGCGAGTACGTGCTCGACACCTTCTTCGACGGCGACCTCGAGCTCTTTCGCAGCCGCAAGCGCAAGCACGCCACCTACGCGGCTCTCTGCCGGAGCGGCCTCGTCCAGGTGACGCCGTCGTTCGTCTGGTACTGCGTCCATCTCGATGCCCAGCGGGAGCTCTTCCCCGCCGCGACCGCCGAGGCCCTCTCGATCTCCCATCACAAGCTCCTCGTCCACGTGCAGGACGTTCCGCTCAAGCAGGAGCTCGCGGAGGAGGCGGTCCGCGAGGGGCTCACCCGCGACGGTCTCGCCGAGCGGATCGAGGCCCGGAAGCGCCCTCACGTGGGTGGGCGCCGCGGCCGTCCCCCGGCGCCGGCCTTCGCGAAGGTCCTCACGAAGCTCAAGGCCGTGAGCGTCGTCGCCAAGGGGCTCCCGATCGACGCCTCGGGCTTCAACCCCGCGGAGGTGCGCACGGCGATCGAGGAGGCCGAGCGCGCCCTCGATGACATCCACGCGTACTTCGACGAGCTGCAGGACATCCTCGATCTCCCGACGCATGCCTGACCCCCGTTCATTCTCCCGGGAGAAAGAAAACCACCCCTTCAACCTGGAGCGACCCATGCACGCCTCCGAACTTCTCCCCGGCACGGTGGTCGGCGTCCCCGCCGTGGCCGCTGGCGGCCTCGTCACCGTCACGCACGTCGGCATCGTGTCGCGGCGGGCGCGCCAGTCGGGCCTCCCCATGATCTACAACGCCTCGAAGCGCACCGGTCGCGTCATGCACGAAACGTGGGCGGAGTTCACGCAGGGAGAGCAGGCGCAGGTCATCGACCTCCGGGGAGACCTCCCGGACTCGGTGATCCTTGCCCGGGCTGCGTCCCGCCTCGGTGACGAGTGGGGCCTCTTCTTCTCGAACTGCGAGCACTACGTCTACTGGTGCCACGGCCTCGAGCCCGAGAGCCCGCAGCTCCGCGAGGGCGTGGGGAAAGCGGTGCTCGCGACCGGGGCCGCGCTCGCAGGGGCATGGGCCCTCGGGAAGCTCATCGACGCGATGACCGAGCAGCCCAAGCGGCGGCGCCGGTAGGCGGCATCGCGGGCTCGCACGCGGATCCCCATGTCCGTGAGCGCGCCGGGCCTCATCGTGCGCGAAAGGCAACTAGTCCCGTAGGTGGTTGGTTCTCTGCGTCTCCGGAAGGGCCCATGTGCACGTGGGCCCACCGTGCGAACGGTGGAGGCTCTACGTCCCGGCGCATAGTCCCGGGCGCCGCGCGGCGCCGCGGTGGTACATGCCGGAGGTTACCGCCGATTCGAGGAGGAGGCGAGGTTGAGCATCTCCGAGCGCGGTCAGAGCATTTGGCAAAGGTAGTTGTCGGCCCAGCAATCCGGGTCTGCGGGCTCGTTCACCTGCACGCACAGCCCCCCAGGCACCGGATTCTCGTAAGACCACGCCATCGTGGGCTGGCCCACCGGTGCGCACAGGAAGTTGTCCGACCACGCGCCTGCGTCGCACGGCTCGCTGATCTGGATGCAGTTCATGCCCGCCCCCGGGTCGCCCTGCACGAACCACTGCCACCCCCGGTCTTCGGAGGTACAGAAGTAGTTGTCGGACCAGGCGTGCGGATCGGCGGGTTCGTCGAATGACAGGCAATGAAGTCCCTCGATAGGTCCGTTTGCCGACCAGGCGAGCACGCCCGAAAAGGTGACGCTGGCGACCGTCCTGCGAGCGGCCGCCTCCTGAAGCTGGATCGCCTGATAAAAGCCGGACGCCCCGAACTGCTTCTCTTCAATGGACGCGCGGACCCACCCCGTCCGCGCAGGCAGGAAATACTGGGTGTTGGTTTCGACCGACCTGCGCAGGAAGAGGTGCGAGGCGCCCGGTGGCACCTGCACGTCAATCCGCTGCGGGGTATCGGCCAGTGTGAAGACACCGAGCACGCACTCCCTCCGACCTTCGCATTCCGCTGCGACGACCTGAAACTCGGGCGCGAGGAATCCACCTGCGCTAGGCACTACCAGACAGAGCCTGTCGTCCACACATGCTCCAGAAACCCGTTGGGGCGGGGCCTTGGCATGCGCCGAAGAGATCGGGCCTGAAATCATGCGAGAGGCGTCTTGGTCCTCCTGAAGTGGCGTGGCCTCTACGCCGCCGGAAACCGGCGGATGCGCATCCGCCGTCACCTCCTCGAAAAGGTGCCCAAGGAGCGCCGGCGCGGATGCACCCAGAATGAAGGCGCGTTTGCGTTCCCCTTCGCCGTAAAGAGCGACGACGATCACGCCGAGAATGGCGTAGAGCACGATGGCGGCGTAGTAGGTCAACGTGGTCGGAGCTTCGTCGGCCCGGAAGAGTTTGGCCAGTTCGAGCAGGAAGGGAGCACCGCCTCCTAAGGCACCCCACAGGAGGACCGTTCGCCGCTCAGGCTCGGCGAGCATCTTCGCGGGCGTAGCCACGGCCTCGCGGATGGCGGCAGCAGGATCGAGTGGCATCAGCCCTCCATTTTCAGGAGTTTCGCTCAGGGGGGAGCGGGCGAGTGCCTCGCGCGCGAGATTCTGGCAGAACGTGAGTTTGGAAGGTGCTTTTCGACGGCGCGGTCCCCAGCTGGCACGACGCTTCTGGTTGGATTTTCAATCTCAGCAAATGGCCCAGCCGCGGTCCGCAGCGTCCCGCCCGAGGGCATCGGACCGAAGATGCCTCGGAGGCGATCACGGAGAGACGGATCGACAACCGCGGCATCCACCACAGCCCGGAGCCGCCCAGGCGGGCTCCGACGGAACTCCGTCGTCCGTCTCACTAGCGGCAGCTGTGGCGTTGAAATGAGGCACGCACGGACGCGATCTCGGGGGCGCGAAGGGGGAGCATGCGGCCGGATGTGAATCTGAGCGTGCAAACACCGAGCGAGTATGAGGCTGCCCTGCCGGGATGTGGCCTCACCATCCCCGAGGGCACGCTGGCCGCTAGCTCCCCAACCAGCCGATGGCCCAGGCGGTCAACTGCGTCCGCAACCACTGGGACGCGCTCACCCGCTTCCTGACCTACCCCGACGTGCCGCCCGACAACAACCTCGCCGGGTGTTGCCTGCGAAAGGTCGAGATTGGCCCAAACATTACCTCTACGCGGGGTCCCGCGCGGCGGCCAGGCGGGCGGCCACGTTCTATACGTTTCTCGAGACGTGCCGCCTGATCGGCGTCGACCCCGTGGACTGGCTCACCGACGTGCTCCCCCGCATCCACCTGATACGCAAGTCCGAGCTCCACGCGCTGCTGCCCGCGCGTGGCAGGCCACTCGAAGCGCGCGCACAGCCGCCAAGGTCGACGGCGACCCCGGGCTGAACGAGCCGCAGCCCTCCGGGTGGTGAATGGGTGGGGGATTACGTGTTCGAGCTCCCCCCGACTCGATCGCCAGCCCTCCAAGCTTGACGACGCTTCCCGTGCCTCCGAAGATGCACCCCTGACGGAGGCCCCCGGTGACGCCCTTGCTCCCCCAGAAGGACCCGAACGGTGCGGCGCGGCGCGCACGCATCGAGGAGGCCCGTGCGGACCTGCCCATCCGCTTCGACCGCCTCGCCGGGTTCCCGATGCCGCCGGAGATGCCCGACAGCCACCTTCCCAACCTCGCGTACCTCGAGCAGATCGGCGACGTTCTCCTGCACCTCCAGCACAACAACGACGCGGTCATGGCCGACCCCGAGCTCGTGCCAGACCTCGAACGGGTACGGTCGCGCCTGCGTGCGGGCGTGCGACGCAACGACGTCAAGGGCTTTCTCGACGTGGCATTCCGCATCATCCAGGGTCGGGCGACTGGTCAGGCCGCCTCAATCCGCGACTACGACGACCTCTACAAGCGGCTCGACCGCCCGAAGGTCGCAGAGATCTGGGAGCGGGACCGCTTCTTCGCCCGGATGCGCGTGGCGGGCCCGAACCCCACGCAGATAACCCGCGTCACCGATCCTAGCCTTCTGCCGGCCGCCTTCGGCGCGCGGGCCTCCTCGGGCGGCGACTCCCTCGTCGCCGCGGTGGAGGAGCGCCGTGCCTACGTCGCCGACTACTCGGGGCTGCACGGGGTGCCGGCGGGGCCCGGTCGGCACGGCCGCCCACGGTCGGTGCCCGCGCCACGGGCGCTCTTCATCGTGCCCCCGGGAAAGCCGGGGCTGTCTCCGATCGCGATCGAGACCCAACCGGGCGGCACGGTCGTCGGCCCTGCGGACGGCGCGCGCTGGCGCTTCGCCAAGCGCCTGGTTCAGGCGGCCGACGCCAACGTCCACGAGGCGGTGACGCACCTCGCGCGGACCCACATGGTGCTCCAGGCGATGCAGCTGTGTACCCTTCGTGAGCTCGACGCCCGGCATCCGGTGCGGGTGCTCCTCGAGCCCCACTTCGACGAGACATTCTACATCAATGAGCTCGCCGACCGGATCCTCCTTGCGCCGCTCGGCTCCGTCGACCAGCTCCTCGCACCGGAGCTCGACGACACGATTCGCCTCGCGCGGGAGGGCCTCGACGCCCTTCCGGTCTGGCAACTTGCCCTTCCCGAGGACCTCGCGCGCCGCGGCGTCCAGGACGTCGATGCGTTGGCCTTCTACCCGTACCGCGACCACGCGCTTCTCCTCTGGGACGCGATCGCCTCCTGGGTCCGGGCGTACCTGCGTCGGTTCTATGAGAGCGACGCGGACGTCACGCAGGACACCGAGAGCCGCAGCTGGGTCCGCGCCCTCCAGTCCCCGACAGGCGGGGCGCTGCGCGAGGTCACCCCGGGCGGCGCGGTCAGGACGCGCGAAGCCCTCGAGCGGCTCGTCACGCTGATCGTGTTCACCGCGAGTGCGCAGCACGCGGCCGTCAACTTCCCCCAGAAGACGATGATGAGCTACCCCCCGGCGTTCCCGCTCGCCATCTGGGACACCATCCCAGAGCCGCTCACCGAGGCAGCGGCGGCTGCGGCCGAGCTCCGGGCGCTCCCCGACCTCAACCGCGCGCACCAGCAGATCAACGTCCTCAACGTCCTCGGCGGGGTCCGGTTCACCCGGCTCGGCGACTACGCGGGCAGCCGCCTCCCCGAGGCAATGGTGGGACCTGAGCTCCAAAGCTTTCGCACACGGCTTGCCGCCGTCGAGGCCACGCTCGACACCCTCGACCCCGAGGGGGCCTACCCCTACCTGCGACCCTCGCGGATTCCGCGCAGCACGAATATCTGACGCGCCTACCCGGCCTCGATGAGCCGGGTGGGAATCCGCTCACCCGGGATCATGAAGCCGGTGTACATCCGCGTCGGGAACGCCTCGGACGTGTCGATCTCGGGGCGCCAGCGGCGAGCGAGCGCTGCGAGTGCCGACTTGGCGACGTACAACGCGACCGGACGTCCCACGCACCGCCGCTCGCCGGCTCCGAAGGGCATGTAGACGAAGGGGTCAGGGATGGTCGCGAACCGCGATGGGTCGAATTTCATCGGTTCGGGCCACCACTTTTTCGTGCGATGGAGCGCCCATTGCACGATGAACACCTCGTCGCCCTCTTCCAGTGTCACGTCGCGCAGACGCGCGGTCGCTCCAGGCTTCACCGCGCGTGTGATGACCGGAACCGTCGGGATGATCCTGAGTGACTCGGCGAGGAAGCGGTCGAGGGGCTCGAAGGCGTCAAGGGTCGCCCACGTCCACGCGTTCTGCGCTGCTTCCTGCTCGCGCAGGGCCGCACCAAGGTGGTCCGCGTGATGCGGATGTTTGGCCATGTTCCATGCCGCCACGGCGATCGTCGTAGCGATGGGCCCAGCGCCGGCAAGGAAGATGGTTCCGATCTCGTCCACGAGCCGGTCGCCGGTGAGGGGCGACCCCGCGCGCAATAGGCGTGCGAGCACGCCCGTGCCCGCGGGGTCCGGGTGCTTCGCACGTTCCTCGACGAGCGAGGTGATGCGCTCCCACCATCGCCGCCGGGCGATCTCGAAGTGCGGCGCCACGGAAATCGGGCCGACCTTCAGGCGCCGGGCTCCCTCGGCGAGCATGATCTTGTAGTCTTCGTAGTCGCGGTCGGTGAGCGGCTCGTCGAGGACGACGTCCGCGAGCAGGTCGAAGCACGCGCGGTGTACCAACTCGAAGAGCTCGAACTCACCGGACTGGGCGGCCTTGCGGAAGACCGAGCGGAACCTGGAGAACACCATCGGGAAGGCCTCTGCCTTCCAGGTCTCCAGGACGTTCTGTTCGAAGGGGTGCCCCCGGCGCTTCGGGGCCCACTCGGGCGGGTTTGCGATGAAGACACTCGACCGCACGACCGGACGCAACTCGTCCACCGGGCTGTCCTTGATCCAGAGGTCCTTGTCCTCGACGAGGATCCTCTCGATCAGCCTCGGGTCGTTGACCAGGCCCTTGGGCTTGTCAAAGCGCCACCAGACCAGCAAATCCCCGAACTCGCGGGTGTACTCCGCCAGGGCCACGTGCGGCTGCTCGGTGAGGAGGTCGAGGGCGTTCCCCACCAGCGGAAGGTGCGGGGGACCCGGAAGTTCGACGAGCTTGCGCAGGGGTGCCTCCTAGGAAACCGCACGCTACCACGCAGCAGCCGCTACATTCGAGCGTGCTCGATTGCCAACAGGCCCTACAGCCACCGAAATGCGCGGCCTCGAAGCATTCCGGTCACCGAGGCAGCCACCTCGCGCACATACCCCCAGACCGACGGCTCGAGGGCGAGCGCCGCAAGCTCCCGACGGAGCTGGGCCCCGACGGAGCTGGGCCCCGACGGCCTCCCGATGGCCCGGCGTGCCCGGTCAACCAACCCCGGAGGCGCTCCCTACCACCGGTGGCGTAGGTTGCGCACGTGTCCACCCGCTCGCGCTGCGGCGCTGCCTCGTTCCTGCTCGAGCATCTGCTTGTACGCGGCCGGGGTGAGCTGCGCGGCGGTGAGGCCGAAGGTGCGTTTTCGGGTCCCGCGTCGCTCGAAACATCCAGGTGATACCAACTGACGTTGATGGAGATCGAGAATCTCCTAGACAGGCAGGAGCCCCCGGCATAGGTTCAAACGCATCGGAGTCGCGATGCCGAAGACCCTCCACGTCACGCCCCACCTGACCGCCAACGAGCTCGTCACCCGCTTCCTCAAGTGCGACTCGAAGGACGAGAAGCTTCGCTGGCAGGCCGTGATGCTGAAGGCGGAGGGCCGGAAGGCCAAGGACATCGCCGACATCTGCAAACGCCGCGAGGACTGGGTGCGCCGGACTGTGCGTCGCTACAACCAGCTCGGCCCCGACGGCGTCACGGACCAGCGGCAGAACAACGGCCGGGAGCCCGTCCTGGACGACGAGAAGCAGACCGACCTGTGGGAGGCGATCCAGGGCCCGGCGCCCGACGGCGGCCTCTGGACGGCGCCGAAGGTGGCGAAGTGGATCGCCGAGCACGCGGGGCAGAAGGTCGACGACCACACCGGCTGGCTCTACCTGCGGCGCCTCGGCTATACCCGGCAGACGCCGCGCCCGGCCCACCCCGAAGCAGACGAGAAGGCCCAGGAGGCCTTCAAAAAGGGGGGCTCCAGGAAGCCGTCGATCGGGTTGTTCGAGAGCATCCCGGCGCCGAGGTCCAGGTCTGGGCGGAAGACGAAGCGCGTTTCGGGCTGATCCCCTCGTATCGCCGCACCTGGGCGCTCAAGGGCTGGCGTCCGCGTGCCTCGTCCAGGCGCCGGTACGAGTGGGGCTACCTCTTCGGCTTCGTCCGCCCGCAGACGGGCGAGACCTACAACATCGTGGGGACGTCGGTCTCCGCGGCGGCGATGACCGCGGTGCTCCGGCAGTTCGCTCGCGACGTGGGCGCCGGGCCGAGGAAGCGCGTGGTCGTGGTCATCGACGGCGCCGGCTGGCACAAGGCGAAGGAGCTCGAGGTCCCGGACGGCGTCCACCTCGTGTTCCTCCCGCCCTACTCGCCCGAGCTCCAGCCGGCCGAGAGGCTCTGGCCGCTCATCAACGAGGTGGTCGCCAACCGGACCTTCACCACGCTCGCGGAACTCATCGAGACCGTCGCCCAGCGATGCGTCTACCTGGAGGAGAACCCCGACCTGGTGCGCAACCTCACCCGCTACCACTGGTGGCCGGAGGACATCCGCGGGAACGGGTGCGAGTCTTGATCAGTTGGTATGAGGTAGGCATGGACGTCGAGGCCGAGGCGCTGGGCCGTCGTGACGACGCCGAGGAGAATGGCCCAGCGTCGGCCGCCCTCCGCGCTTCCGGCGAACAGCGCGTTGAGGCGCAAACGGGCGAGGTCCTGGAACGCGCGTTCGCTCGGGTTGTTGTCGATGGGGCAGGCGGCAGCGACATGCCATGAATTTAGCCCATTGCTGGACCTTCGGATCACCGAAGTGCAAGTGAGGAGACTTTCGGCGCGCGCCACGCATTAGAACTCGAATGTTGGGCGAAGGGCGGTCTTTTTTTTTACCGCAGGACGCGGACCGTCCCGTATGCCACTGCCCGAGGCTGGCACACCCCGAAAAGTCGATGTCCTCGAAAGTGATTCGTCGTGCACTATGGGCTATTGTCGCAAGCGCTCGACCCCGTCAGGACTGATCGCGTGGCGAACCGCGGTCACTAGGTCAGGGCCAGGGAGGAGACCAGGGATGCACTCGGACAGCCCCGCCGCGAACGCCGCGACAAACGAGAGCATTGTACTGTCCACACCCGTCTGGGCGACCCAAGCATAGTGCGCAACCGCGCAACTGGCAATGTCTTGCCGTAGCCGAGGCAGGTCCAACGTCCCACTCGGGGTGCACAACACCGAAAAGAGCACGCGAGTGAAATGCGGCTTGAAGTCTTTGTCGGACATCTTTGGCGCTGGGACCTTCCTGATCCCCGGCACAGCTGGATCAATACTCAAGCCGAGGGCGTGCGCATGCCAGATTGCGGGGGCAAGCTGGTTGGAGAACGGGCTGTCCTTTGAGATCGTGGCGCGAATGCTCTCGCGCTCTGTTGGGGTCAGTGACTCGAGCGGAAGTCCAAGCCCGGCCCGTCGGAGCGTCGCCGCGCGCACGCCCGCGGAATGAGTGTAGTAGGGCAGGGGGCCTCCCGATGCGCGGATCCGCTCGCAAACGTCATCCCAAGCTGACAGCACGTCCTTCGAAAGCGATACGATCTTCTGCACAGTTGGGCCCGACCAATGGCTGCGCACCGGTGCCCACTCTGGGTAGACCGAGAGGGCCCAAAGATCCTCTAGCAGGTTGTTCGCCAAGGAGGCGCTAACGTCAGTGTCCTTCCGACGCTCATTGAGGAGTGGTAGGTTCCGCTCTAGTGACCCGACAGCCCCGTTGAGACGCTGCAGGAGCGATTCGGCCAAGCGGTCGCTGAAGGGTGGTCGAAAGGCGGAGGACATGAACGTTTCTCGAGACGAGGCACTAATAACCCATGTAGGTCCGCCATGTCGAAAACCCGAGGTCGAAGGCATATCCGCCCACGCCTTCGCCGACCATGCTTCCCACATAGCCGCCGATGAGGGCGCCGACGAGGCCCGTGATAACCGCGCCGGGACCTGTCTCAACGCCGAGCAGGGCGCCGATGATCAGCCCAAAGACGGCACCGCCCGCCGCACCCCCAAGCTCGCCCACGACTTCTGATGCCACGAAACCTGTCAGCATGCGCGCTGACGCCATGCCCGCGAAGCGGGCTTCGGCGCCGAGTGCGGTCATCGTGGCCTCGTACTCGATGTCTTGCTCGCGTGCTTGGGCGAATTCGGGGGCAGCCATGTACCCGGTGATTGCGAGCCCGACCACGTTCGGTGCTGCCCTGCCGAGCTTCTTGGCGAGTGAGGCCTCCTTGGCCACACGAGCGTCACTTATCCGCGCTCGGGTTTCGGCGGGGCTGTGCTCGCTGCCTCTGATGTTCAGGAACCCGACATTCCCGCGAAGCGTGAGCGAGGTGCCCAAGCGCTTGGCCAAGTTCCCGATCGAGTCGTGACTGGCATTGGCTGCATATAGCTGGATGTTGTCCGGCGTGACCGCATCCAGTGCCTCTTGAATCTGCCCGCGCAGCTCGGAGTCCAAGCCCCCGCTGATCTTCTCGAAATGTAGCCTCGCATCATCGATCAGCCCCTGAAGCACCTCGCTCTGGGGCTTGGCTCCATCTCCCGTGAAGGCCCCCACTCGGCGAACAGAACCATTCCCTACAAGCTGAATTTTGTTGTCGAAGAACAGGATCTGCCCAGTCTCGGGGTCGAAGGCGACGATGTCGGCCTTGTGCGCGCCCTTCGATACTGTCGGCCCCTTGATGACTGTCAGGCCCGCCCCTTGTAGGGCCCTTTCCAGGACAACTTCACCCACGTCGCCGAGTGTTGATTGATTGGGATTGTTAGTGTAGGCGTCAAGAGCGGCTCGCACGACGTCAGTCGCCTGCGCCTCATCGACCGTGCTCATGCCGCTCGGGTCGCGCGAACCCACAGGGTTTCCGTGGACGAAGGCGTATCTATTGACTCCGTCGCCCACTCCGATTGGATCTGGGCTGGCCCACCTCCCGAGCCAGGGCGCTAAGTACCGCGCCCCGTGGTAGTATAGCCCTGTCTCCTCGTCCCTCTCCTTCCCGGAGTAGCGATAGCGCTTTGCGCTCACCGTGGACAACTCCGGTGCCTGCCAGGCGGTCGTGCCGTAGGGGTGGTACTCCTCATAGGAGATGATCGCCGCGGCCTCAGTCAGTTCGAGCACGCTCGTTCCAAGGTGATTTCCGAGCTGGTAGCGTTGCCGCGTGTCCGTCGTAGCCATGCCGTTCTCGCGAGTCAGCGTCTCGATCATGGCAATGCGCTGCTCGCCGTCCATCACGTGGACGGTCTCACGCTCGTCTTGCAGGCTCGAAGTGGTGCGGCGGTAGACTTCGTATGCACCCCCGAAATAGAACCGCTCCTCCGTTTGGGAGGTCTTCCGCCAGACCTTCCTGACCCGCTGACCGCCGGCGTCATAGAAGTAGATCACATCCTCGCCGCTCGTCGCGGTCTGGACGCGCTTCATCAGGTCCCGGTAGTCGACCTCGATGTTCGGGGCCTGCGTGCTGCTGAAGAGGAGATGGGAAAGGTAGACGATGTTGCCGCGGTCGTCGTGTGCGAGTGGCTCGGCCGTGCCGCCTACCGAGGTCTCCTCGAGGTGGTTGCTGTCCGTGGCGTAGGTGTAGTCGCGAGTCCAGTTGTACGCAGAGCCCGACCCGACGAAGTGGACCATCTGTGTGATGTTGCCGACCTGGTCGTAGTCGAAGGACTGGGTGTAGGCCTGCACGGCACTGTTGGTGTCGGGGCGGCTGCCGAACGCCGGCTCGTCCCCCGGAGCCACGTAGCCAAGGCTGGCCTTCTCGCGACCCGTCGCCTCGATCAGGCGGTAGAGCGCATCGTAGGCGAAGGTCTGATTCGGCGTGACGGCGGTAGCGTTGAAGTAGAGTGTGTCGTCCGCGGCGTTCGCGATTTCCCGGATGTTACCAACCGGGTCGTAGGTGTAGGCGAGCTCCTGCAGGTCCCCGGTCGTCGCGTCGGTCGAGACGAGCGTGCTCAGCCTGAGCGTGTCGGTCTCGTATGTGTACTCGGTGACGACACCATTGCCGTACTCGATGGAAGTCCTCTGACCACGGGCGTTGTAGTTGATGTCTTCCACAAACGGGGTCGCGGACGCGGCGCCCCGGATTCTAACGCCGACTGTCTCGAGGAGCCCGGCCTCGTTGTACGTATGCTCCGTCACGCTGTCGTCGGGCGTTGTCCGCGTTACCACGCGGTTGAGCGCATCCCAAGTCTGGGCGATCGGCCACTCTTCGCTCTCGAGCTTCGTGTCCGAGGGGGTCCCGGTCCAGTCGACGTCGTCTCCCTGCACCGCGTAGTCCCAGTAGCGGCGGGTGCCCTGCAACAGGTTGCCCTTGAAGTCGTAGCTGTCGAAGACGACCCGACCCGCAGTGTCCCACTGCCGGTAGAGTCGGCCCTTGTGATTGAGCGCGTCGCCCTGTCCCTCGCCGTACTCATTGACCTCGACTACCCGCGTCGTCGACGTTTCCGTTGCCGTGAGCGTCGTCCGCCGGCGGAGCTCGTCATAGGCAAACGCCAGCGAAAGGCTTCCGCTCCGACTGACGCGGATCGGCTGGCCGGCAACGTCGAGAAACGCCACCGTGTCCCCGGCGTCGGGGGACTTCGTCTTCATCGGGCGCCCGAGAAGGTCGTAGGACTGCGTCTGGGTTGCAATGCCCCGCGCGTCGGTCACCACCTCCGGTCTCCCGACAACATCAAGTGTGATCTCCGTCGTATAGGTCGTCGACCCGTCGAGGACCTCGTCGGTGGCGTACACGCGCCCCTGCACGTCCAGATAGACGGAGCACGGGGTGTCTGCCCCTACCGCCAGCGCCTTGAGGGTCGCGCTCGCCGTGCAGAGCGGGTCGTTGATGCTGTCGTTCTCGTCCCAGAACTTCTGTGTCCAGGGGGTGAATTCGACCTTCCGAAGGGTCCCATTTGGGAGTTCCACCCGGATCACCCGCCCGGGCGGGTCGTAGTAAAGGATCGGCGTAATCCCGGTTGCTGCGACCTCGTCCTCGTACTCGAAGGCCGACGTGCTCGAGAAGAAGGGTTGATATTGCTTGACGGGCAGGCCCTTGTTGTTGAGTACGACGCGGCCCGTGCCAACCCAGCGGTCGGCGAGAGTGTCGGGATCCGGCTCGGCGGTGACCTTCACCTGGACGACCGATCCCCCGCCGTCACAGTAGGCGTAACGGTGGTGAAGGTGCCCGGTGCTCGCGGCGCCGTGCTTCTCCCGGGTCACCGAGTGGACGTAGGCCGGCGTGACGTTGAGGTGGTAGTCGAAGCTCGCGGTCGGCGTCGTTACGGTGCCGGAGGGGTCGCCCTCTCCGTTCTTCCCCACGACGCGCATTTCGAGCACTCGGCCAAGCGCATCGAAGGTGACCTCGGTCCAGTTGCCGTTGGGGTCCGTGACCTTGTCCGGCTGGAGCGCCGTGTAGTCGATCTCGGCCGTGACGACGTTGGGGTTGGTCGGGAGCGCGTCAGTAATTTGCGTGACAAAGAGAAAGGGCGTGTCCCAGGTGGCCGTCGTCGCGTTGCCAAAGGGGTCGGTGTAGGTAGTCGCCACGAAGAAGTGGCTGGTGTCGAGGGTGCGCGTACCCGAAGGCACCCACCAGCCGTCGCCAGGCGTTTCTACGTAGCCCGCGTCCCCGAGCTCGGTGGTCGTGAGCGACAGGTCCCCGAGGGCATCGGTGTTGGTGAAGAAGCCGTCGACGAACGCCCGTGCGTACTTCTGATAGACGAGCGCCTTCGTACCGAAGCCCCAGCTCGTCCCGGAGTAGAATGTCTCCCCGCCGAGCCCAGTCGTGGCGGTGTAGAGATAGTAGCTCGTCACCTTGTGCGAGAGGAGGCGGAGGGTGGTTCCCGACGGAGTGCCGTCCCAGTCGATCCGGGTGGCTGCCGCCACCCAGGTCTGGAGGGTCGACACGGTCGCGCGGTTGGTCGTGTCCTCGGCGATCGTGGCGGAGGGCACCGTGAGCTCGTAGGCACGCTGCGCGCAAGCCACGCCGACGTGCCAGTGTGGCTCCTCCGTGGGTCCCGACTCGCCGCCGTCCGTGTCGTTCGCAGTGTCGACCTCGGTCACGAGGACGACCGTTTGCGCGATTGCGTCAGGGTCGGTGCCCACGACGGTGTTGCGTTTGGCGTAGGACACACTCGCTGCGCGGGTGACGTTCCCCCACTCGTCGACGGCGAGGGTGAGGGCGTGCTGGACCCGCGGGAGCATCGGGGAGGAGACATCGCGTTCGTAGTGCCAGGTGACCGACTCATGGGAGTCCACCCGGAACACCGGGTGCACGTCGTCGTCAGCTGCCTGGAGCCGCACCACCGTGTAGTTGTTCGCCGAAACGACGTACGGGAGCGCCTCCTGGTCGAGGTCGCCGTCCTCCGCGTACACCTCCTGGCGGAGCATCCGCCCCTTGAGGGCGCGTGCCGCCTCTCGCCGTTCCGTCGCGGTCATGGTCGCCCAGCCGGTGTCCTGGTCCGACGTCGAGGAGCGATCGAGAGAGAAGGCATCCGTGTCGACGAAGTACTCTCCCTCGAAGGCCTCCTCGAGGGTGCCTTCGTCTTTCCATGCCCCCGTGTGGAACCAGGTCTTCGTGACGACGGGTGGGAGTACGAGGGGGGCGATCACCCGTGAGGTGCTGTCGTAGTCGTCGAGCGTCTCGGCATCGCGCTGCTCGACCATGCCGAAGCCGCGGAACTCGCGCTCCGCGCCGTCGAAGTAGCCGTGGTGGTAGGCGTATGTGGTGACGAAGCGCCACCCGGTGACCGCATCCGCCACCTCCACCTGCTGGACGCACTGGACCGGGAACGGGAGGCGGGTCGCCCAGGGCGTTCCGGCCGTCCGGTCGTTCACGTAGTACTCGGTCGACGGCGCGTACGTGATCGTGGTCGTGCGGCCGAGCCCGTTGCTGACCGAGGTGAGGAGGTAGGGCTTCCCCGCGGCCATGAGCTCGATGTACCGAAGCGGCGCCCACCCATCCCGCAGGAGCGGCGAAGACCAGACGAGGCACTGGGTCCCATTCGCAAGCAGGTCCGTGAGGGTGACCGTGGCGGTGTTCTCGAACCCCGGAAACTCCGCGAGTTCCTGCGGCGTCGCGCCAAACCCGTTCCCTGACTCATTCCACCAGATCCGCACCCGGTCGGGCCCGAGGTAGACGAGGTCCGCCGGACCCGCCCCGTCGATGTCCCCCAGGCGAATGCGACCCGGATCGAAGCGGTCGGGTGCGTCGAAGCGGGGCGAGTTCGCCATCTGCACCTTCGCCCCGAACCGCCCATATCCCTTGTTCGGCCAGTAGCAGACGCTGCCGTTGCGCACACGCACGAGGTCCGTGAGACCGTCCCCGTTCATGTCCGCGAGGAGGATCGCCTCCCGCCCGGAGGCGAAGAGCACCGTCGGGCCCTTCTCCTCATCCCGCTTGCGCCAGGCACGCCGCGCGTGCGCCCAGCCCTCGGTGCCCGCCGAGGGGTACCAGGTGAACACGTCGTTCTCGGTGACGAGGAGGTCCGGCAACCCATCGCCATCGAGGTCGAGCATGCGGGTGTTCGCGTCCTGCCAGGCAGCGGCCGGTACGGTGCGGAACGACCGGAACCCCTCCCACCCGCCGTCGGCGCCGCGCGCATGGTAGCCAGCCACACCGCCCCCGATGCGCACGAACTCAAGGCGACCGTCGCCGTCCACGTCCATGAGGCGCGCGCCCTGCGCGGCGAGATCAAACCCGGGGCGCGTACCGACGCGTGCCATCGCCCCGAGCGCACCGCCGCCGTCGTTGCGCTTGTAGTACCAGGCCCCTCCCTGCTCGGTGAGGAGGCCGGTCAGGCCCTCTCCGTCGAGGTCGACCCACTGGTAGCGCGAGATGTCGAGGCTCTGCGGGAGGTCGTCGATTCCTTCGACGAACTGCACGCTCTCGTCGATCAGGGCTTCCGCGTAGCCGAAGGTGACCGCCGGCAGGGTCGCTTCGTCCGTCCCGCGGTAGCCGCGGACCGTGATGCTCGTGAGGGTGGTCGCGACGCCGCTTTCGTCGTAGGCGAACTCGGTCGCCCGCACGAGCGTCGCGTCCGCGTTCGCACCCGTGCTGAAGCGGTGGAAAAGAAGGACCCGCTCGCAGAGACGGTAGCACCGGACGTCGAAGCCGGACCGATAGCTCGAGTACACGTCCTGGCGAGACGGGCACGTTGTCGTGTCGGGCAGGCGGGTCGGCGTCGCGGCGGTGTGGTCCCCGTAGTCGAGGACCACCTCGAAGTAGAACCCGCCGGCCGATGAGAATGGCGTGACGTTGCCGTAGTAGACGCGCTTCAGGTACGTGTAGGCGACGCCATTGCCGGTCGTCTCCCGGTTCCGCTCGTAGATCGCGGCGACAGCGGCATCCCGCTCATGGCCGTCGTATTCATACGTGGTGACGTTTCCGACCTCGTCCCGCTCTTCCTCGAGGAACCACTCGAACACGCGCCCTGCGTCGTCCGGGTCGGCCAGACGGGCGGTGGTCGCCTTGCCGTAGATGCGGGTGACGTTCTCGCGCGAGATCGTGCGCCAGTGCACATCGCCCGTGGTTGGGTGCGTCCAACGCTCGATGCGCGCGAAGGCGCCTTCCACCCGCGGTCGGTAGCGGCGGATCTCCCAGGTGACCGACCCGTCGTTCCACGTCGAGGTGACATCCGACCACGAGCCCGACGCGAACTGCCGCATGGGCACGAGGTCCTCGGCCTCGGAGAGGACGAAAACGTCCGAGTCGTCGGCATCGTGGTACTCGGGCAAGCCCTTGTCGGTCTTGCGCCGGATTGACGGGACTGCAAGCGACCACCCAAGCCCGAAGGGCCCGTTTCCTGCCCCGGAGTTGTAGGAGAGGGCCAATCCGGGCTGGAAGCCGTTCCGGCCGGGTGAAAGCGCGATTGGCACGGTGATCCCGGCCGTGCCGGTCGCGGCATTGGCCTGGAACTTCTCCCCAATGCCACGGATCGCGCCGCCGCCCTTGGGGATCTCGAGCTTCGGAGGGGCTTGCAGCACCTCACGCGTCCGATCGGGTGCGTTCACGGGCTTGGGCGCCGCCGACGGAAGCGACGCAGGCCTTGACTGATCCGCCTGCCGCGAATCTATGCGCTGGGGGGTCCTGTTAGGGGGCGGCACGGGTCACGAAGCCGGAAGGAGAATGACGATGAGGTCGTCGAGACTGGCAAACCCGGTGTTGACGGTGATGTCGAGCGTGGCCGGCAGGCTTACCGTGATGTTGCCCGTGTCGAAGTAGGTCACGCCACCGAGCGTCTTGGCAGACAGCGCGGAACCACCTTCCACCGTGCAGGTGGCCGGCAGGCTCGTTCCCACGGGCACCACGACGATTCGGCCGTAGGTGTACGTCCCCGAGGTGTCCGAAATGTCAGGGACCATGCTCGTGTCGACGTCGAGGGAGAAGGCCGTCGACGTGGTGCCGCTCTGGGCTTCGTACCAGGCATCGGGGGCGTCGCGGGCCGCGCTGAAGGCTACCGGCGCGCCGGCCGCGGTGGGACCGAGATAGCTGTTCCCGGGGAACCCGACCGCGGTGCCTGCGAGCGTATCGAGGAAGGTGCTCTCGACTTCGGAGCGGAACGCCTCCCCGCCATCCCGCGCGGTGTACCGAAGGTGCAGAGTGACGTCGGTGATCGAAGACCAGTCGAGTTGTTTCCACTGTTGCGCCGTCAGCCGCAGGTGCCACCGGCTCACCGCACCTCGACGCTCGAACGGCAGGTAGCGGGGGTCGCGCAGGTCGGTGCTGAAGAGCCCGCTGTCGTTCACCGCCACGCTCGTCACGATGCTCGAGTAGTCCCCCGCCTCCCAGGCCAGGTCACCGGCGGCGGCGCTCGTGCGGGTCTGGTGGCCGTGCAGCGTGAGCTGGGCATTCACCGCGCCCTGCGGACCCGCAACACAGGCCAGGCTGACGGCGACGCTCTGGATGCGCCGGAAGTAGTGACCCGGGCAGTCGGCATCGAACCAGACCTCGGGCACCTCGAACCAGCACTCGCCATCGGTCCTGAGGAGCTGGAGCGCCAAGGGATCCAGGCCGACGAGCGAGACGTGCTTGGTCAGCTCGAACTCGCGCGCGTCCTTCTCAAGATACGCAGCGTCCATGCGGTCGATGTCCGCCGCGAGCTTCTCGCCCGAGAGCAGGCCCTTCCGGAGGCCATCCCAGTAGACCGGCTGGATGAAGGTGTCCGTGTCGCGCCCGAGCTCGTACCGGTAGCAGGCCTCGGCCTTCTTCGCGGTCGCGAGCGCCAGCTGGTAGGCCTGGAAGTGGAGCGTGGCGAGCTGACTGACGGTCCAGTCGTACAGCTCCTCGTTGGTGTACTTGCGCTCCATCCACTCCCGGACGGCCGCGGCGTGCTCCATCTGGAGTTCGTGGTTGCGGAGCTCCTTCTTCGCGATCTGGTGACGGATCTCCGCTGCCTCGATCTGGCGGTCCACCTGGGCCAGTTCGTGCTTCGCTTGCCCGCGCTGGAAGGCCCATTCCTTGTCGCGTCGCTTGTACGACGCCTCGGTGGTCAGACGGCCGGCCTCCGCCTGCAGAGCGGAGCCCGTCATGGAGAAGGCCGAAGCCGCCGCGCCGAGGGCGTTGGCAAAGGTGGTACCGCCGGACCCAGCGCCCGAGAGAGTGCCAGCAAAGACTTCTGGGAACCAGCTCATGATGGCCGAAACCGCTTGGATGCCGGCGCCGATGCTCGCACTCCGGACCGCCCACTTCGACTCCTCCGAGGCCTTGTCTTCCTCGGCAATCCGCCGCTTGTCGATGAGCTTTTCGTAGTAGTCGTGGCGCGCCTTCACTATCGACTTTGTCTTCCGCAGCGCGCGGAGGTTCTCCTGGGCCTCACGGACCTGGCCTTCTCTCACCGCCTTGACGGCCTCGAGGAGCGCCTCCTCATGGGTCTGGCGCAGAAGGGCCAGTGCCTCGGCGTCCTTCTTCTCCAAGGCAGCGAGCAGGGCTTGCCCGAGGCTGCGCACGGCGCCGGCGAGCGCCTGAGAGCGCCCCACCATGACCGAGAACCGGTGATGCGGGCGATCGACGTCCAGGCTGTCGAGCGCGCTGCCGATGTCGATCCCCGCGGCGGCGGCGCGGACGAGCATCGCCGGATCGATCGGCGGCTCGAACAGCGGCAGCGAGCGCACCACCCCCTCGATGTTCATGCCGTTGCGGATCTTGAAGAGCCGATCTTCGACCGTGTCCCAATAGGACAGCAACTGGGCGTTGGGCGGAACGCAGAAGTACGTCGTGTACCCGAGGCCGTCGGCGACCGTGACGCCGGACTCGCTCGTGCCGAGGCCGGAGGCCGAGAAACAGGCATTCTCGAGGGCGACGAGCGCGTTCCCAAAACTGTCCAGATCGGCGGCGATCTGGTCGTACGTCTTCGCCGCAGGCTCCTCCGCGGCATCGAGTTCCTCCGGTCGGTCGCCGAGCACCTTCTTCGCGTAGACGTATAGCTGCGTGGCTTCGTTGATTGACTCGATCGTGTCCCGGGTGAAGAGCTTGTCGCCCCACGCGATGAGCGTGTCGATGTAGCGCATCGCCACGGCCTTCTGGTAGGTCCCGGGGCGCATGCGCGCGATGAGATGGGGGTCGAACGGATCATCCATCCACGCAGCAACCTGAGCCTCGAATGCTGCCTGGTCCTCCGCGTCCCCGCTGGCGCCGGTGAAGTCCACCCACTGCTCGACAGGCGCACTCGCCGGCTCGAGGAACGGCTTCACCTTCCACCACCGGGCTGAGTCGGGGTATCCCGTCGGCACAGGCTCACGCGTGCGCGGATCGAAGACGGTGTGCAACCAGGCGATCGCCTCTTCGAACCGGCCTGCCTCGGCCAGGCGGCTCGCCAGGTAGAAGGGAAGGTGGAAGAAAATCTCCCAGTTGTACTGGCTGTAGGTCCCCTCGTCCGAGAAGTCGATGTCCTCGATGGGATAGGTCCCGTCGACCTTCGTCACACGCCAAGTGGGGTTGTAGTCGGCCTCGAAGTCGAACTCGGACGACGCCGTGACGAGTTGCTGGCGGAACAACTCGCCTGCCGTTCCATTGGGGTCGGGGTCGAGAAGGCCGAAGACGCCCTCGCGCCGCACTTCCTTGATGAAGCGGCAGACATGAGGGTGGTAGAAGTTGTAGAACGCGTACTGACCCAGCATCGTGGTCAGCAGTTCGCTCGAGTTCGTCCCCGTGAGTGAGTCGTACGCGGAGAAGACGGATGAGACCGCGTTTGCCTCTGAGGTGAAGTCGCCGCCATTCAGGTACTGGGCGATCTGCTCGGCGTCCTTTTCGGGCAGGTCAGCCGTTTGTTCCGCGGCAGGGAACGTGCCCTCGCGCCAGGAGAAGAGGCCGGAGATCGAGGCATCTGCGAGGTCATCCGTGTCCGGAATGACGACGTACGCGCGCTTGCCCGCGTTGATGAAAAACGGCGCCTGGGAGACGAAATCCACCCACTGATGCGGGACCACGACGGTGGCGTCCTGGAGGGAGCCAAGCACCGCGACCGGCGCCGCATCGCCGCTTGGCTCACCGGTGTCGGCGTCGAACTCCCCCCGATACACGTCGAGATTTCCGTAGTCGCCGCCCTTGTCGTTCACATGATAGGTTTGAAAACCCGGGGCCTGCCACGAGGGCGGATCGATGGCCACCCGCGTCATCTCCTCGGCAACCGGGGAGCTGACCGTGATGTCCATGTTGCAGAGGTCGAGCGTGAAGGTGCCGAGCTCGTGCAGGACGTTGCCCTCGGGGAGGTCGATACAGCAGTCCGCTGCAAACAGCGTGACCGTCAGCACGTTGTCCGTCGAGATGTTCGACAGCAGCCCGTACTGGTTTTGCTGCGCGTTCGAGAGGGACCGGGCGTCGACGTCGTCGCTCTCGAGCGAGAGTGCTTCCGAGCTGAGCTTCTTGGGGGACCACTGCCCGTCCCGATACTCGGCCATCGCGACCCGCACCTCCCACCAGCTCGCCGGCGTTGCGCCCTCGGTGTCCGTCTGCGTGTCGGTGAACTCGGCCCAGAGGAGCATGAGCCGCCGGTTGTAGACCACCGGCACGAGCTGGTCGCCCTGAACGTCGGCCGTCACCCGTTCCCAGGGCGTCCACGTCGAGCTGTCCTCCCGGCGGCGGTACCAGTACGTGGCCGGTTCTCCGCGTGTGCGGGCGAACACATGGAGGTTGTCGATGGTTCCGTCGTTATCGGTCTCCTTCTCCACGTAGCTGGCGAGCACCTTCAGGTTGGACACTTCGTGAAGGCGGTCGAGGTAGTCAAGGAGCGCGTTTTCCACCCGGGAATCCGAAACGTCGCCCTGCGAAAGCTCCTTCTCGAGCGTCGTGAAGAAGGGCGTCTTGTCGGTGCGCAGCTCGGGTTCGATCCAGTTCTCCGGGTAGAGGAATACCTTGCGTGCCGCTTCCCAGACCCGGTACGTGCGCATCCACTCCCACGCCGCACGATCGTCGTCGTTGAACCAGTCCCCCAGGTCGTATGCCGAGGAGCCGGAACCGTGCGTCTCCAGCCCGAAGAGGCACCGGTGGATGAACAGCTGAATCGAGCATCCCGCCTGCTTGATTCGCGACGTCAGCATCTCCGGGTTCATGCTGACGTCGATCAGGTACTCCTCGTAGAGGTCGTCCGCGTCCTCGATCTCGTCTGAGGCCTCTTTGGCGATCAGGTACGACACGAGCGCGTCCCTCTGCGCCTTGCGCACGAGGTCTCGGACGGGGCGAGCGACGCTCGCCCACGCGTTGGCGTCCGCGTAGCGGGAACGCGCGGCCGTGACGACCTCCCCACTCCGGGCATCCGTCACCCCGGTAAGGTCGCCCGGATTCGCCCATTCGACCACTACCGAAGGCGCCGCCCCCACGCGGCGGGCGACGTCCATGCGGTCCAGCAGCAGCTCGAGGCCCGAAACGGACGGCGAGCTCATCCAGCCCACGGTGGTGGTCAGCCACGAGAGATCCCAGTCCGTCCGCGCGGACAAGTTGGCCGCCGACGGGTCTGCGATGATCTCCGCGAAGGTGGGTGTGGTCCCAGGCAGGCGCGCACGCAGGCGGAAGAGGTCCACCGCGGACTTGAACCGGGCGTAGGCCGTCGGCAGGCTGGCCGTTAGGTCCGACAGTGCGGCGTGCGCGGGGTCGAGCATGGTCCAGCCAAGGAGGCGATCGTAGTAGGCGGCGCGCTCGTCCTCGTCCGTTCCGAGCTTCTGGAGGAGCATGACGCCTTTGCCAAGGACCTCGAGCAGGTCGTAGTCGAGATCATAGGTGGGCTGGGTCGTGTCGTTGCGCACGATGTCCACCCAGGGGTCCCCGCTCGTCGTGTCCACCTCGACATCCCAGAACGTGGTCCGCAGCAGTCTGCGGAGGAAGTCCGTGCCCTGGAGGTCAGCCGGGAGGCCCGCGGTGGTCGTCGCCGATAAGGTGATCTCCGCATCCTCCTCGAGGATCGCGCCCACGCCCGTTCCAGAGGTGAAGGTCCCGCGGCGCGCGCCGGTCGTGAGGTTGAGCACCACATCGACACTGCCCGGGAAGGTGAGCGCGGTCTCGGCGACGAGGCTCGCCCGGTCGTCTGCACTGAACGTGTAGCCGGCAGTGGTGCCGTCGATCTGCACCTCGGTCCCTGCGGGCAACCGTACGGCCGCACCGGCGGAGATACCCAGACTGGCGCTCGTCTCCTCTTGCGTGAACCCTGTTCCGGCCGGAACGCTAATCGTCCCCCCTCCCTCGGCCGGCTGGAAGGTCGCGAGGGCGGCCAGCCGGTATGAGGCCCCGGCCGAAGCCGCGACCGTGATCGTGCCCGCCGAGGTCAGGGAGACTTCCTCCTCGGCTGGCAGGCGCACCACGGCCCCGGAAGGGACCCCGGGGTTCCCGTACGTCCAGGTCCGGGCCCGGAGCTCGTCGATGACGGTCCGGTCGACCCCGAGCTCTTCCGCCACACGGCGCCCAAGATCGTCGAGGAGGGAGGCAAGTGACACGCCCGCACCCTCGGTCGCATAGGCCGCGCGCAGCGCATCGCGCAGGCGCCCGAGCGCAGCCCGCAAGAACTCGTCCGTGGGCGCGACGCGATCCGACTCTTGGTGCCGCAGCAGGTACTGAATTTCGTCCACAGTCCAGCCGCCCTCGCGGAGCTCACGCGCTTCGTCGATGAAGTCGATGGCATTCTGGCCGGAAGAGAAGGGGTCGATCCCGCACAGGTCCGAGAGTGCGACTGCGTCCGTGGGATCGAGGCCAACGACCCGGGCGAGCGAGACCCACCGGTAGAGCAGGCTCAGGTTGGCGAGCGAGACGTTGGTGATGGCCAGGGCGGTGAGGAGCGCGGACAACTCGTCGGCGTCGATGCCGAGCACGGCCCGCAGCTCGTCTGGGTAGGAGGCCAGGAGCAGGGTCGTGTCGTTCACCTCGGTTCGCGTGCTGTTCAACTTGAACGGGAACGCGGTCACCGGGTCGTCGACCAGGCTTGCCGGGAAGATCGAAGGATTCAGCCACGTCCGATCGTAGAGCGAGAATACCGGCTCGTCGGCGGTCTCCCGATCCTCCCAGGTGTCCATCGTCGTGAACCATGCGACAAGCTCGACCGGGCCGAGCTCCGTCATGCGCGCGAGACGATGCACGTTGCCCACATCGGTGATCGGGCTGCTGCTCGACCAGACCGTCGGGTCGTCGTGACCGAATCCTGCCAGCACCTTGTCGAGTTCGAGGATCGTCCAGCCCGTGGCACGCCGCAGGCGGACGAACTGCCGCATGGCAGAGAATTCGGCGATGGTAGGGGGATCCACCGTCGTGACCGGCATCCGGCCGATCTGGTAGTTCGAGACATCGAAGAGGTCGGCCCCCACGACGTGGACGGAGACGAGGTCCGAGCGGTTGGCGTTGACGACACGCGTGTGGAGAAGGTCGAGAATTTCGGGGTACGTGACCTCCGCGGCCCGGCGAAACGACTTCACGGTTGGTGCAGTAGAAAGTGACGCGAGCGCCCAGTTCGCAGGTTCCGTGCTCGCGTTGCCCGGGGTCTCGAGCACCGTCGCTGCCTCGACGCTCAACCCGAGCTCCTCACAGGCAATCTCCCGAACCGTTGGCGGATCGGAAGCCTGCAGGCCGAAGTCGCGCATGAGCTCCGTTCGGTCGACCTTGAGGTGCCCGAGGAACGTGCGCATCTCCACGAGCGCCCGGTGAAACGGCGTTCGGGGGGCCTTCTTCGCAACCGTCGACGGCCCTCCGAGATGGTCGACGTCGTAGGCGGTCGTGTTGACGTACTGGGGTGCGGCGAGCAGCTCTGGAGTTTCCGCCTCCGAGCTGCGCACATTCGCGTCGAGGGCCACACCGGCCGCCACCGCCTCGAGGATCTCCAGCGTGAGGTCGATGTAGGGGAGGACGCGCTCGGTGTTCTCACAGGTCAGGGGGAGCGCGGTGAGGTCAGGCCGCCGCGCAGTCAGAGCCTCCAGAGCGGTCGCAGGCGCACCGGAGGGCAGGGACAGGGGCGTGCGGCCATCCAGCCACTGGAGGAGGTCCACGAGGTACGCCGCTGGCCCGTGAATGGAACGGCAGTGGCGGCAGCGACACCCGCTCACCGTGCCGAAGAGCTCGGTCCATCCTGGGATGTCTGCCTCGGTGACGGCCGATGCGATCGTGGCGTCGTCGGCCACGAACGCGACCCCCAGGCGAGACAGGCTGGGATGCGCCTGCATGAAGAACGCGGCGGCCATCGCCGTCTGGCTCTGGGCCTTCTTCGAGATCTCGACTGCGTCCGCGCGGCGCGTCTCGTCTCCGCCTATATAGGTCTCGATGAACCGCGTGCGGCCCGCGCGGGAAACGTCGCGCGCGGAGGTAAACCCGAGATCCGAGAGGCGGGTCATCGCCGTGACGCTGTCGGCGCTCGGGCTGATACGGAACAGGCGCTGGACTTTCCGGAGCTCGTCGATCGTGTCTTCCTCGTCCTGCGCCCCGAAGTTCCAGCCCGCTCCAGCGCGTAGCTTGACGTTGCGCAGGTCGATCGACGGGTTGAGCGTGAAGAAGTTGCTCGAGAGCGGGAACGTGGCACTCGCCCCCTTCAGCGCCTCGGCGATCGACTGGCTCGGATACGCAAGGTGCGCGTGCTGCTGCAGAAGGAGAGCGAGACTTGCGCGCTTCTCGGCATCGGTGGCTCCCTCGAGGCCATCCGGGAGCGGGTTGACCCAGTGTGTCCACGAAGGTGGGCTCTCGTCCCCCGCGATCTTTTTCCAGATCGCCGTGGTCCACGTGGCAACCCCGTCTGCCGCAGCGGTGCCGAGCTGCCAGAGCATGGACGTGACGCAGGGAGCAAACCCGAGCCCGATGGTGCCAAGCCGGACCAGCCGCTGCGCCTCGCTCACGGCAGCAGGCGTGAACGAGGACAGATCACCCACTTCGGCCCAGAACTCCTCGTCCGTCCCCGTGAATGACGCGTACAGGGTGCAGAAGTCGGCGATCTGCGGGTCGGTGAGGGCCTGTGCCTGCCCCAGGTCCTGTGAGGTACGCAGGATCGAACCCAGCGCGTCGAGCCCGCCGTCGTCGAGCGCGTCTGCACGAGCTGTCTGGAGGTCGAGCACCACGTCGTCCGCGATGACCGCGTTCGAGATGATGTTGGAGCCCTGTGCCGCGCTGAGGGCGCCCCGGATCGCCGAGGGCGACCGCGCGAGAATGCCATCCTTGGTGCGGGGAAACCCCTCGCGCATGAGCCCGTAGAGCGGTTCCGCGTCGACCCCGAGGACCGTCGGGCTGGAGAACTGTCGCGCAAGCTCCCACTGCGTCACGAGGTCGAGTGACCAGCCAGTGCGACCGGAAAGCCAGGCGAGCCGTCGGACGTCGAGCGTCGTCGGAAGGGCTGAAATCAGCGTCGGCGCGATCGCTTCCACCACCGCGTCCGTGAGGCGCTGGTACTCCGACGGTCCGCGCAGTTCCTCATCGCAGACGACCACGTCGATGCGGAGCGGCGCCGTGGCCTTGTAGTAGACCTTCGACGACCCCACGTAGCGGTCGGGCGTTCCGGGCTCGAAGACCTTGACCACCAGGTCGAGCTGGGTCGCAGGCGCAGAGAAGCTGTACCAGCCACCCGAATGGGTCGTGCTCGGCGTGCCGAATACATCCGACTCGCCCGTGAGCCCGATGCTCCGCAGCACCACGTGAAGTCCGTCGAGGGCGCTCCCGTCGGCATGGCGGATCTGACCCCAGACCCCGGAAGTCGGGACGGTCACTCCCTCGGGGGGGTTGATGACCACCGTGCTGCAGGCGCTCGGATAGGTGACGCAGACGACGAGTTCACGCGCATCCGTCCCTTCGGACCACCGCACGTCGCCGGAAACCGTGAGACGGGTGATGCCGTCGAGGACCCGAAGCTGGTACTCCGTGCCCGACTCTCCCGACGCGACGAACTCTCCGAGATCAAAGGAGAAGTGCCCCTGTTTGTCCGAGACGGTCTCGGCCACCCTGCGAAATCGCCGGTTCTTCCTCGTCCCGACCTGAACCGTGAGGTTCGGCAGAGGGGTAGAGGTGCCCTCAAGGACCAGATAGCCTTCGACAACGCGACACAGAGACATTGGTCCGTGCTCCAGACTTCGAGGGGACTTCTTGGGTGCCCGCTGAGGTTACAGGGCTGCGCCGCCGCCGCGGGGGAAGGCAAAGGCGCGCACGCGGAACACGCCGAAGTCGACGTTGCTCACGTTGCCGCCGGTGGTGTTCCGGGTCCGCAGCAGGATTTTGCGGACCCGCTTGCCGTTGTTCGTCGCGGCCTGGGTGACGTCCCCCATCAGCGCGTTGGCGAGGCCCTGCATGGTCTCGTCGAGGTTCGCGCCAGTGCTCGCGTTGGTGATGATCTTCGTGCTCGCGTCCTGGAACTCGAACACGGCCTCGGCGACGACGTCGGAGTTCGCAGAGGCCGGCGGCAGGCGGAGCCCCGTCGGCACGAGGTGCCCGCCGTCCCCCACGTCGATGGTCGCGTGCACCTTGACCTCGTTCGCGGTCCAGCTCGCGAGGTCCGGATCCACGTCTTTGGCCACGAGGCCCGAGAACGCCGCTATGGAGAGCGTTCGATCGCCGGACAGGTCCCCTCCGCCGGCGAGGCCGGCGCCCGTCGTGACGGCGCGCGTCGGGGCCACGGCACCGATGTCGGCGGGAGCGAGGGCCTGGTCCCCGCCCGTCGCGTAGGTCGCCTTCACCGGCGCTTGCGCGGCCGCCACCCGGCCCGTCCCGTCGACGCCCGCGTACCCGTTGGGCTGGTTCCGGCGGGCGACACGCTCCACGACCTGCGTGGCCGGCGTGCCCTGGTTGTCGCGGAACTTGAGGTCGGGGCCGTTCACCCAGACCTCGCCGATCCCGGGCGAGCCGGGGTCTGCCACGGCGCGAACGGCCCTCACCGGCCTGCTCACCTGCCCGGAAGCGTCGAGCCCCGCGTAGCCGTCGTTCTGGTCCTTCGCGCTGGCGAGCTGGTACTGGGTGTGCGGGTTCCCGGTCCCGAGGTTGAGCAGGGAGGCGTGGTCGACGGACGCGCCGATGTTCACCCAGGCGGTGCCGTTGTAGGAGAGGTCGGTCCCCTCGTCCTCCACGTGCACGGTCATCCCCTTGTTCGGCGCGGTGAAGGTCCACGCCGACCCCGTCCACTCCGCAATCTTGCCGGTCTGGTTCGCCCACGCCCCCTGGCCCGTGCCCATGACGAGGTACCGGTCGCCCGCCGAGGGCGCGGGGTTGATCGTCGACGGGTCGACGACGTCCTTGTCCTTCACCGACTGCTGCCAGTCGAGGCCGTTGAGCATCGAAGTGAGCTGCCCGTAGGTCGCTGCATCCCCGGTGGCGGTGCCGCTGGCGAGGTTGGTGACCTTGTTCCCGCCCATGTCGAGGTTGCCGGACATGGTGCCGCCGCCCTGGGGCACCACCGGGGTGCCGATCACGCTCGTCCCGCTGCGCACCAGGGCCTCGCCGTCCTGCACCTCGCCCAGGGTGAGAAGGACCGGCACGGCGGCGTCGAGGACCCGGACGCCGCGAACGTCGGGCGCATCCGCGCTGCCGCCGAGTTGGCCGGCCAGCTTGAGGACCCCACGTCCGTTCGAGCTCGCGCCATTCACTGCGAGCGTGAAGTCCCCGCCGTCACCCCCGTCCGTCGTCGTCAGGGGCGCACTTGCAACCAGGCGACGCGCCTTCGGGAGGTTGTCCGACAGTACGGTGAGCAAGAATCGCGCTGTTTTCGGGGCGTAGCGCACGAAACGGGAGGCGGGCATGGCAGCTCCGATTTGGTAGTCAATTGCGAACCCCCCCCCTCGTGCGACGAGGTTGGGAGGTGGGCGGCTCTCCGAGGCTCTGGCAGTCTTACAGACGGTTCGAAGCGAGGGCAAGTGTAGTTTGCGAAAATGTTTGTCGACGGAGCTTGGAAGCTGAAAACCTCTGCGTCGAGGCGCCGCTGGCCGGTTCTCGAGCGTTCGAAGTCGTCCTCTACTGGCATGTGGTCGGAAGTATTTAATTATCGACTAGTCGGTTCGAGACCGCCGTAATAGTCCGTGTGAGCGGATTTCGCGCGATCGGCGGCGGGGCTACTCGTTCCGCGTGTGCGCCTCGAACGCCACCTCGACCTCGATGTCCGACGCGTCACCCTCCTCCACGAACGTCCAGAATCGCGCCGGCGGGCCCGTGAACAACGACCAGAAGCGGTCCCACACGGAGAGCGGTACGCGCCGCAGTCGGGCCTTCACGGTCACGCGTCGGATGCCGAGCGTGGCGGCCCACACAGGGTCGCGTGCGAGGCTCTCCCGGATGTCGGGGGGAAGTCGGCCGTCGGCCGGGTCGCCGTTTGCTGCCCAGGCCCGCAGGAGTGCGATCTGCTTGTCCCGAAACTGCGCATCCGCCTGCGCGAGCGCCGAGGCGAAGCCCGGAAACACGACCTGGCGAATGAACGCTTCCGGGCCCGGTTCGCTATTCGGTGCGGATGGCGGCAGTGAGCGCACTGAGCACCCGCGCGAGGCCTTCCGGGATCGGGGCTTCGCTGGCCTGGACCGCGACCTCGTAGGTCCCGCTGCGGTTGGACTCCGACTCGGAAGCGGTCCGCGTGGAGATCGACCCGTGCAGCGACCCCTCGACCCACGGCGAGAGGGCTGCTCCGGTCCCGACTTTGAGCTCCGCCTGGCCCGCGGTCTCCTTCGTCACCTTCGAGACCTGTCGGACCTCGAAGCGGAACCCGATGTGGATGGAGTCGATGCGGAGGTGCGGGACGGGTACCAGCGCGAGCTTCGGCACGCTGATGGTCTTCTCCACCGCACCTGTCTGCGGGTCCTGGGCCTTCAGCTTGAACTCGGCATTGCTTGCGTCCTTCAGCTCCTCGATGAACTTCAGCGTAGCTTCGGCGGCTGCGGCCTGCGCCCGGACCGCCGCGATGAGCGGGGTGGCGATCATGAGCTCGAGCGGAAGCGCCTGAAACTCGGTGAAGGGCTTCTGCTCGACTTTGTCCTTTCCGGCCATGGGTTTCTCCTACTGCGCGGGGTTCCGGGGAGTCGTCTCCTCGCCCGACATCTCGGTCAAGGCCGTGAGGAGCTTGACCAGCGCCGCGGGCACAGGTGCCTTCGCGACATGAATCTCAATCGAGACCGCCGAGGACGTGTCCGTCTGGGACGCATCCTGTGCCGGCGGTGCGACGGTCCCGCGAAGATCGACCGGCTGATCGACGAGGAACCAGGGGCGCTTGAAAGCTGCCTCCTGGTCCCCGAGTTCGGACTCCTGAATCTGCCGGTGGCGGTAGAGCTCGCGAACATGGAACGTGAAGCGCACGGTCGCGTCGTCGACCGCGAGCGGCTGCACCGGGACGAGCGCGAGCGCGGGAACACGGATCTTCCGAACCTCCGCACCCGGGCCGTCCACCTCGAATTCCATCTCGTAGGCGCGCGAGCTCCGTTGCCCGTCCTCGGGCGCAACCTCTTCCTTGACGGCCTTTCCGTGCTCGTGGGGAAAGCCAATTTGCGACACGAAGTTGAGGAACGAGCGCGCGGCGTGGACCTGCGCCTGCGCGATCGCGTCAAGGGGTGCGAGGATGGCCTGCGACAGGGAGATGTCCGTTGCCGCAGCGGCGCCGATTCGTTGTTTCTCGTCAGACACACAACCCTCCCTAGAAGCCACTCTCGCCGCGTACTCTGCTCAGGTCTCCGTTCGAGTAAAGCTGGAGATGCGCAACATCCCGGAACCTTTTCCAGTCCCCACCCCAGTAGAGCCCACGCGACTTCCCGGCCTCGCCGAGCGCACGCCAGAAACCACTCGCTTCCGCTCCCGCGCCCCACGCCCAACGCGAGTCGATCACGTCGACCGCGCAGGCGTTGGGCGTTCCGTCACGACGCTGGGCGTTGTGGAAGCTGAACGACACCGTGGAGTGCCCCTTCCGCACGAGCTCGGCCTGCACGGCGACCGACCTCCACGCGAAGTAGAGCCGCGCCTGAAAGCCTTGGGCACGGAGGTCAGCGAGCACCTCCCGCACCGGCTTGCGCATGTCCGGGGTAAGGCTGCGGATCTTCTGCTCCTCGGGCCACTTCTCGCTTGGCCCGTCCCACTCCTCGCCGATGACTGGCGGTGCGGGCGGCGCCAGAGTAGGCGCGGCTACCAGTCTCGTGAAGGTCCGTCCCCCGGGGTCCACCCGCAGGTCGGGAACGGACATGAACGCAGACTGAAAGACGCGGATGGCGCTCAGAGTCCTCGGTCCGACAATCCCATCGACGTGGATGGCCGGGTCGGCTCCCTTCTCGTTGAGCAGGCCCTGCACCAGACGGACGTCACCGGGCTCGTTGCAGGCACCGAGCCCGACGGACGCACGGAGATGTGGCTGCGTCGCCATCGCGCGACGCTACCCAGCCTTCAGCTCCTGCGTCAAGCCGCAGGCTCGCAGAGCTACCGCCCGGACGGGTTGTACTGCCGTTGGCCCTGAGCAGCCCGGGAGTACGTTCGCGGGGAGGGGTGACTCAAGAAATGCCGCTTGAACGAACGTCCCTCATTCCCACGTGGGAATGAACGCTCGATGAGCTCCGCGCGGATAGCCCCGCGCGCGAAGGCCAGCCGGGAGCACGACTACTTCAGCGTGCTCACGGCGTTGGTGAGGAAACGCTCAGAGAAGCCAGACACAAACGCATAGGCGAGCACGCCGCCACCCGCCTGGCCGCCGAGCGCCGGGAGGACGTCTGCGTGCATGAGCACGTACACGGCAACGGCCGCCACGGCGCCCGTCGCAGGCCGCGCGAGCGTGAAGTCGAGGGAAAGCAGGCGCTCCTGGAGGTCTCCTGCCATCGACGCCTGGGCCAGGGAGACGATGCCGCTGACGCTTGCGCCGAGGATGCCGAGCACGGCGGCGCACACCATGAGCTCCCGGTTCTGGAGGTCGGCGGCGAGCGCCACGTTCACCTTCGGACTCACCTGGAACCACGACAGGAGCGCGCTCGCGCTGATGATCGTGAGGTAGACGAGCTGTCGGCGCACCGCGTTCACGCGCCGGTAGAGGTTAGAGTGACGCTCGTGCAGGTGGGTGGACGCCTGCCGGATCTGCGAGACGTGCACCCGCTCGCGCAGTTTCCCGTCGTGCGTGAGCATCTCGAGCACCGCCTTCTTGCGCCATCCCTCGAGCTTGGCCTCCGCCTCGGCGAGAATGGACGCTGCGGCAGCCCGAAGGCCCGGATCATCGAGGCCGTGAAGAGACAGCCGGTCCGCGGCGAGGATGTTTTGCCAGGCTCGCTCGCTGTCCCCGGTGGCGATCGCTCTCTCCGCGCCCTCGTAGAGTGCCCGGGCCTCCTTCGCCCACGGCTCTTCGGAGTTGCCCACGATCTGGCGTGCTTCCGCCTGCCAGGCTTCAAGGGCGGCTTCAAGGCGCTGCTGGGCCTCCGAGTGGGTCAACAACCTCCAGACCCGCTTCAGGATCGCCATGTCCACCTCGCGGCCTATCCTTCCACAGGTGTACGTCGCCCACAACTACCTCGTTCTCGCCTGCCCTCGCAATGGAGCGTCAACCTGCCTCAGGGCCCCGCTCGGAAGACATGTTCCGAGAAAACCCCTGCCACGAAGGTGAGGGGAGGTGCCCTGTCCGGACTGCGGAAAAACGGCGTGTCTCCGGCGACCCTGCCCGAGGGTCCTGCAGGAAGCACTCCCGCCAGCCCGCCCCAGACCAGTAGACTCGCGTGGTACCCGGAGGCACGTTGGACCCCCTCACCGCGATCAATCTCCTCCGCGCCACCTGCGCCGCGTCGGGCTACGCCTTCTTCGAGGACGGCGACTTCGACCTCAACCTGTTCGGCCTCCGGTCGACGCGCCCGTTTGACAACACCTTCGACGACACCTTCGTCGTCGCGTACAAGGACGGCGGCGCCTGGCAACTCCGCCGCTGGGCGTTCACCTCCGACCCGGGCAAGGCCGCGATCCTGAACCCGCAGAACAAGGATGGCTGCGCCATCCTGATCCCCAACCAGTACCGTGGGGCCTACCACTTCGGGGCGCACAAGGGGCAGTATCGGTGCCTTGTTCCCAAGTCCACGCTCCCGGTCTGGCGTGACAACGACCGGGACGCTCTGCTTGAGCGCGGAGGACCCGTGCACGCGGGGTACTTCATTCAGGTCCACCACGCCGGCCCCGACTCGAAGTTCGTCGACAACTGGAGCGAGGGCTGTCAGGTGTTCAAGCGCATCGCGGAGTTCGAGGAGTTCCTCGCCCTTTGCGATCGCCAGGCTGCGCGAGGACCGGGCTGGGGGTCCTTCACCTACACCCTCTTCGACCTCGGCTTCCATCCTGAGCTCGCGCCGCTCGCCTTCTACCCCTGACCTCGCCCCCGGGTGGCGTCCGCTCCACCTGAGGTCGTCGCGACCAGCCAACCCATTGGGAGGTTTCTGCCGTGCCCACCCGCTGGATGATCACCAGCCGTGCGCTCTTGAAGGGGGTTCCCGGGGAGGAGCTCGGAGAGCGAACCTACTGGATCTCAACGGACGGATCGCCGGGGCACATCGCGAACTGGAAGCGCATCCCGGCGAGGAGTTCCGACGACGTCTCATCGACGCGGCGAGAGCCCTTCCGACCGTCACAGACCCCCTCTACGAGCACGAGGACCAGAAGCACCTCACGCTCTTCGTCCACGGCTACAACAACAGCTGGGACGCGGCGGCGCGCCGTTACGACGGCATCTGCCGCGAACTCTACGATGGCCCGGACGGGCTCGGCATCTGCGTACTCTTCGCCTGGCCCTCGGACGGCCTCGTTACGAACTACCTCGCGGACCGGGCCGACGCTGACCGCTGTGCGCAGGACGTGGCGGATCTCCTGGCCGAGCTCTTCGAGTACCCGACGAGCATCCAGCGGATCACGGCGAGCGATCCCACCCGCGCGTGTCCGGTGAAGACCTCCATCATCGCGCACAGCATGGGCAACTACGTTCTCCAGCGCGGCATGGCCCGCGCCTGGACGCGCGTGAACCAGCCCCTCCCCGTCAGCCTCTTCTCCCAGCTCTTCATGATCGCCGCGGATGTTGACAACGACCTCTTCGCTTCTGGGGAGGACGTCGACGGGTCCGACGGCGACGCCATGTCGAACTTCTGCTACCGCATCTCCGCCCTCTACTCCGGGCGTGACCCCGCGCTCGCGGCCTCCGCCGGCCTCAAGCACTTCGGGAAGCGGCGCCTGGGACGCTCGGGGCTCGATCAGTCAGCGCCCTGCCCGGACAACGTCTGGGATACCGACTGCACGCCGTTCTTCGCGGGGATCTCCACGCCGAATGTCCACTCCGCGTACTTCGAGGTGAGGAGACGATGGCGCCGATTCAGGCCATCCTGCGAGGGGGCGAGCGGAACGTACTCGAACAGGAGGGACTCCTTCCCTCGAGAGGCTGAGCCGACGTTGAGCGACAGGCTCGAAGGCCCGGACGCGGGCGCGCGTGGTTCCTGCGCACCACTCGATCCGGCGGTTTCTGCGTCGTTCCGCCGGGGCGAAGTCAGACCGGTCGCGCGGCGATGAGCGCGTCGCGCAGGTTGTCGAGGTACTCCGCCACCACGTCGAGCTCGCGCTCGGCCTCCTCGATCCCCGCGAGCATTGCCTCCGCGTCGTGCTGCTCGATATTGAGCGTCTGCTCCCGGACGAATGCGCTCAGAGCGCGGATCCGCGTGAGGAGCTTGGACACGACAGGCGCCGGAGGTCGCCCGCGACGCGTGCTCATGGCGAGCGAGGCGCGTTGGGCCGTGATGCGCGCGGAAAGGCTCTTCACGGAAAGCTGTTCGTGCACGGCCGCCTCCGCGAGCTCGCGCTTCATGTCGGAGTCGTGCACGTGTGACAGCAGTCGGTGATGAGAGAGCGGCAACCCCGTGCCGATCTCGTGCTGCAGTTCTTCGAGCTGCTTGACGAGGTTGACCGCGTACCACATTGCGGACACGGTCAGCTGCAGCTGCTCGCAGCTGCAAAGCGCAAGATAGGTGGCGTGACGCTTCTGGCGCCTTCGGAAGCGCTCGATGTCCCCGTCGAAGAAGGTATCGAGGATGTAGGAGCCGATTCGACGCGTGGTCTCGACGCTTCCCTCAACGTGGAGCCGGTTGATCTCGGACGTCGCGGCGACCAGAAGCTCCTCGTTGATCGCTGCCTCCCCGGGCAGCGCGGGGCGAGCGGGGAGCACCTCGGACTCGAGCGCATCGCTTTGTTTCATGGAAAATTCCTCCACCTGACGCGGCCTCCCAGGTTCGCCCTGAGTATGCGGACCGTCTTAAGCAAGATCTGTGCCGACGCGCAAGCGGACATTCCCCATCCCATTCGCGGGGTGGCGCGGGGGTCGATGCCGTCGGCACCGACGTACCGTTGAGCCCGTATCAGGACCTCCTGTGGAAATTGACTGAGGAAATTTCCTGCGAGGAAATTTCCTCACGGCGGAAATTTCCGGGAGGCCGACGCGGGGCCCCGGGAAGTCCCCCGATTGCCCAGCGGCATGCGCTCCGCTGGCCAGCATGACGGGACCGCAGCGTCGTCCAGGCGTGTGGTAGTGTCCGGCACCTACCGGAGCGACCTGATGCCCAAGCCTCTCCACATCTACGTCAACGGTTCGGGAAGTGACTGTATCCTTCCCTTGATCGACTTCGCCGAAGAGAACGAACTGGCGGACATTGGGGACCCTCCGGGCTTCGCCGCGTTGACCGGTGGCGGTGGGGGTGTGGAGAAGGTGGAGATCGACGCCTCGATGTCGATTGGCCTCTACGGCGTGGCGGCCAGTGCCAGCGCCGAGTTCGACCACATCCAGCAGGAGTACGCGCAGTACGCGGACACGGACTGCACGAAGGAGGGAGCCTGCGGCTACCGGATCGCATGGAGCGTGGGGTACCGACTCCACCTCCTTCGACAGTCCAGCTCTGAGAGCGCGTCGAACCCCACGTTGGTGGCGTTCGATGCCAAGCTCAACAACACGCAGGTCCACTACGCGTTCGAAGCCTTTGGTCTCGACTGCGCGGACGTCTACAACATTGCGCCCGTCCCGGGCGAATTCGACCCCGAGCGCTTCGGTCCGTTCTCGGTCGTCGCTTCCGGCGTCGCGGAACAGATCACGGCCCAGTCCGACAAGGTCGTGCCGGTCCCGGTGGCGCTCTACTTCGGTGGCGACTACGCGAAGCTCGCCTTTAGGAAGGCGCAGGCAGTCGCGCTCGCGGCCCACGGGCGCGCGCAGGGGTGGGCGAAGGAGGCCGCCCGAAAGCGCGCGGAGAGGCTCGAGGTCCCGCTCGGGACCTTCGACATCGCCTGGAGGGTCTTTGGCACCGCCGGGTACGCCAAGGCCTGGCTCGACACGGACACTGAGCTCTCCGAGCTGGAGCCGTTCGCCCAGCAGGCCCCCGATCTTCCCCACGCCCCGGCGGGCCTCCGGCCCGACGCGGTCACCTACCCGCGGACGGTGCTCCGTTGCCAGGTTCTCGACATCGACGTGGCCACCTCGGTCGGCTACCCCGGCATCGAGGCGGGGGCGAACGCCGAGCGCAAGCTCATCGTGTACGAGGTTTTCCGCCAGCACGGCAAGCCGAAGCTCGCCCGCGTGGGGGGCATCGACTACCTCGGTACGGAGCTCTCAGGCCTGATCCGCCTCCGGGGTGGCTACACGAAGGTCGCGACGAAGGCGAAGGGCAGTTACGCCGCCGTCGCCGCTGAAGCCGCCCTCAACGGAACCTCGGCTTCCTTCCGCCTCGAGCACCACGGCGTCTCTCCGGCTGCAACGAAGCAACTCCTTACCGACATCGATCCCTCGAACGTGCCACAGACGCTCGCCAGCATCGCGGCCGTTCAGACCCTCCTCGCCGAGGAAGAGCACCACATGCCCGCGGTGCCCTCGGGGGTGCTGACGACCCCGCTCGGCCCTGCGGTCGACGCGCGCCTGTTCTCCGGGGCCCGGACGATCTGGTGGGTCCAGACGTACCTCGCGCGCCGCCGTCGCCTGGACTTCTTCCGCTCCTGGGCGCGCCGGTACGGCCTGGACATGCAGGAGGTGGCCGCCGCCTACCAGTTCGCGGGCGGTGACGACAAGGCGCCTCCGTCTGATGCTGCGGTCTCGGGGGCGAAAGCGTGGCTGGATGGGGTCACGCGCCCACCGGGGTAGTGTGCAAGCCCGGCGGCAAGTCACCCCCGATGGGGCGAGAGGTTCGGAGGCAAACGGCATGAGGCGCCCCGTCCGGGGTTTTCCTCGTGGGGCGTCACCCGGGCCCGAACGCCCAAGGGTGGTCGATTCTGTTTCTGAATCGCAGCGGCGACCGCAGCGCTGTACCACATGGAACCGGCACGCCCTCGGCGAGGCCGGCTGCCTCCGAGGACGCCCGCTTGCTGTGGTAGCCTTCGCCTGTCATGCAAACGACGCACTCCCCCTTTCGCCTGGCTCTCTTCCCTGCCATCGCAGGGGCACTGCTCTTTGTGCTTTCCGGTGAGGCGGTCGCCGCGCCCACCGCGGGCCAGTGTGCCCGCCTCGTGGCGCAGTCCGAGCTCGGCGTGCCGCTCCATCCCGCCGCCGGAAGCCATGCGGTCAGCGGCCGTATCGCCGGCGGTGCGGTGGCGACGGTCCGGGCCGTCGACGCCGCCACGAGTTGGCTCGAGGTCGTCACGGATGGCAGCTCGGGCTGGATCACCAGCCGCTACGCGGCAGAGGTCGTTCCCTGCCCGGACCCACAGCCTGCGGTCGTCGCTGACGCCGTCACCCACTACGAGGTCGGCTCCTGGAACCTCGAGCACTTCCACGACGGGGCGCAGCGGGGGTTCCCCGAGAACACGGACGGCGGGCCGTCCTACCCCTCCCGTACCCCGACGGACCTCGCCGGCATCGCTGCCATCATCGAGGACCTGTCCCTCAAGGTGATCGTGCTCGAGGAGATCAACGGGGAGCCCGGCCCGGACGGCAAGCCGCGCTCGGTCGAGCTCGAACGCCTCATCGACATCCTCGGCACGGACAACTACGCCTATGCCATCGCGGAGAGCGGGGACGCCCAGCGCGTCGCGCTCCTCTACGACCGCCGCGCCGCGCGCCTCAATGCCGTCTGCGAGACGAGCTTCCCGAACGACTACGTGGACGGGAAGCGCCTCTTCGACCGCCAGCCGCTCTTCGGGCACTTCACGTTCCTCGTCAACGGCCAGCCCAGGAACGACCTGCTCGTGGTCGGGGTGCACCTCGCCTCGGGCCAGGCGCACACGAAGAACCACGACCAGGCGATGAAGACGATCACGGAGAAGATCCTCGACGCCCGCGCCGAGGAGTGGTGCGTGCCCGCCGACGAGCACGACGTCCTCATCACCGGGGACTTCAACGCCTCCCGCTTCGACACGAAGAAGGAGAAGTTCTGGGACCAGATGGAGGCCCAGGGCTGGGACGTGCTCGCCGAGGACGGGTACCCGGCCACGCGCCTCGCCGGCATTCCGCTCACCCCGCGGAGCGTCATCGACTACGTCATCGTGTCGGCAGACGGCAATCACGCCCTCATCGGGGAGGAGGTGACCGGCACGAATGCGACCGTGCACCACGAGCTCCTCACGGGCGGCGCGGATGCCTTCCGCAGCTACGCCTCGGACCACCTGCCGGTCACGGTGAAGGTCAGGATCATGGAAGACACCGACGGAGAGTGACCGAGGAGCACAGCGCTTCACTGGGAGTTCCCCCATCGGTGCGGCCAGTGGGGCCCAAACGACGCCACGACATGGTGCGTGGTAAGCTGGTGCCGTGCGTCCGTACGCGCGCTACATCGAGCAGAGGTTCGGCACAAGCCACCGACGTCGGACCGCAGGGGTGTGGACCGCGCTCCTCGCGCTGTGTGTGAGTGTGGTCTGGTTCCTCTCTCGCCTGGGAAGCGCCCCGGGAACTCCAGACGGGGACCTGAAGGTCGTGGCCGCGGCCTGCCTCGTGCTCGCGACAGTCGGCATCCTCGCCGCGGCGCTGAACGTCTGGGCGACTACGCTGATTGACGCACTCGCCCAGCGGGTGCAGCACGAGCACCAGCTCGACCTGCTCCTGCACAGCAAGCACAAGGTCGACGCCGAGTGGAAGGCGGCGGAACCTGTCGAGCGACGTTCGGCGGAGCGGGACTTCGACCGCGCCTTCGGAGAGACCGACGCCGAGTCCCTGAAGGACCTGATCGGGTCCACGCGCCTGTACGCGCGCGCCTGTAGCTACTGCGGCAACGCCTCAGCACCCGTCTTTTGCAGCGCCTGCCGCAGCGTGCAGTACAATAACCTGTCGCGGGACCACCTCTCGCCGGCCATGCCCCGTTGGTGGTGGAGCGCGGCGGTCTTCTACTCTCTCAACCGCTTCCAGATCTTCTCCTCGGGCGGTCCGCCTGTGCTGGCCGCGCTGGTGGCCCTCTCCGCGCCGGCGATCCTCTCGCACCGTGACCAGGTGCGTGCCGACCACGAGCGCTACGAGCAGTCCACCCGTCAGTTCATCGAGAAGACGATCGCCTTCCGAAGCAGTCTGGAGACGCTCGAGTCGAGCTGCGGCTACGAGATAGCGACCGACCTGTGCCGAGATGCGTATTCCAAGCTGCTGGATGGCTTCTACTACTTCTCCTGGTTCAGCGGGCCCATCATCCGGCACCTCCGGGAGACCCGCTGCGGCGGCGGACCGAACGACGATCCGCTCATCCAGCGCGCGTGCGACGCCGTTTCCAACCCCGTGCAGGACCCCTCTGACGTCGTCGACGGCCTGTACGTCAACTACTACAACCAGCTCACCGGCCCCGCGAGCTCGCGAGACCCGACGGCTCGCCGTCTCGCGGCCCGAAACCTCTACTACGGGGCGCGCAACGTGAGCTGCATCGTCACGGTGCTCTCCTGGCGCCGGACGTGGGAGAGCGAGGGTATGCGCCGCGAGGGCTGCCCGGGAATGCTCCTCGCAGGTTGGTCCGCGGAGACAGCGCTCCCCGCCTGCACCGAGTCCGACGTCGCAGGCGACTTTGCGTTATGCTGGAGAGCACCGTAGCATGCCGCGCATGAGCTACCTCTGGATAGGAATTGCCGCCCTCCTCCTGACCAATGTCCTCGCCGGGGTTGGTCTCGCGATCGCTTGGCACCAGGCCCAAAAGGAGGAACGTCTCGCGTCCGTACGCGTACAGATGAAGCCTGACGGTTCCGTGGTTGTCGACGGCGCGGGGATCACGAAGGCCGAGCTTGTGGACGTCCTGGCAGCCGCGAGAACCGAACCCAGCCTTGTGGCAGCGGACTACCTCGTGGGACCGTACCAGGAACGATGGTACGGGGACGTTGGATCCGTGCGGGGATGGGCAGGCTTGATCTGGGCGTTGCACAGTGCCCTGCCGGATAAGGACGGCACGGTGAAGGCCGCGGCAGCCGGCGCGTTGGTGTCAATTGATCTGAATCACGTCGCGGACGTGAGCGTGCCACAGGGATCCGAAGGCCCGGTCGGAGGCTTGTTGCTACAACTGGGTGCCCCCGGCCCACAACCGTCGAACGGTGCCTATTTTGAGGCGCGAGTCCTCGACCTTCCCTCGATCCCGCAGGGCGTGGAATACAATCCCCTGGAGGAAACCGCTCGGGCCTTCGCCAAAGGGCCAAGCCGTGCTGCGGTGGTCTACCAGCGCGACTTCGAACTCGTGATGAGCGACAAGCCCGAGGTTGCGGTGAAGAAGCGGCTCTTCGTGACCATCAAATTCGTCAGCGCCTAGTCCCAAGTTCCCCCCGCCGTAGCCATCGCTGAGGCCGACGGGGTGCCTGCAGGCGCGCGATGTGTCCTTCGCGTTGTACCCATGTAAATCTTGGCATTATGCCTGTTCGCCGCGCGCTCGGACGGATACATGTTGCCCATGTACGTCGAGACCGTGCCGAACCGCGACTCCCGCCCGGCCATCCTCCTCCGCGAGAGCTACCGCGAGGACGGCAAGATCAAGAAGCGCACGCTCGCGAACCTGTCCGACTGGCCCGCGGAGAAGGTCGAGGCGCTCCGACGCGCCCTGCGTGGCGACGTTGCCGCGGCCCCGGGCGCCGAGCCGGAGATCCTGCGCAGCCTCCCGCACGGGCACGTCGCCGCGGTCCTCGGGACGATGCACGGGCTGGGGTTTCCCGCGCTGCTGGCCACGAAGGCGTCACGCGACCGGACGCTGTGCATGGCGATGATCGCGGCCCGGATTCTCCGGCCGGGCTCCAGGCTGGCGACTGCGGCAGGCTACGCGGCGGCGACGGCGACGGACACGCTCTCGTCGGTGCTCGGCGTCGAGGACGTCGACGTCGACGAGCTCTACGGCGCGCTCGACTGGCTCTTCCGGATGCAGCCACACATCGAGGAGAAGCTCGCCCGCCGGCATCTCGGCGAGCGGTGCCTCGTGCTCTACGACCTCACCTCCACGTGGCTGGAGGGCCGCGCCTGCCCCCTCGGGAAGCTCGGCTACTCGCGCGACGGGAAGAAGGGGAAGCTCCAGATCGAGTTCGGCGTGGTGACCGACGGCGAGGGCCGGCCCGTGGCCGTCGAGGTGTTCGAGGGCAACACCTCGGACGCGAAGACGGTGGCGACGCAGGTGGACAAGCTGCGGCGGCGCTTCAAGCTCGACCGCGTCGTCGTCGTGGGTGACCGCGGGATGCTGACGGACGCACGCATCCGGGAGGACCTCGCGCCGCACGGGCTCGAGTGGGTCACGGCGCTGCGGGCGCCCGCGCTGAAGCAGCTCCGCAAGACGGGCGTGATCCAGCCCTCGCTGTTCGACCAGGTGGACCTCGCCGAGATCGCCAGCCCGGACTTCCCCGGCGAGCGGCTCGTCGCGTGTCGCAACCCGTTGCTCGCGAAGGAACGGACCCGGAAGCGGCGCGAGCTGCTCGCAGCCACCGAGACCGACCTGCGGCAGATCGCGGAGCAGACGGTGGACCGCGGCGGCAAGCTGCACGGGAGCGCGGCGATCGGCATCAAGGTCGGCGCCGTGCTCGGCCGGCACAGGATGAAGAAGCACTTCGACGTCCAGGTGACAGAGACGGGGCTCACCTGGGCGCGTCGCGAGGACAGGATCGCCGCGGAGGCTGCGCTCGACGGGCTCTACGTCGTGCGCACGAACGTCGACGCCAAGCGGCTCGACGCGAATGCGGTCGTCACGACCTACAAGCAGCTCTCGCACGTCGAGCGGGCCTTTCGGACGGTCAAGACCGTCGACCTCGAGGTCCGTCCGATCCACCACCACCTGGCCGAGCGCGTCCGCGCGCACGTCCTCCTCTGCATGCTCGCGTACTACGTCGAGTGGGAGATGCGGCGGCGCCTGCGCCCCCTGCTCTTCACAGACGAGCACCCCGAGCAGGGGGCGGCCGAACGCGCCAGCCCCGTCGCTCCCGCGGTCCGGTCGAAGTCGGCGCGCAAGAAGGTGGCCGACAAGGTCAACGCCGCGGGCGAGCCCGTGCGTGCATTCCGTGGCGTCCTCGACGACCTCGCCACCCTGACCCGCAACCGAGTCCGCACCGCGCCCGGCGCTCCCGTCGTCGAGGTCCTCGCGAACCCCACACCGCTACAGGCACGAGCGTTCGAGCTCCTCGGGGTCACGCCCCGGCGGTAGCCATGCCGGACGAAGGGTGACACCGTGCGAGGACTGCGGCGCCGCCTACGTCTGCGCGGTGTTCAGCTGAAGGAACTTCGGCCTAGTCCCTCATGCACTGCCGATGGCAGCGAGAAGTGCACGAGCGTCCTGTGGCACGGAACTGAGACGGCGCCACGGCCGCTGAAGTCTCTGGTCTCCAAACTTCTGATCTCCGATGACGAATACTCGCCCGACGTTCTTCGTCCACTCCGCAGAGATCCCCACCTCATCCAGTATCAACACCTCTCTCGAAGACATCTCGGCCCCATCGTCGAGTCGATTTACGATCCGAAATACTTCGTGGAAGGCATCCGCGGACCAGACGCCGATGGCGGGAACCGGAGCCCCCTCCATGAGCAGGGCCGGCGTCGCGATGCCGGGCCAAGCCCAGCGCTTGGGGTTTGCCGATACCACTCGTACGCGCCAATCGCTGCGCGCCCGAGAGAACGGTTCCAGATTCACTCCTGGCAGGCCCTCCTTCTCGAGGGCGCGCCCGAGCGCCAACGCACTGTCCACGAATCCTAGTCCAATCAAACACGCGATGACAAAGTACGTCATCGCGGGTTCTTGTTTGCAACGCAAGGCTGCTTGGCCACAAAGCGCGGACCAGCTCACCACATCCGAAGGAAGCACCTGGGCGACCGACTCGAAGGTCTCGACGACAGGTTCCTTCGCATACGCGACGAGCAGCTCCGGCTTGGCCGACGGAAGTGTCGTCGTCGACATGCGTGCAAGGAGGCGGCGTGCGGCAAGGTGGATTCCCGCGGTGAGCACTTCAGGCCGCCGAGCGCTCACCGCCACCTCGCCGAGGGCCGCTCGCTCGCTCAAGGCGCGGTCCCAGATCTTCCGGGCGTCCTGACTACCAAGCGCCCTGCGAAGTTCTTCGCATGGCTCCGGTACGCTCGCCGCGTACTCTGCTAACGTAGAGGACTCGCGCGCCAGCGTCATCAAGCGCTTGAGCGCCCGGGCGAGGCTCGAACCCCCTGAGATGCGCTCCATGCCAGTTGCGAGGGCAAGCGCGAGGAGCACCTCCGGCAGCGCGGTTCGGAGGAGCTTCGCGTATGCGGTGACTCGCGCGACATCCGCGTCGCGGTCGGCGTACCGCCGAGCGTCCTGCAACCGCCTTAGCGCCTGAACGGCCTCCGAGTACGGCGGAGAGGTTCCGACGAGGCTGAACGACGAGGCGAGACCACCGAGGTCGACGCCGACAAGGTCGAAGATGTTCCCATTCACCTGCTCGATGAGAAAGCGGTCGGCGGAGAGGGAATCCCCCCGCGTCCGAGGCGCCGAGGCCCATGAGGAGTGCGGAGGAGGCAAGGCCCTGTGCCAGATGAAGGCGAACGGCTCCCCGGAGGCCGTGAGCGTGGGAGATGCCCTCGTCAAGATTCCCTGAATTGCGCTTGGAAGCGCTTCCCAAGGACTTGGGGCACCTTCAGTTCCCGGCGACATTCTGAGCGCCTCCACCAGGAGTGACGGCTCTGCCAGGCGGGAGGTGAGCGTCGCAAGCGCATCGGTTAGCACGTCGATATCGTCATCCGTGAATCTCTCTCCCTCCGCTCGGGCACCGGCTGCGGTCGCCTGCGCCAGCCGCTCGGTGAGGAGCTTCCTGACGACATCCTTGTTCACCCTCAGGGAGCCGGTGCCGGATCTGGCCATCTCCCGTGATGGGTAATACAGCACCTCGATGGCGAGCTGGGGATGGTGAGGGGCGGCACGAACCCACTCCGCGAGCGGTGAGCTCGCCAGGAGATGCTCGACTGCGACCTGCGCGCACACCTCGCCATCCGGATCGTGCGGCTCGGCAATCACCGTCTGGCCACCCGCTACCCTATGCTGCGCTCCCTCTGCGAGCCGCCGCGGTAATGCGATGGGGTCTAGCCCCGCGCGATGAAGAAGTATCCAACGCCAGATTTCCCGATGACTCTCTTGGGCCTCAGACCCGGCCTTGGGCAGGGAGTCACCCAGCCAGGCGCGCTGGCTCGCCGGTGAGTAACGCGCAAAGAGTCTACTAGTAATCCAAGTGGTCTCCACCGCCGGGAGTCCGCTTCCGAATGCGTCCCAGCGCCAGCGAAATTCAGTCTCACCGATGGCACGTAGGGGGGCGTCTTCGAGCTCGCAAACGGTGCCCCTGATGGCCGCTGGAAGCCTATCCCACGCAGATTCCTCGTTCGCCCTGGAAGCCTTGAGCGCCTCGCGGAGGGCGGGTGGGTCGCACAGGAGCCCAGCCAGCTCCCCAACGGCCTCCGCAAGAAGCTGTAGATCGTCCGTTTTGAAGTCGACTATCCCCTGATCTTCTGCGAGCCGCGAGCGGATGAGCCTCTCCCGCATGTGCCTGCCGATGGACTCCGGCGACACCACGAAGGTTACCTTCTCCTGCGCCCATAGCCGGGAAGGGAGGTACAAGGCATCGACCGCGAGTTGCGCATGATAGGGGTCGGCGGCCAACCATCGAGCGAGACGGGGCTGCGCCAGCACATGTTCGATTGCGAGTTGAATCAAGGCCTCGTGGGTATGCGGGCGATCCCGGGCAACCACGCCATGCGCGAAACCGCCCCTCCCATCCGTAAGGCGGGTGAGTTCGCGCCGAAGGGAGAAGGTGTGGAGGCGCGAACGATGGAGCACGGCCCACAGCCAAACGTCGCGGTCAGCTTTCAGTTCCGAGTTCTGGGGTTCGAGGATCACGGTGCCGAGCCAGTGTCGTAGCTCGCTCGCCCGGTATTGAACATAGAGTCGATCCGTAAACCACGTATGTTCTACCGGGAAAGACTCTCCATCCAGACGTCCCTCGACGTGCTCGTAGTATTCGCGGTCAACCAGAAAACAGGAAAACGACTCCTCGGAGATAAATTGCTTCAAATCACCAAGCAGGCCTTGGAAGCGGTTCCGAAGGCCCTGAACTTTGTCGAGTTCGTCGATCACGAAGACCGGCGCAAGGCCGAGAGTGCGAAGCTGATGCACCAGCCGAGGGAGCAGCCTGGCAACCGAGTGAGGCCCGGTATCCTCCTCGAATTCGAACTCACGCTTGCGCGAGCGCTCCCGGGTAGCGCTCGATGACCACTCGAGCGTCTTGAGGGCTCCCACACCGAGGAGCGCACCGGTCGCCACGGCAATCCCGTGGCCAAGTGGCTCCCAGAGCACGCCGGCCGCAGCCGCGCCCGTGGCAAGCGCCGCGACTGCGTCGGCGATTCCGCTTGGTACGCTTGAGCGCGAGGCCTCTTCTGGTGCAGGCGATTTCTTGATCTTGAGCTCATCCTTTTGTCCCGCCTCGTCGAAGCCCCCCCTCTTGTTCTTGGTCTTTCCGATCACGCGCTGGTATGCCTGAAGAGCTGTCCAGATCGCGGAGATTTCCTCGATGCCTCGAGAGGCGCCGGGCTCGGCCGCGCCGCATTCGAGTACGCCCCGGTCGAGGGCGCACGCGCGTTCCCACACATCCCGAAGCTCACCAAGGTCTGGAGCTGCGGAGAGGTCCGCGCGCAGCCGCGCGGTCAGCTCGTCTGCCTCGGCGCGCGGATGGCCATGGAGCTGGCGTGATCGACGGCGAAAGGCGTCGAGAACCTCCTCGGACACGGCGTGAAAGAGGCCAACTGTAAGCCCGTCGATGACAAGCTCGGTCGCATCGGTCTTCGATTTCGCCCGCCCCGCCGCGTCCTCCTCCCTCGGTTGCCCTGAGTCCGCTCCGTCACCCCGCGGCGGCGCGGCGGGGACGAGGGCCTCCGCAATCTGGAGAAGCCGTGGCGCTGGGATACGAACCACGAGGGGCCTCGGGCGGGGAGGCTGGGCGGTACGGCGGTCGGAAACAAGCTGCTGGAGGGCGTTCAGCACGAGCGTCGTCTTTCCCGCTCCACGATGGCCCGCGATGAGAAAGGACCGACCGGCCACCGCACCGTCCACGTACCGCTCGAGCACCTGCGTGAGCTGGTCGAACTCTCGCGAGCGAATGGGTCGAAGCTCGCCCGGTTCCGGGCTGAAGGGCTCGGCCCCGAACGCAAGGTTCAGCCGGTCAGGGAGGGTCACTCTGGTTCGCCCGCGGCCACCGCCGCGTTCGTCCCCTCCCCGGATTCGCGTTCCTTTCCCTTCCACTCGATGTGGGCGGCCGCGATGAGAAAGACGAACAGTAGTGTGGCGGCCAAGTAGGCGACCGCGGGCGTTGCACTCCACCCACCCACGCCGCCCCCGAGGCCGCCCCAGTGCGTGCGCACCTCGATTCGCCCTCCCTTCTCAAGGTCGTCGAGCAGCAGACAACAGAATGTCGCTGCAAACATGCCCATGGCGAGGGTCGCGAATATCTCTGCATCTGGCTCTGGGATCTTCGTGGCAACGACTATCCCTACACTGCACGCACCGAGAAGGCCGGCCACTCCACCGAGCGTGCGCATGGTCGTTGCCCCTACTTCGGCAGGATTCTACCACACATGGTGAGGTGAGCGTAGGGGTGGCTCGACGAACCAGACCGGCCAGGCTCCGTTCGGCTGGAGATCCTGGAGCTCGTCTCGGCGACCCGGGTTCAAGGAGCTGCTTCGCGCGGGCGTGCAGCCTTTAGAGGAGTTCCTGACGCGGTGACAGGCCAACGGAGCTAACTAGCGCGGTTGAGCCACGCCGATTTTCGCAACGTGACGTACCGGAAAGGCGACGGAGCGGGCGATGAAACACATCTCGTGCGCGGCCTTGTGCAGCGTCATTGCCCGTTCAACATCGCTGCCAATGGCGAGCGCTACCTTCGGATGCAGCGTGACGCTCTCGAACTGCCCTGCGCCATCCTCTTGTTCCTCCATCACACCCACGGCGTCATCCGTGTAAGATACGACCACGATCCCCGCGTCGGCGCACAGGCTCAGAAACCAGAGCATGTGGCACCCTGAGAGCGCCGCGACCAAGAGGTCCTCCGGGTTGTGCTTGGTCGGATCCCCTCGGAATGCGGGATCGGAGGTGCCGTAAATCACAGGTCGACCGGGGCACCGAATTTCATGCTCGCGGCCGTACGCGCCGATGCTCGAGGTACCAGTCCCCCGGTTGCCGGTCCACGACACCGTCGCCTTGTAAGTGTGGATGCGCGCATGGCTTGACTGGATGGTCATGACGCGGAGCTCATCGACACGCGGGGGGCTACGTCGTTGTCGCAGATGACTTGGAATTCGGGAAACCCCTCTAATACCTCTTCCGGTAGGTTGTACTGCTCGCACACGACACTGATGCGCCTTGAAGGAGATTCGACCGGCGTGACCGAGTGGACGAGTGTTCCAAGAAAGTGGAGCAGGTCGTTCGTGGATGGCCGAATTGCGAACGTGCGACCCGGTTCCACCTGAAGAACAAGGTCGCCCCCGAGCATGGAAGGGTCGACCTCGACGTAAAGTACGCTGACCAAGTTCGGAATGATCCGGACGTTCTGGGACGCGACGAGGCGGCAGTCGACGTGCGTGTCTACCCTCGAGGTGCCCTCGAGGACGAGGGGATTCACGTAGAACGCGTTCGACGCCGGGAACATAGACCCGGTAAGAAACTCTGCCAAGTATGGGAAATGTGCCTTGACCTCCTCCAGCGCAGAACGCCGAAACACAATGGAGAACCCGCGGGTGTTCACAAACTCTGCGCCAAGGGGGCTCTTTCCCAAGTGCGGGTCTGTGAGCAGCGCGCCCACCACCTGACGAAGATATTCCGGGTCGAATGCATTGTGTCGCACATGGTAGGCCATGCTGCCTCCTAGTCCTGCGGTGCAATCGCGGCGGCGATTGCTGCAGCGTTCACTTCGGGGTGGTGCGTATCTTTGCAGGAAAGGGCTTCCAGTTCCAAGCCGGTGCTCGTGTTCAGCATCTCCTGGAATTCGGCCAGTGCGCACCAGACATAGTCCTGGTTCCCACGGGCAATTGCCTGCTCGATGAAGTGGGCAGAATAGGCGATGTGGCGGAGCTCATCCCTGAGGATCGCGCGCGTGATGGCGTCGTTCCGACGACTGTTCTCGCCATTCGAATAGGCCCGCACCACCGGCGAGAGAAGGTGGCCGAGCACCAAGGCCTTGATTTCGTATAGATTGATCTGTATCGCCGAGGAAAGGACCTCCTCGTCGGTGCGCATGTCGATCGTGGGCGATGGCGCTTCGCCGCTGGGGAAGGTCGGCGCCATCTCGCCAAGCCGGGCGCGCAGCTCGGGGGTGTCTGACTCTGGGTAGAGCGAAAGGAGCAGTTGCCCGAACATCCTCGAATGCCGGGCTTCGTCCTCTGCATGCACCCGTACCTGTGCGGCGAACTCCTGTTCGGGGATTGAATTCGACCATGCCCAAAGCTGTTTGGCGCTGTATCCTTCGAGATGGGCATCCGACGCGAGCAGGCCCGCGAACCAGGCTCCGTCCCGGGCCACCCGGCGGAACTCGATTCCGAAGGCGGCGCGCCCATAAACGGCCGGGCTGCGCCGAAACGCCTCGCGAAGAGCGCGCGCGTACTCGGGAAGCGGCACGAACCCGTTGCCCGCGAGTTCGCTCAGGCAAAAGTCCGCGATCACGTCGCTCATCGCTGCCCAGCCTCCAGAAGCTACTTCTCTTCCTTGCGATCGAGCCGGACCTTCATCTGCACCGTGATCGTCTTCTCCACGCCGATCGCGTCCCGGATGCTCTTCGGGATGGGGGCATTCTCGATCGTGAAGGCAGTCTTGCCGAAGAACTGCACGTTCGGAACCGCCTTGCTCTTGCCTTCACTCACGGCGGCGAGATCTTCCGGAGTCATTTCGAAGGACACCGGCTCGGGGTGCTTTTCGTTTGCCAATTCTACTCCTCGTCGGGAGCGGTTGAAGGTGGCTCACCGACCCCGCATGGGTACCACAACGCGAGCGCCACATCAACCATTTGACCGACCGTCCTGCGAAGATGCGCCTGGCCTCGAGTTGAGGCGTGGCGGCGGTACTACCGACTTATTCCGGGCCTGCCGGGGAGCGTGCCTCGTCTTGGCCATGTCCACTGGTGTTAGCTGCCTTATTTCTGGGTACAGGAACGTTGGCAGGGGGACCTGCGCCCGTTCTGTTTCCACATGGAAACACTCGCCTGCCCGGGTCGGACGCCTTCGTGAGCGGGGTGCGGCCCGCCTCGCCACGGGCCGTGCCGGGAAGGGGGCTCGGCCAGGGCGGGTCAAGTCCGCGCGTGGATGGCCGGCTCATCACTGACCGCGTGGTTGTCGGCACGCTGGTCCCCGAGCGTCGGCAACGTTCACTTCCCCCTCGAGCTCCTATACTGGAGCAGACACACCAGAGACAAGGAGACGTCAGGGTTCATCGGACGCCAGCACGTACACCGTGCCGTGGTTCGACCCGGCCGCGTCGTTGCCCGGTGCGCCCACGACGAGGTCGGGCTCTCCGTCGCCCGTGACGTCGCCAGACATCGAGAGCGAGGACCCAGCGCGATCGAACGGGTCCTCGCCGCGAACGAGGGTCGCCCCGTTCGGCGCGAAGCCCTCGACGCTCGCAGGGAGAACGTAGATCGTGCCCGGGTTGGTCGTTCCGCCATAGGCGTCGCCGACGGCCGCCACGAGGAGTGCCGCCTCCCCCCAAAACGGTCCCTGGGCAACCCGGTAGCCCGCCCAGTCGAACTCGGACTCCCCGACGAACGTGGCGTCCGCCAGATCGCCGAGCGAGTGCGCGCCGCGCTCGGGTCCCACGACCAGCCATGCCTTGCCGGCCCGCGTCCCACCTTCGCTGGCGAGGTGGCCGCCGATGAGCACGTCCTCTCGACCATCCCCGTCGACGTCGCCCGCGCTGGAGACGGACTGGCCGGCGTAATCGCTCGGCTCTACGCCGTCGAAGGATGCGGCCGAGTCGGCGAGGTCGCCGCTGGCGCCGAACGGCCCGAAGGCCAGCCAGACTCTCCCGGTCAGGTCGGCGCCCGAGAGCGGCGCGCCCACGAGGAGGTCCGTCCACCCGTCGCCGTCCACGTCGCCGGCGGCGGCTACGCTCTGACCGGCGTAATCGAGTTCCCGGTCGCTCGTGAGCACGACGTCGCCCAAGCCGTACTGCGTTTCTTGCGGTCCCATCCAGATGGCCACACGACCGGGCGCCGGATCGTTCGTGTCCACACTCGGAGCCCCGAGTGCGACGTCGGCGAGGCCGTCCCCGTCCACGTCGCCCAGCGGCGCCATACTCGTTCCCAAGGCGCGACCAACCTCGTCAGCCCAAAGCGTCGAGCTCGCGTCGGAAGTCCCCAGCGCACCGGTAGGGGTGGAGTGGAAGACGAAGACGGCGCCCGCCTGACCAGTAACCTCGTCATTCTGTGGCGCCGCGACCACGAAGTCGTCGCGGCCGTCTCCATCGCCGTCCCCAATGAAGGCGACGGCGTATCCCGTGATGTCGAACTGGTTCTCGGCCTCGATGGACGCCTCGGCATCTGCGGGACTCCCCGAGGCCACGGGCCCGAGGAAAAGGTAGGCGTGACCCTTGTTCGCTTCGTCGGCCCACCCGCCAGGGGCCCCGACGAGGAGATCGCCCACGTCGTCGCCGTTGGCATCCCCGCCGGTGGCGACGGACGTGCCCGCAAGTCCCTCGAGCTCGACACCGCGAATGATCGCGTCGGCGTCGGCAAGGGAGGGAACCTCCTCGTCGCGCCCATCGCAATCCTCATCCACCCTGTTGCCCGGAACTTCCTCCGCGTCGGGATTCACTGCTGCGTCGTTGTCGTCGCAGTCCCCGCCGTCGTGCGTCCACCCATCGCCGTCGACGTCGTACGGCGTACCGTCGGGACCGGTATCCGAGTCGCTGTCGACGCCCCCGCCCGCATGGCAGGCTGGCCCGCCGCCGCACAGGAGTGTGGCAACAATGACTGACGCCAGATGCCGGAGCCGGCGGTACGGAGAAGACGTCATCCCGCCGCCACGCTCAGCGATGGACGCCGTTGTAGTTGTCCCAAGCGTCCCACTCGGTGAGCACGCCCGCGGCATCCGCTCCGTTGCGCAGGCGGGACGACGGGTACCCGCTGCCGGTCGAGTCGCCATAGGCGACCCAGGTGTGGGGGTAGGCGTTCTCGTAGATCTGGAAGATGGTCGTCGTGCTCACGCCCCCGTTGGTGTCCAGGTCCCAGAGAAAACGAAGCCAATCGTACTCCGTACCACGGTTGGTGAGCGTCCCGGTGCAGGTGTCGCCGAGGTAGTCCGCGCCATCGACGCCGGTCATGGGCCCGCTCTCGCAGGAGACCCACTGGCCGTCCAGGATCCCATCGAGGTTCCAGTCCGTCGTCTTGTAGTAGGCGAACCCGCAGTCGTACTCCGTCGTGTCGTTGAACGATACCACGGCGTAGTAGTGCGCATACCCCTCGTTCGCGGCGATGCTCTGGTACTCCTTCGACACCGCCTCGTGGTTCCTCGAGGAGACGGTGTAGCAGTTGTTGAGCGTGGCGCCGTCGTTCGTGTCGGCGGAGTTGTCGTTGTTCTTGTGAAAGGCCACGTAGTGGCCGAGCTCGTGGTTGATCACCGTCTTCGAGTCCGCCGGCGAGTCGATGTAGACGGCATTCCCGCTCCGGCAGCTCCCGCCCCCGCTCGGGCACGGCTCCATGTAGACGGTGAAGGTCTCCCCGGAGAGGCCCGCCGTGCGCCGGTAGAGACCGAAGCCCATGGCGGCGGCGGTGTTCCAGTGGTCGGTCAGGGTGGTGTCGAACGTGACCGTGGTGGAGGACGTCGGGGCGTAGGCCGCGTACGCCTCGAAGGCCCAGTACGACGGGGTCGTGGGATCGTCGTAGATGAAGACGTAGTTGCCGTTCACCAGCGCGCGCGACTGCACCATGACCTGGTAGGTCTTGGTGGAGTCCAGGGTGAGGGCCGAGGTGCACCCGACCGCAGCGCCGTCCCAGTCCGTGTAGTTGTCGAACATGATGAAGCCGTCGGAGTTCCGGACGATCTTGATGCGCGCGCCCCGCGCCGGCCGGTCGGTGTTGGACGTGAAGTAGTCATCCCCGACGGCCACGTCGGCGTCGTCGAAGTCGATGCTGTACTCGGCGCAGAAGGTCACCTGGTAGTTCGCCGCAAAGGCGGCCGAGGAGAGGAGAAGTGCGAGCATGGGTACCCCTTTCTCTGGTGTGGGTGGAGGTCCGAACCGGTGCTAGCGCGGCGGGCCGTACTCGATGATGACGCCCGCTTCGGCCTCCGAAGCGGCGGCGTCAAGGATGCCGTTGGGCGCGAGCGACTCGACCATCGCGTCGTCCATGAGGAGAAGCCCCTCGCCGGCGGGCCAGGCAGCCTTCAGGCGACCCGGGCTCACCCGGTCGACGTTCTCGTCGGACACCGCGTCCGCGGCCACCACGCGGACCACCAGGTCGCTCGTGTAGTCCACCTGGTCCGCGGAGAACTGCGCGGCCGTCGGGATGGCGATGTCGACCTCCTGCTCGGCGAGGGGGTCGATCTCGTAGGGCCCCTGGATCCAGGTCACGTCGTTCCCCGCGAAGCGCACGCGCCCCTCGATCCAGTAGACGACGTCCGCGCGGTCGCCCGCCCGCAGGTTGATGCGAGCCACGGGAGCCCCGACCTCGTACACCCACTCGACGTAGGCACGGCCGAGATCCAGGGGGTCGCGATGTTCGGCGTTGCAGTCCACGTCGACCTCGGCCGAATCCTGCGCGGATGCGACGAGGGGTCCGAGGAGGAGCGACGCGAAGAGGAGATGCCGGTGTGCGAAGGAAGGTCGAGCCACGAGGAACTCCTCCATGTCACTGGTGAGGCGATCCAATTCCGAGCCGCCAGCGGCATCGGTGGAACGTGAAGAGACTACACCGATCCCGCGCGGCGACGCCGGCCAGGGGCCGTGGCAGATTTGCCGGGACGTATGTGCTGCGATATGCTTGGTAGAACCACGGCAAGTTCCCGGGAGAGCCGTTGGACGGAGACCGACTTTCCCTTGACGACGACCTTCCGTAGCGCCTCTGCAGCCGCACGAGGTGGCGCCGATCCCAAGACCTCGAGGTGCGCCGTGCGGAGGCCAAGGAAGCAGGCGTACTCGATGCCCACCGCCAGCTCCCCCGTCGCCGCGCGCACCTGCCGGTCGAATTCGCGGCGCCACTCGTCCCAACCTGCGACGTCGAGCCATCTGCTCCGCCACGCACGGGGGTCGTCGCGCTTGCCGACGAGGAGGGTGCGGGAGGAGACCCGCACCACGTCCTCGGTCATGGACAAAGGGGCGGCCCTCGCGGCCCGAGCGAGAGACTCGGGCGGGGCGTCGGACTCGCCCATCGCAACAAGTCGGGCGCGTGAGCAGGCGCTCTCCTCGAAGTCCCTCACGCGCCCCAAGCGGAGCGCAAGAAGGAGCCCTCCGAGCCAGACGTCCCGAAGAAGGCGGATGGTCTCATCGTCGGCGTCGCTGTGGGGCATGGGGCGGCCTTCGCGCAGCCCTTCCCCGATTGCGCTGCGCGTACGCTATCACGACGGGGCCATCGTGTCAGCGCGTTCGTCGAAAGGCTTCGTCGGGGCGGGTCAGTCGATCGGCCGACCTGGCAATGGGGCCGACCTCATCGCCATAGCGTCGGGTGGTGTTTCCACATGGAAACAAGCCGGTCTCGGGGTGCCAGTGTCCATGTAATGTCCGAGGAGCCGGGGTGACTCACGCGCCCTCGCGTGCCTACGGGGTGCCGGTGGCATCGAGCTCCCGGACGGGCGACGGCCGAGCGCTTCGCTGCGTCTGGGCACCTCTCAACAAGAAGGACCGGCCGCGTGAGTCATCTGCCTCGACGGGACCGCGCCCACTCGCTACTCCTGTGCGGTGTGCCTGCCCTCGCCGCCCCGCCGCGGGGCTCGCGCAACAGCATCCCCCGGGAGTAGATGAATGCCACTTCCTCCGCGCACAAAGGGCGCATGGGTCATCGGTCAGTGCCTCAAGCTGCGTAAGGTTGACGCCCGCGGCCAGTTCTCGAACATCGAATCGGCCGGCAAGGCAGGGATCCTGTTGTCAACGCTTGCGGGCTCCAGCGAGGACGTCATCAAGCCCGACAAGGCGAGGACGCTCGCACAAGCGAAGGGCATCAATCCAAAGCTGGAGCTTCCTTCGCTCCTGGAGATGCTGAAGGACCGCGCACTCGTGCAGGTGTCCAGGGAGGGTGAGGTGGCCCTTCTTGGCCTCACCCACGCAAACGTCCTCGAGAACACCTCCGCGATGTTCGAAGATCTGAAGCCCGACAAGGAGGAGCAGGCCGTGCTCGAGATGGCCGAGCTCGTGTCGGGCGAACCCGTTCGAACGGCGGAGATGAGTACGTTCGTCTCGGACAACTTCCAGCTCACGAAGGGCAGGACGGCCGACCTCCTCGCGCAGGCCGAGGAGATCGGTTTCATCGACGCGGAGGAAATCGATCCGGGGTCCGACGACAAGCTCTACTTCAACGGAAACATTTTTCGGATCACGGACGCGAGAAAGACCCAGGCGGTTCTGAACTCCCTTTCCTCGGCGGAGGAAGCTAAGCTCCGCGAGTTCGATGAGGTGGTGGGTCGGCGCGGCTATTCGACGGTCGAGGAAGCGCGGACCATGCTTGGTGAGAAGGTATTTGAGAAGCTACAGGCCATCGCCCTCTACGACGTGAATTGCGTCGCGAATCCTCAAGAACGCGTCCTGTACGTCACGAAGCCCGGTGCATTCGGCAAGTACAATGCGTGGGAAGACGACACGCTGGACTACGCGAAGATGCTTGTGTCCTGCCTCGCCTATGGCATGACACGGCGCGGGGCGGCCACCGGGAAGATCGACAGCCTCGACAAGCTCACGAACATCGTGCGGAAGCTCAACCGCGGAGAGTGGGTCGGCCCGAGCACCGCGGCGGGCGAGGATTACCGATGCCTCGAGGTCGAGAACGTGATCGCCACGCAGCCCGAGCGCTACGGTCGCTACTGGATGCGTCTCCTCAAGCGGGACGTGGGCGAGGTGGCGTTACAGGTCCTTACGAAGGGAACGGCCAGCCCGGAGGCGCTGCTCGAACTTCCCGGAGCCCCGGCCGCAACCTTCGTGGGACCCGAGGAGCACCGGGTCGGAGTTCGCAAGAAAAGGACTGTCGCCACCCCGGATCGGAAGGTGGTGGATTACCTCCAGGCCATCAGGACGGGCCGGAAATGAGCGACGTACAGGATGCCGGTGGGAGGGCTGAAGAGGCAATCCGGGCGTTCATGCTGCGGCAGGGGTACTTCGCCGCGCGAGGGGTGCGGCTCACCTTCGATCGCGACGAAGCCACCGACATTGACATCTGGGCATACGGGCCCGGGTCTCCGACGCACCGCGAGCGGGTGGTCGTCGACTCGAAGTGGAAGGTCAAGCACGCTCACGGGTTCGAGCGGCTGGTCTGGTTGGAAGGCCTGCGGCGCATCGCGCTTGCGGACCACGCGATCCTCGCGACGACCGACTCGCGCGAGTCGATCCGCGTTGCCGCCGCGAGGATGAACGTTCGGGTCATCGGCCCGGAAATGTTTGACGAATTGGTCAAGCGCTCGCCCGCTGCGCATCGCCTATCGGAGGAAGAATTCCTTGCGACGGTGGTCCCACCCGAGGACAAGCTCCTCGGTCGCATCCGCGAGGTGTACCAGGCCTCCAAGGGGCGACTCCTCAAGATGGACTGGGACTCCGTCAACGCGCACATGGAGGACGTGGTGCACTACGTCGAAGACACGGCGCGTCGCCCCGATCCCTCCGCGTCGCTGCGTCTCATCTACATGTCTGTCGCCTTTAGCCTGATCAACCTGGACTTCATCCTTCGGGATGCCGCGTTCATGGATGAGAAATGGGTGTTCCAGCGAATCGACGAGGGGTTTCGGTTCGGCAGTCGGGGCCGCAATGCCGTGCTCTCGCTGTTCGAAACGGTCGGCAAGAAAAAGCGCGCCGAGGCGTTGCGGGCCGTTGAGCAGGTGCGCGCGGACATCCCGGCGGAGTTCTTCACGCGTAGGGCTACCACGCCCTTCCTGTTCGACGTCGCGCGAGTCCTTGAACAGGCGGCCTACGCGAAATCCGTCGTGGCGGTCCCCGAGCTCCCAACCGAGGCACAATCGGTCATCGGTGTTGTGCTCGACTTCCTCGGAGTTGATCGCCGCTTGATTTTCGGTATCAAGGTCGGGCCCTGAGGGGGGTCCTCGCAGCAGTCAGGGCACAATCGATACTTGGAACGTGCCCTGAATGCCGACGCCCAGGACGCTGACCTCCTCCACCCGCTGAAGGAAGAACGAGGTGGCGGCGGTCGGGCCCACGTTCGTCTTGGGCGGTTTCGCCGTCGGAGGGTCAGTGTTGATACTTACCGAGCCGGTGCTCACCGCGATCGTTACTTGCACGTTGAGGGTCCTTCGAGCGGAAGATGCTCCCGGCCCCGGTAAACGTCCCTTGGTGTGGCGTCGGCATCGTGGCTCCCGGAAACGAGGGGGTACTCCTGCGGACCACCCCCTCGGGTGATCAGAACGTAATGGTCCAGCCCGGATGCTGGGCCTTCTCCTTCGTGTAGCGCACGCCGTGCACTTTGAGCCCGGTCTCGTTGAGGAGCGTGATGAGGCCGCCCTTGTTCGAGAGCTGGAGCGTCGGCCGTACGTGGACGGTGACCGTCGCGCCCGGCGCGAGGACCCCCGAGAGCGCGAGCGTGTGCTCCGCCGTGTCGAGGAGCGTCCAGCCCGCGAGGTCGATCGCGGCGGGCGACGTGTTGAGGAGGGTCACCGTCTCGTCTTCCGGGCTCTTCGTGTCGTTCACGAAGGCGGCCACGATGCGCACCAGCCCGTCCGGGCGATCGGTCGTCGGGAGGTCGAAGGGGCCGATGTGGTGATCCCCGCTCCCGGTGTTGTCGGAAGGCGGGCCGCTCGTCGGTGGCGACAGGGGGGCGCCCGTCGCCTCGTCCGAGTGCCAGGCCTGTGTCTGGAACTTGAGGAGGATCGCCACCCACAGGTTCTCGCCGGGGAAGTGGAAGAGGAGGGCGCCGTCCTGGTAGACGCCGTTCTGGTTGGCGAACTGCCCGCTGTTCCCCTGGTTCATGTGGATGTCGTGGATGCCGTTCCCCGGCTTGAAGCCGAAGATCTTGTCCTTCTTGTTCTCCGGCCCCCACCGGTCGCCGAAGGCGTAGACCATCGCGTCCTCCTCGGCCATCGCGCGCTGCACGAACTGGTCGACGAGCTCGTTGAGGTCGTTGTCCGGGCCCGGCGCCGAGGCCGGCAGCGGCCGGAAGTCGCGCGGGTCGGCGAGGTTCGAGCGGATGTAGTCGAGGCCCATCTTCTGGGCCTGCGGCAGCCGCGTGAAGCCCTGGCCGAGTTCGGGCAGCCGGGCGGTAATCGGGTGGGCGAAGTGCCGTAGGACCGCGTACTCGACCTGCGAGCCGTCCTTCGACTGCACGTTGATGGCGATGCGCCAGTCGTCGTTCTCGTCCGCGATGTGGATCTGGTAGTGGTTGTTCGTGCTGCTGCCGAAGCGCCGGTCGATCGGGCGCCCCTTCAGCACCCCGTAATTCAGGGCCATGATGCTCACTCCTGTGGTTGCCGGCCGACCATCGGCGCGGTCGGGTGGGAGGCTACCAGAAAGGCGAGCAGCCGGGGGCATGGGGACCCCTCGAATCCCGCCTTGTTTCGCCATCGTCACGGGCGAGAGCCCCGTGGGAGGCTCCTGCCGCCGGCGAGCTCACGGGAGGAGGCGGTCCAACGCCCAAGAGGTCTTGCCTCCTGGGAGACCAGCGCCATCGACACCCAGCGCCGCGAGTTGGGCGCGGAGCCTGGCCATCGCCTCTTCGGGCTCGCTATTGGTTCGGCCTGACACTTCGACGAGGGCGTCGGCACCCACCCGCCAGTGCTCGATCGTGAGCTCGTGCTCCTCCACCTTCCAAGTTGAGGCGGCGATGGGTCCGACGGCGCGCACTCGGCTCCACGGCACCGGGTCACCCCAGGAAGCGAGCGCCCGCTGGCCCTGCGAGAAGAGGCGCCGCGGCCGGGCGAGCTCCGGCAGATCGTCGAGGTCGTTGGCGAGGGAGACCGCCGCCACACAGGTCGCCTCGGAGCAGTCATGCTCCCCCTTCAGCCTTCGCATACCCGCCAGGAGTTCGACGACGTCGACCGCAAGCGTGTACCCGCGGAGCTTCACGGTGGTCTCCGCCTTCTTCCCGCTGGCCTTCGCCCGAAGGCGCAGGATGACCCCGCGGGGGTGGAGCTCCCGCTCGGGCGTCTCGAAGAAGGTCACGATTCGTTCCCTCGGCGCGTCGAGCGCGAACGCCTCCGTGAGGCGATCGAGGGCCTGTGGCGGAACCAGCACCTTGACCTCGGAACACGTCATGCCACGCATCGCCGGGAGCCGTTCAGGGGGCAAAGTAGGCCCGGTGTCGGCTCAGGTCGCCGTCCCCGAAGTGGCGCTGCCACCAGCCGTCGGTGGTGTCGAGGTGCCAGGGCCCCGAGGGCTGCTCCCGACCCGCCCATTCACGGAAGGAGTAGTGCTGCCAGAGGCGCATGAACTCGGTGAGGTAGACGTGCGCCACCCGTGTGTCCCCGCGGATGATCATCATGTTCTCGTCGTTCTCGACCGTGGACGCCTTGCTGAAGTTCGCCGATCCGGTCACGACAATGGGGTCAGCGCCGAGCGGATCCACGAGCATGTACTTCGTGTGGACGTACCGGACGTGCGAGTTGAGGGTGGTCAGGTCCTCGCGAAGCCAGCGCTCGAGCGCATTCCCCCGCAAAGGGGCCCCCACCGCGAACCGGTTTCCGGGCAGCTTGCGCAGCGCGGTCATCGCCGCGATGGCCGCCGGCCTTTCGGCGCTCCGCACGCCGGGGCCGAGGAGCTTGTCGAGCATCGCGTAGCGGAGCTTCGCGTTCCCGTTCTGGTAGGCGGCCTGGAATAGGGGATGCATGCCGAAAGCGAAGGTCATGAAGAGACCGTCGTTCGCACGCTTCGCGAGCTCCGCGTACCACTCGAGTGCGTCGTCGGAGTTCTGCGGGCTGAAGAGGGGCGTCGTCGCGTTCGGATGCGGCAGGTCGTCCGGAACGGCCCAGGTCCCGCTCAAGGCCGCAGCGAGGTCTGCGCGCCTCGGGTTCCCCACAAGGTGATCCCAGTACGTGAGATACGCCGCCGCGGTGGCAGGCTCCCGCGCGACGTGCACGACGTTCGACTGCCCGAAGACGCCGCCGTAGGAGAAGTTCGTGGATCCGGTCAGCACCGCGGTGGGCGCCCCGCCCTCCAGGCGCACGATGAACTTGTTGTGGGAGAGCGCGAGCGGACGCGGCACCCGGAGCGTGCAGAGGCCTTCGAGGTCGGCGTCGTCGACCGCCTCCGCGTTGTCGTCGCGCGGGAACTCGTGCCCGGCGTCGTAGAGGATCTGGACATCCGCCCCCTTGCCAGCAGCCGCCTTCAGGGCCTCGAGCACGCTCGGCAGCCGAAACTCGTAGGCGGCCACCCGGAGTCCCCCGCCGGCGTGGGCGGCCTCCTCAACGAAGGCGAGGATGGCCTCGTGCGCGCCCCGCGAGAGCCACTGCCAGGCGGGGTCGGTGCCGCCACCAACGCTGCCCGGCTCGCGGTCGCCGAAGCGTCGGGCGTACTCCTGGGAGGACGCCGCACCGCGGTTGAAGTAGACACCGTGCGTGCTCGCCGCGGGATCCTCGGTCCGGACGTCGATCTTCGCCTCGGCCCGAACCGTGAGATTGGAGGGGTCGCCTTCGAGCGCAAGAACCCTGTAGGAGTAGGTGCGCCCGGCCTTCGCCGAGTAATCGGCCCACGAGAAGTCCTGGACGGGGTGCTTGCGCGTCGAGTGGCGCGTCCCGGGAGGCAGGCCCGGATCGGTTTTCTCGAACGTCCGCATGCCCTCCAGCCAGTAGGCCTCGTCCTCGGCGTGGTCCGTCCGGTGGAGCGCGAAGCCGCGCAAGCCGACGCAGTCCGCCTCATCCATGTCGAAGCCAAGGAGGATGGCGTGGGTTCCCGCCACCGCGCGGACGCGGAGCCTTTGATCCTTCGTCGTGTCTACCAGCATTTCGGAGCCTCCAATGCGAGTGTTCGCTTGCCTGCGAGAAGGGTACCGCACTTCGAAGCGCGGGCCCGGTCTTCGCCGTTTGAGGCTGCCGCAAGCACCGTGCGCCTCGAAGGGGCACGAACACGCTCGCGGCCAAGTTCCCGGCGGCCGAATGACCGCGCGCTACTTCTCGACGAAGACGAGGTCGAGCAGGTCCGCCTGCAGGCGCACCGTGGCGTTCTCGTGGGCGATGAGGGTGCTGAACGGGATCTCGGCGCCGTGGAAGAGCGTGAGGTCGTTTTCCCCGCCATGGGCCTCGAGCCAGTCCCGGAGGTCGGCACCGACCGCCGACTCCCCGACCTCCTTGAGGAAGTCCGTGGCCCGCCGGAAGAGCTTCGGGAAGATGAGCTGCCCCTCCGGCCCCGGGGAGATGTCCTCCTGCGTCCGGAGTACGAACGCGCCGGACCGGTCGTCCGCCCACACTCCGCGGGTGTGGCTGCGGGCGTTGGCTGCCGCCATGCGGAACACCGCCCGGTGAGCCGCAGGCATGGAGGTATACAGCAGGGGATAGGCCGTCCCGAGCTCGAGCAGCTGATAGTTGATGGTCTTGCGCAGGAGGTCGGCGTCGACCGCGGTGGCCTGCCCGTCGTTGAGGCCGGCCATTGCGGCGCCGACGAGGAGGTAGCTGATGGGCCGCCCGTGCGTTTCCGCGGCTTCGGTCAGGATGATCGCGGGGATCGTGTTCGGCGTCGCGTCCGTCACCTTGTTGCCGAAGAACTTCGGATTGGCGAAGCCGCAGAGGTCAAGGAGGTGGTCGCGCGCGTCGTCGCCCCGGGGCTGCGCGGCCTTGCCGTAGTGCGTCTCCGGTGCATCGATGCCCTCGAGCCGGAGCTGCACGGACCCGTCGTCGGCGGGCTTGATACGCCATCCCCGGTAGAGGTCGTCGAAGTTCGCCGGATCATCCGCGCGGAAGCGCAAGGAGTCGCCATCCGGCTCCTTTCCGATGATGACGAGCTCACCCTGAATCGCTTTCTGGTAGGTCAACGGCACGGTTGTCTCCTTGAGGGGGCTGGAGCCTACCATGCGTCTGGATGCCAGGATGCCCGTGTCGCAGGATCGTTGCTTCTCGGCGCCCCGCCCTCACGGGATGTGCGCGGCAGCAAATTCGCCCGCGCTCACCGCCCTGGCGCCTGCCGAAGTACAAAAAGACGCGCGCGCAGGACGAGGTCCCGCTCACGCGCGTGAGCATCTACCGGATGAGTCGCCGCGGGGCGGTCGATTCCACGTATTCGACTGCGGCGTCCTGCTCGAGGTCGCCGAGCACCGCCTCCCCCTGCTCGGGCTCGGCCTCCACCATGAGCATCCGTGCAAGTTCAGCGTCCTCCTCGTCGGGAAAGACGCGAATGACCTTGCGGATGCCCGGTGCGTGCTCCAGGCGATCAACCTCGGACTGGATGTCTACCCGCTCACGAAGGCGCACGTTTAGTCGCGTCGACTTCGCGACCGCGCTCCCTGCTGTTGGCATGTGGCACCCTCCCTTTCTAGGATAGCGCCTTCGCCAGATTGAGTAAACCCGAGCCGACCTCCTGCTTCGAGGCCGAGAGTTTCGTGGCGGTGGCCGTGAGGCGGGTTCGGACCTCGGCGGGAGTCCCGCTGCCCGCCTTCCCTTCGGAGAGCACGACGGCCGCCGCGGCCACCACGTGCGGGGTCGCCATCGAGGTCCCGTCCCAGGCGGCGTAGCCCGTCTCGTCACGGGCAACCGAGGTCTCGGTCGGGAGGGTGGAGAGGATGCCGGTGCCCGGCGCCGAGAGCGTGATGTGCTTCCCGGTGTTCGAGAACCGCGCCCGCCGATTCGCGGGCGTGACCGCGCCGACCGCGATGACCCCCTTGTAGGCCCCGGGGTACTCGACCGGATTGCCGTCCTCGTACTCGTTCCCCATCGCCGCCACGACGGTGGTGCCACCGTCGATTAGCCGCTTGAAGAGGATCTCTTCGGTCTTACTCGAGGCCGTGCCGCCGATGCTCAGGTTGATGACGTTCATGCGCGCACTGCGCGACTCGCCGAGCGCCCGCTGGTAGAGGAGGTCGTCGACGTAGAACTCGCCGTCGTAGGGGTTGGGCTCGTCGCCGAAGATCTTCCACACATGGAGCTCCTCGAGGCGGCAGATGCCCGAGACGCCGATGTCGTTCGCGGCGTCGGCGGCGATGATGCCCGCCACGTGCGTGCCGTGGCCGATGATGTCGTCCTCCGAGTCTTCCGAGCGGTAGTTCAGCTTGAGATACTCGAAGTCGGGGTGCTTGCGGTCGATCCCCGTATCGAGCACGCCGACGCGGACGTCCGGCCTCACGGACCGCGTCGCCTCGGGAGTGGCAAACCAGTTGATCGCCCGCAGGCCCCACTGCCGGTTGAGGAGCGGGTCGACCTTCGGCGTGGGCTTCTTCGTGGCGGCAAGCCAGCGGGCGGGCACGCGGTGCGCGTACACAACGCCCGGCATCTCCGACCACTCGCGCTCCATCTGCGCCATGTCCGCCCGCTTCGCGAAGCGCAGCATGCTGATGCCCGTGAGGTCCTCGTTCATCGGGCTCCGGACGCTCGCGGCGAAGGAGAGGGCGGCCGCGCGCTCCAGCGGGCGCACCGACTTCCCGGCGAGCCGCTCGAACATCGGCACGGCCCCGCGCAGCGCGCGGGCCTTCGTGAAGTGCTCGATGGGGTTCCGCAGGCCCTCGGGGAGGTGTTGGCGCGCCGTCGCCGGGGAGGTCGCCTTGCGGGCGAGGAGCGGGCGCACGGCGTCGTCATCCACGCGCACGATGAGGAGGCCGGGCACAAAGTCGGGACGGGGGCGGCCTGCCGGCCGAGTGCTGGTCTTGGTGCCGATGGCGAAGTTCGAACGGTACACGGAGTCCTCCGGGGGTTGCGTCGCGAGCCTACCGCACGTGAACCGAGCGGCACAACGCCAGGTCGCCAACCGAGGGCAGAATCGCACGCGGGGTCACCTGGGCCTCCTCCCGCCGCTGGGCCCCACCCTCCTCCTCGGGAGGCTGGGTGCCGAAGGCGGGCGGTCAGTCCCGGGGTGCGCGCCCCGACCGCGGGCGTTGCGGGACGAAACTGGACATCCATCGCAGTCCACCGGCTGAGCCGGTGCTCACGTTTCGAGCGGAGGTGTCGCATGTCGAGGACGCTCGTCTTGCTCTGGATCGCCAGCGCTCACGCGGCGTCGCAGACTAGCCCGCGGTACGAATGTGACAACGACTACGGCGACAGCGGGACGTGGTGTGGGGGCAACACCATCCGCGGCACTTGGGCCTACGTCGAGTCCTCGGACGATAGCTTCTACTACAATGACGCCCGCGTCACCTCGGACCCGTACGCGGCGTATGTGTGGGAATACACCAGCATGGCGACGATCTACGTTGGGGAGGTCCATTTCCTCGTCTGGATACCCGAGAGTGAGTACGCCACGGGGGCCGCGCAATACGGGTACGGCTGTGAGGAGCCCGACGGCGACTGGTGGGGCGGGACCTACGGGCTCCGCCAGGAGGACTACCGCGGCCAGTGGGTCGAGATCGGCGCGATCGGCGAGGTCTGGAACGGCATCGCCAAGAACTCCCGCTGCACCATCGACATCTACGGGTCTATCTTCGACGCGGAAGGCGAGACGGTCGTGGCCGATTACACGATCCTCCAGGTCCGCTACGACCCGAACGATCCGGAGAACCAGTAGCACGCGACCGTGCGGGTTCTCTGCCTTGAAGTGCACAGGAGAACGAACCGGGCGCCCTTTCGTAGGAAGCGCGCACCGCGTGCGCAAGACCTCCGCGGCTTTTCGGCGGACGGATGCCCCTACGATGCCGACGGGCACGTGCTCATCGGCGAGGCGGATCTCCGGGCGGCACGAGCGGCAAGGTCGGCAGCCGCGCGACCGCGTCGCGCACGAGCCCGAGGTCGCCGTGGAGGTAGAGCTCGGTCGTGGCGAGCGCGTGGTGGTTCATTGACTGCTGGATGATGGCGGTCGCCACCCCTTCGCGCAGGAGCCCGGTCGCGTGGGCGTGCCGCAACAGGTGGGGGTGAAGTGCCACGCCGAGGCCCGCGGCCTCCCCGAGCGCCTTGAGGCGCTTCTGGATCTGTCGCTTCGAGAGGCGATCGGTGTTTCCACGCAGAAATAGGGCAGACACGGAGAACCCTGCCCGCACCTGGAGCCACACCGCGAGCTGGGCCGCGAGGCAGGGGTGGAGTACGACGTCGGTGACGTCGCCGCCTTTGCGGACGGCGCCCCGCAAGACGCCGGCCGCGAGGTCGACCTGGTCGACGTCGAGGCGGTACGCTTCGGCCAGCCGCAGGCCCGTGTAGAAGAAGAGGAGAAGTAGCGTGCCGTCCCGCGTGCGCCGCCAGCTTGGGGACTCGGCAAGGAGAACCCCGACCACGCGCTCGAGGTCGACCGCCGTGAGCGCCGCCCGGCTACGCCGGGGCACCTTCGCGCGGCGGATCCCGGTGAGAGGGTCCTCCTTGAGCACACCACGCGCGACCAGCCATCGCACGAAGGACCGGAGGATCGACAGCCGGCGGTTCCGCGTGGTGGCGGCCACGGGGGCGCCGCCCGGCTGCCAAGTCAGGTGGGCGGCGAGTGCCTCGGGGACCAGGGCGACCCGCCGGCGGAGAAGGAGCTCGAGCTCAGCGCGGTAGCCGGCGACCGTGGAAGCCGCCTTGCGCTCGTCCTCGGCGAGGTGGCGCAGGAATGCGTGGAGGAGGTCGGAGGTGGGGTCCATAGGTCGTCGGCTGCGCGGATCGTAGCGGGGGCGCGCTTCCTACGATGGTGCGCCCTTTCCCGGTCTCCCGGGCGATCCTCGAAGCCTGTTGCAGGAAGCGTACGGCAGCGAGGGCTGCCCGTGGAGTCCGGGATGGGGACAACCGCCGGAGCCCAAACATGTTCGCCCGCATCGCCACACGCCCCCTTCCCGCAACTCTCGCCCTCTTCGGCCTCTTCGTGCTCGCCTGCGCGAAGTCGGTCGAGATCCCCGAGTCCTACCAGCCCGCCTACAGCTACACGCCGCCCTCCTCGACTGAAGGTCAGGGCATCGGGATCGCGATCGTCGCGCCGCACCTCGGGCAGGCCGCCACGTCGAACCTCCTCGCGCAGTACCAGAAGCTCGGGGTGGCGCCGCCGCCGGACTACCTCACCCGCATCGACCCCGGGTACCGGGCATTCATGGACGCGGTCGGGCGGAGCCTCCTGCAGTACTTCACGGCCTCGGGCTTCACCGTCTCGGGCCCGTTCCGCTCGATCGACGACATGACGTTCCCGGAGAAGAAGCAGGCCGACCTCGTCCTCACGATCGACGTGAACGTGACGACCGACCAGCCGAAGTTCTGGGTGAACCGCAGCGCGATTGACGGCAGCGTCGCGAGCGTGGAGAGCAAGGGGGCGTGTTCCTCCGGCGGCACGATCGACTTCGTGCTGTGGGAGCCGCTCTCCGCGCAGCGCATGTGGGCGAAGTCCGTCGAGGTGCCGCGCACCGAGGCGGACTGCACGATCAAGTCGGGGAGCGGAGAGGCGTACGACGCCCTCATCCGCAACGCCTTCGCCCAGCTTTCCGAAGAGGCCTTCACGACGACGATGACGACCGCGACCCGCTATTTCGCCCCCGAAGAGGTCGCGCTCGTCGCCAAGCAGAGCCGCGAGCTGCGCGAGAAGAAGGTCTACTGATGCGTGGCCTCCTTCGGAGCGGCGGGGCGCTGGTCCTCCTTGCCGCCTGCTCGAACACCGGCGGCATCGAGGGTCGCGTCGTGAGCCACCTCGACGGTACCCCCGTGGCGGGCGTCGTGGTTGCGATCGACGGCACCGCCCTGACCGCGGCGACCGACGCCTCGGGCGCCTACGCACTCAAGGACGTGCAGCCGGGCCTCCAGAAGGTTGTCGTCACATCCCCCGCCGTCACGGCGACGGCGCCGCTCGAGGTCACCGTCGGCACCCGGGCCACCGTGCAGGCCGCCGAGCTGCGCGTCCTGCCCTACCCGGCGCAGCCGGGCGTCTACGAGGTGCGCGGCACCGACCTCGTAGGCCTGTCCCTGCCCGAGAGCGCCAAGGTCCGGCCCGTGCTCCTTGGGCTCGACATCGCCTACGGCGTGAGCGCAACCCTTGCGCCGGTGTCGTCGTTCACCGGGGTTTCGAGCCCGCTCGTCCTCCTCGTCCGCGACGACCAGGTGGCCGAGCAGACCTTCCGCCTCGTCCCGACGCGCACGGAACGGGCCTTCTTCGGGGACGTCATGGTGCCCTTCGGGGCGCGCCCCGAGCCGATCTGGGTCGTGCGCCAGCGTGGAGGCGTCGACATCGCGGTCGAGCACTTCCCTCGCGGCCTGCACATGCTCCGTGGGGCGCCGGGCAAGGGTGCACACGCGCTCGTGCGCGACCTCGGCGGCCGGCTGGCCATCTCGTTCCTCCGCGTGAAGCCGCCCGGCCCCGTCCTCACCGCTCCCGTCGGGACGTACCCCGAGGGGAGCCCCGAGTACATGCGCGCGCAGGAGGCGATCCTCGCCTGGTGTGAGTCGCCTGCCGCCCCGCCCGTCGCGGAGACCTGCGCGCGGGCGAAGCCGCTCCTTACCGCCACCGCGGACGCCGAGTGCCCCGGTGAGCTCGTCCTCCCGCCCGGCGAGCACGATGCGCCGCAGTTCATGACGAGTCCATGTGAGGGGCATGTGTTCGCGGCCTTCTCGCGGGAGGAGGACGGCTGGTACGTCGACCGGGTGGAGATCCGCCCACCCGAGGGGGACGTACCCGGCGAGGACGACGGGCCAGCCGTCCTGATTCCGGGCCCAAACGAAGCGAAGGAGGCCCGCCGGATGAAGCTGCTCGAACAGATGCGCGAGCAGGCGCGGCAGAACGGCGCCCCCGCTGCACCCACCGAGGAGCCGATGGAGCTCTCCGAGATGATGAGGAAGGCGCGAGCACAGTAGCGGCGGTCCGCCTTCTCTAACGGCGCATAGTCCACGACCCCTGCCTTCACCTGGTTAGGTGACCACTCCCGGGCCGCGGGGCATTCACCCTCCCGATCGCGTCGGCGTTGGACGGCCCGACGGGCGCCTCGTGGCCCGGGCTCGCTACCGGCGCGGCGGGCGCATTGGCAGCGGGGCAATCCTGCCTCCCGCATCGTGGATCAGAACGCGAGGAGCGCCCGCACCTCGGCCATCAGCTCGCCAGTCGTGTAGGGCTTCGCGAGGAAGCGCTTCGTGGGGCCGAGGGGCGACGGGGCTGTCGACCGCGCGGAGACGAAGAGCACGCGGAGGCCGGCGTGCGACCGCTCGAGCTCCCGCACCAGCTGGGTGCCCCGCATGCCCGGCAGGAGGAGATCGACGACGAGGAGGTCGAACGGTCCGTTCCGGGCGAAGGATGCGAGCCCTGCTTCAGCATCCGCGGAGGCGTACGCCCGGACGCCATGGCGGGTGAGCGTGTCGGCGACGAACTGGCGGTGGACGGGGTCGTCGTCGACGACGAGGGTGCGTGGTTCCTCGGGCATGGCAGGCCTCTCCTCCCATGTTCGTAGTGCAGCCAGAACACCAAAACACTCAGGGCAATGCCCCCGGCCCGAGGGTTCGTGATCGGGTCCGCGGACCAAGTTCCGGCGGCCACCCGCCGCGCCGGACCGTTGCCGGCCCGTCTGCCGACTACTCCATCGGTCCTCGGGCGCACGGCGGCGCAGGCGGTCCGGCGTTCACATGCTTGGCATGGAGCTCATGCAGCCGCGCGCGCTCGAGGTGGACGATGACCCGGTGACACACGGGTACGTGTCCGACCTCCTCTCCGCCGCGGGCTACGAGGCGTACGCGTGCGCGGATGGACGCGAGGCCCTCGCATTCTTCCTCCAGCACGCACCGTTCTCGGTTCTCATCGTCGACGTGTGCCTCCCTGGGATGCAGGGCCCGGAGGTGGTCGCGCTCCTCTCCCGGGCGAGTGCCGACCTGCGCATGCTCTTCATCTCTGCCCGCCCCCGGTCCCCCATCCTCGGGCAAGGGTGCGGGTTCCTCGCCAAGCCGTTCAGCGAGACGGCGCTCCTCGGGGAAATCGCGCGCCTCGCCGAGACCGCACCTGGGAGCGCCTGACCGTCATCCCGAGGACCCTGTTTCCGGGTAGCTCCTGCGGTCCGGCGGACCGATGCGGCGGTCAGAGTGGTGCACCTTGCCCCTGTCCCAGACGTTGACTTCGAGCCAGAACCGGAGGACCGCAGTCGCGCGGGCGACTTTGCCCGCCGGGTCCGCCGTGTTCCGCACGTAGGCGTTCGCGCCGAGCGCGTACGCGCGGTGGACGTCGGCGGGCTCGTCCGAGCTCAAGGCAACGACGATGGGCACATGCCGCGCCACCCCGTCGCACCGGACGCGCTTGAGCACCTCGAAGCCGTCCATCCCGGGTATCTTGAGGTCGAGGAGGACGAGGGCTGGCACGCGATCCGGGCCGAGGCTCGCGGGGCACCCGGGGCCGCACAGGAAGTCGACGGCCTCCTGCCCGCTCCGGCAGACCACGACCTCGTGCGGGATGTTCGCGTTCCCGAGCGCGCGAAGGGCGAGGAGCTCGTCATCGGCATCGTTCTCGACGAGGAGGACCAGCGGGCGACGCGGCATCCCCGAAGGTAGACGCGGCGAAGCTCGGCCGGCCAGCGCCGCGCTCGGTGACGCCGCGATTATGCGCCCGTGGGGGCGATCCAGCCCATGGGGTACGGCCTCCTCGTCACTGGAAGCGCCGGTGCCGTCCCTGCCCGAGAATCTCCACGAGGCGATCGAGCGGTTCCTCGCCGCGGGCGAGGATGCCACCCGGGCGATGGACCGCATGACCGCGGCAATGACCGCCGGGGACCTCGCCAGCATGGAGACCGCGCTCGCGCAGATGCGTGCGGCCTACGTGCGCCTGCGGGCCGCGCGGGAGGAGATCGGGCGTCTGGATCGGGTCTGACGCCGCCATCCCTCGGCCCTACTCCCGCCGCCGGCGCTTCGGTCGCTCTGTGTCGGGCGCGAGGGGCTTCGCGTTGGGGTTGATCCCCTTCTCGATCGCCTCCTTCGCGGGGCGGCCGGCGACCCGCGTCCCTACGCGCGGCATGGTCCTTGCTGCGCGGTGGTCGAGCCCGGAGCCGACCATGCACCACCCGCCCACCTGTGACCTTCCGCCGACGGTCGTCCGACACCCCCCGACGGACGTCCGACGGCAACTCCTCGACGCCCTCGCCGCCAAGGGGGCGTCGGTTGAGCAGGTCCAGCGGGCCTCCATGCTGCTGATCGAGGACCTGGTCCCTCTCGTCGACGGATGGCCGTGCGCCGGCGCTCACGCGCCCTCGACGAGGGATAGCGCCGCCGCTACGGAAGGCGGACCGGGTACGTGGTGCAGCGCCACGCGCGCGTGCGCTCCCTCTTCCAGAGGCGCTCGGCGTTCGGGTCCGTGATGTCGACTCCGTGGGCTATCGGGTAGTACCCTGGCCCCGGGCGTCGGGTCCGCGCGTTGACGACGAGGGCGGAGAGCGCGGGCAGGCCAGCCGCGTGGCACCGCTCGACGACGTACCGAAGTGCCAGCCGCAGGATCTCGTCGTCGGGACTGACCTTGCCGTTGAACGGCGAGGTGGGTCCGATGCGATTGCAGACCTGCCTGTACGTGATGCATCGGCGCGCCGGCTCGTTCTTCCGGGCGAGCACGATGTCGTAGACCTCCTCCGCGAGACGCTGCACGGAGGGCGTTGGGTAGGCCGCGAGCATGGTCAGCTACCGGATGAAGCGGCCGTTGCCGTCGCGGTACCGGCCCACGCCCGCGTCCCACTTCGTCTCGTGGATGAGCGTCTTGATGCCCCACACGGCGAGCGCGGCGAACGCAGTGCCCACGACGGCCTTCCCCACGGTAGGGCTCACGCCGGGCCCGCCAGCGGCGCGATCCGCGTGATGCTCACAGTTATCGGTGAGGAGACGGTACGGACGGCCGAGCTCGGCGAAGGCGCGCTCGCAGGTGGCGAGCTCGTCGCCACGGGCCGCGTGGCTCACCACGAACACGGTTTCGCCCTCTGCGAAGCCGCCCTCGTCCGTGAGGACCACGCCCTTCCCCTTCGCGTTGTGGACGAACATCTCCGCGAAGTTCGAAGGGTCCCAGCCCACGAACGTGCCGTAGTGCCAGAGGCCGCCCCAGCCGCGGCACTTCACCTTGTCGCCGAGTCGAAACCTGCTCACGTAGACCTCGATCAGAGAGGAGAACCCCGAGAAGGGCGAGCCTGTTCCCTATGCGCTCGAGTCCGACACCGGCCAGCCCTCGTTCCGCTCGGCGTAGTCCTCCGACGCGTCGTCCTCCTTGAGGAGGTCGATCACGACGGAGCGGAGCATCGGGACGAGGTCTGCCTTGCGAAGCTTCTCCTCGATGTGCTTCACCGCCCGCGGATGTGCCCGCATGACGTCGCGGGCGGCGAAGGCGAGGGCTGGGTCGCGAACGGACTCCAGGCACGCGATGAACTGATCGCGGCAGAAGTAGCGGTTGTGCGAGTAGCCGAGGTCGAGCAGTCGCGTGAGGACGGTAGTGCGCGTCGTGAGGTGCTCGGTCGCGAGCCACACGCGGAGGTAGAACCGGGCGACGACGTCGCAGTAGTCCCAATCGAGGTTGCCGTCGATGAAGGTCTCGTACTGCTGGACGATCCACGCGAGCTTCTCGACATCCTCCTCCGCCATGAGCTCGAGGAGCGCAGACGGCAGCTTCGGCAGGTAGCGCGTGTGAAGGCGCTCGTTCTCGTGCGCCATGTGCAGGAGGCGATGCAGCTCGGCGATGGTCTCGAGGGTGGGCTCGTCGGTCTCGACGATGCGCTTAATCGTGACCTCGCTGCTCTCGAACTCGACCGCCGACGCGGGGCTGACGATGAAGTCAAAGTCCGCCACCAGCTCCGCCACGTTCTGGTAGCGACGCGTCGGGTCGACCTCCGTCGCCTTCGTGACGAGGTACTGCAGCCCGCCGTTCACGCCCTCGCCCCGGAGGATGGCGTCGCGGCTGGGCGGCATCCCGGTCCAGAGCTGGTACAGCATCATCCCGAGCGCGTAGACGTCGGCCGTCTCCTTCGCGTCCATTGCGTTGCCATTCTGCTCGGGGGCCATGTAGGCGGCAGTCCCCAGCTTGCCGCCGATCGCGGTGAGCACGGTGCTGTCGCGGTCGAGCAGGCAGCTCAGGCCGAAATCGGAAACCGCCAACGTGCCGTCCTGCATGATGAGCACGTTCCTCGGTGTGAGGTCGCGGTGGATCACGCCTTTGGAGTGCGCATAGGCGACGCCCGCCGTGATCTGCCGGAAGACCTTCGCGATGAGGGTGAGGTTCCCCTTCACGCGCGGGATGAGGGCGGTGAGGTTGCCCTTGGCGAGCCCCATCACGAAGAAAGGGGGCTTCGCGGTGATGTTGTAGCCGAGGACGGGCACGATGTTCGTGTGCTGGAGCCCAAGGTGGATGCGGATCTCGCGCTCGAAGCGCCGCACCCGGACCGGGGTCGCCTTCGAGAGATCCATCTCCTTCCACGCCCCCAGCTGGCCGTTGTCCAAGCACGTCGCTTCGTAGACCTTGCCGAAGCCTCCCTCGTCGATCAACCGGCCCTTGCGCCACGTCGCCATGCTCGCCTCCCCCACGCGGTCGACCGAGGCGATCCCGGTCATGAGCGCGGTTGACTGGCAGTGTCGCACGGGGGCGCCGGGGTCGCAACCATGAGACCACAAGATGTTGTGGTGGTGATTCAATGCGCCTACTACATGATGTGTCTTGAGGGAGCGGCGCAGCGCGAGTTCCGCAAGCTGCTTGCGCACGGAGGTGCGGTTGTCCGCCTGCCAGACAGTCTGGAAACGGGGTGCAGCCCCGTGCCGAACCGTGCATGCGGGTGCAGGCTCGTCTTCCGAAAATTCAGATATTTAGGCCCGTATCTCCCATTTCGGGACCAGAAGGTCGTGGGTTCGAATCCCGCCGCCCCGACCACGTTGCGAAGGCCCGCCATGATCGCGAGATCTGGCGGGCCTTTCCACCCTTCCGGTTCGGTGGCGCAGGGAGGAAGGCGAGGACCGTCACCGGGAGAGTCCACCGCGCAGACCGGCACGCCCCTTGCTGAGCTTCGGTCGCATGAGCCAGCCCCGGAGACACGCCCTCCTCGCCGTGAACCCCGGCCACAGCCGGCCGATCTACGAGGTCCTCCGTCGCGCGGGCTACAGCGTCACCGCCTGCTGGTCCGGGCTCGACGCGCTCCGGGTCCTCGACGAGCAGGACGACGTCTGCCTCGTGGTCGCCGAGACGAACCTGCCCGGGGTGGGCGGCTTCGCGCTCGTGCGCCAGTACCTCGCGTCGGACCTCGAAGGCCGGGCGGTGCTCTTCCAGGCCGGCTCGGGCGAGATGCCACGCGCCGCGTTCCCGCGGCTGACGGTGCTGATGGCGGGCGCGCCGCCCGAGGCGGTGCTGAGCGCGCTCCCGCCCGCCACCTGAGGCGAATCGCCACGATGTCGCAGGGGTCTGTGGCGTTCTGCCACAGCCACGCCTACGGCAGCACCCCCTCCACCGCCGCGCGCAACGCCTCCGGGTCGTACTCGCGCGCGACGTACACGATGACCCCGTCCGCGTCGACGACGAGGTCGATCGGGTACGGCGACGCCGCCTCCTCCAGCGTGTAGAGCCCGTACGTGTCGTCCTCGTCGACGAGGATCGGGAACGTCACGCCGTTGGCCTCGACGAACGCGCGAAGATCGTCGGCGTCGCCGTTGCTGCGGGCGGACAACCCGAGCACGAGCAGGCCCGCGTCCGCGTAGGTCCGGTGGAACTCCGTCTCGACGTCTGGAACCTCCAGACTGCAGACGGGTCAGAAGGTGGCGAAGTACGTCAGCAGCGCGGGGCCGCCGAGGTCCGACGACGTGTACACCTCGTCGTCGTCGAACGCCACGTAGGTGAAGTCGGGCAGGGGGTCGCCCACCCCCACCCCCGGTCGGTTCCCGCGGACGGCGACGGCGACCTCGGCCTCGTCCGGGTCGTCGGACGAGAGCGTGAGCGTGGCCGAGAGCTCGCCCGGGGTGCCCGTCCACCGCAGCTGCACCCTCTCCTCGCCGCCGGCCGCCAGCGCGAGCGACGCGGGCGAGACGGTCACGCGGGGGTCGGAGGCGGCGATCGCGTCGACCGTGAGCGGCTTGCGGCCCTCGTTGCGCACGAGGAGCGAGACGCCGGCCTCCTCCCCGTCGGCGACGACCCCGAAGTCGAGGGTCCCGCGATCCACGAGCACGTCGGGCGCGGCGACGCCCGGGTCCCAGGCGAGCGTCTCGACGCCCCACCACTCGCCGGCGACCACGGTCTCGCCGGCGAGCGCCACGGCGAGCACCATCGTCGCCTCGCCCGGGTCGGCCGCGGCCTCGGTGCCGAGGAGGGACAGGTCGGTCGGGTCGAAGACGCGGAGCTCGTCCCACGCGGCCACGGCGACGCTCCCGTCCGCGAGCACCGCCGCGTCGAAGGCGCTGCCGCGCGTGTCGGCGTGCGCCACCACCGTGAGCGACGCCACGTCGACGCGGTCGAGGCCGCCGGCGCCGCACGCGGCGATCAGCGATCCGTCGGCGAGCCAGGCGAGGTCGAAGACCGGGCCGGACGTGGCGACCTCGCCGACACGCGCGCCGTCGAGGTCGAGCAGCTCGATCGTGCCGTCCGAGGTCCCGACGGCGAGCCGGTCGTCGCCGAGCGCGAGCGCGTACGCGTTGCCGGCGACGTCGCCGAAGGGCACGGGCTCGCCGAGGACGTCGCCGGCGAGGTCGATGCGCACGACGCCGGCCTCGTGGACGGCCGCGTACGCGACGTCGCCCGCGGCGGCGAGCCCCTCGAACGCGAGGTCGCCCGCCCACCCGTCGAGGCCGCGCGGCGCCGCGGGATCGGAAACGTCGGCGAGGCCGATCCACGAGGCGCCCGTCTCGTCCCCGTGGTGCGAGGCGAGGACGCGGCCGTCGCCGGTGGCCGCGAGGTGCTGGCAGCGGAAGCCGCCGGCCGGGGCGGGGAGGCTCACCTCCGCGGCGGGAGAGGGGTCGCCCGCGAGGTCGAACACCGCGAGGGGCGAGGCGCCCGCGCAGACGAGGGCGTGGTCGCCCCCGAGCGGCAGCACGCCGATGGACTCGAAGAGCCCCTCCGCCCGCCACGCGCCCAGCCGGGTGACGTTGTCGCCCAGCGGCAGGTCGACGGTCCCTCCGGTGTCGGCCGTCGCCGTCGGGTCGTCCTCGGGGTCGTCGCCCGAAGGGCGCGACGTCGCGGGATCGGGGGGAGCGCAGGCGAGCAGGGCGAGCATGCCCTCAGCATGCCAGATGCGTCACCACCAGCCGAAGCGGACGGCGCCCCCTCCCTCCAGCACGTAGCCGCCGACGCGCGGCGGGATGCCCGCGTGGACGAGCGCGGCGCGGGCGCGCGGCACGGCGTCGTCCGGGACGACGAGCCACAGTGTGGCCCCCTCGTCCGCGCCGTCCGGCGAGGCGGCGAGGATCCGCGCGAGGTCCTCGATCTCGTCGACCGCGGGGCTCGCGACGACGTACATCAGGTGGGCCACGCGTCCCTCGGCGGTGATTCGCACGATCGTGACCGAGGCGCCGGCGCTCACCCAGGCCTCCGCCCGCGTCACCCGGGCGCGCGTGCGGTCCTGCACGAGCGCCTGCGCCACGGTGATCGCGTCGTCCTCGCGGGGGATGACGAACGGGTTCGGGACGGCTTCGCGATGGGCGGGCGAGGAATTCACGGCGGCGGCTCCTTGTGCGGTAAGGGCCGAACTCGGCGCTCCGTCCCGCCCGAGTGTGAAAAATAAATTTCGTCTGCCAGCGGGACGACGGGGCGTCTCGCGCCCTTTCTGGTGGAGGACGCGGAAGGATGACGACGGCAGGCGCTCACGACCGGCTCGCACGCGACGTGTTCGTGCGGCACAATCGGCGCGCCGTATGTCCAGCGAGCACGCCACGCGCCTCCGGGACGCGCTCGTCGCGGGCGACGTCACCACGGCCTTCGCGTGCCTGTGGCGCCTCTACCACCGCCGGGTGTGCGCGGCGTTGTGGTCCCACGGCGTCCACGGCCCCGCCGTCGAGGACGTGGCGCAGGACGTGTTCGCCCGGCTCTACGTGGGCCTGGACGCGTCGCGGGTCGCCGGTCTCGACGCCTGGGTCTTCGCCGTCGCCTACTACGAGGCGCTCACCTGGCGGAAGGCCCGGCGCCGCGGGCGGACCGACTGGCTCGAGCTGGGGGAGCGGCTCCACCCGCCCCGGGGGCTCGACGATCCGCAGGCCCGCGACGAGCTCGTCACGCTGCTCCTCGAGGTGCGGGCGCGGCTCGACGGCCCCGCCAACCAGTGCATCTTCGACTGCCTGGACGCGGGCATGACCGACCGCGAGATCCTCGCCCACGTCGAGGCGACCACCGACGTGCGGCTCACCGGGTCGGCGCTGCGGAAGCGCCGCGCGCGAATCCGCGACGTCGCCGAGGCGCACCTGCGCTCGGCCGGATGGCTGAAGTGAAGACGACCCACGACCGCATGGAGGAGGCCGGGCTGCTCGACGGGCGGCTCGACCCCCGCACCCGCGCCGCGTGGCCCGCCTGGGCCAGCGAGCACGCGGCCACGTGCCCGGACTGCATCGCGCTGATCTTGCTGGACGCGCGCCTGTCCTCCCGGTTCGCGGACGGCGGCGAGCCCCCGCCCGTCCCGAGCCCGGAGGCGCTCCGGTCCCGCCTCGCCGCGCGGCGGGCGCCGCCGCCCCTGACGATGCTCGTGGCGCGCGCGCCGGCGTTCTCGCCCGGCGTCTACCGCGGCGGCGCGCTCGAGATCACCCGCACCGAGCGTGGCGTCCGCGCCTACGACCCCGACGCCACCCACCTCGTGATGTTCGGCGTCGCGGACGGGCGGGTCGAGCTCCTCGGCGACGCGGAGGCGCTCGTGGAGGGCGTCGTCGCGGAGGCCGAGCTCGCCCCCGATCGGCCCGTCCGGGTCGTCGCCCTGGCGGCGCGCGGCCCGTTGGACGGCGAGCTCGTGCGCCTCTGGCTGGCCGACCAGCCCGAGGGGGCCCCGCTCGACGTGGCGAGCGCGGGCGACCGCGTGCACCTGACGGAGGTGGATGTCGCCCCGCGGCTCGCGCCGGGCCTCCTGCGGCTGGCGGAGGGCGAGCTCCCGCCCACCTCGGCCGAGGTCACGGCCCTCCTCGGCGAGGGGCGGGAGGCCGGGTCGGCCGGGCACTCCGCGAGGGCCGCGGAAGCCTACCGGCGGGCGCTCGCCCGCTCGTCCGAGCTCGGCGATCGCACGGGCGAGCTCAAGGCCACGCTCGGGCTCGCGATGGCGCTCCGCGACCTCGGGTACATGGAGGACGCCCTCAGGCTCTTCTCGTCCGTCGCGGCGCGACACGCACTCAATCGGCAGCTGGGCTCGATGTTCGCGCGTGCGATGATGAACCGGCAACTGTGGCGCCGCTCGGCAGCGGAGGCGGAGCGCTGGGAGGCGGAGGCCCTCCGGCTCACGCCCGGCGTCACCGCCTTCGCCGCCTCCGCACGCGCCGAGATCGCCCTCCTGCGGGGCCAGCTCGAAGAGGCCCACGAGGTGCTTCGGGGCGTGTCGCTGGACGGGCTCAAGGACGGCCCCCGGATCTTCCTCGAGCTCTTCCGCGCGCGGGCCCTCGCCGCCATCGGGGAGCCCGCCGCCGCGCGCGCCGCCCTCGGCGCCATCCGGATTCCGGACGGGATGGCCTTCGAGATGACGGCCATCCGGCTGTGCGTGGAGGTCGACGTCTCGCGGCGGGCGGGCGAGCCCGTGGCCTGGGACGAGGTCGTCGCCCGCGTGCGCGCGGGCGTGGGCGACCGGCTGCAGGACGCCGAGGCCTCGTACCTCTACGAGGTGGCGGAGGGCGCGCTCGCCGCGGGCCACGCGGACGTGGCGCGGGCGCTGCTGCACTTGCGTTTCGCCCCCCACGACGAAGCGCCCGAAGAGGCGCGTATCCTGGTCGCTTCCTTCGCCGACTCGTCCCTCGGGTCGACCCCCACGGCGACGGGTCGCG